>JBPOHE010000121.1:0-19054 GCA_052035915.1 Pseudomonadota bacterium
CCTCTTCAAATCGCATCTTCCGGATCTCCTGTAACAGTTTCGTTCGGTTCATCGGGTACCTCCTCGGCACCCACTACACCGGACAGATCATGTGCTACAACACCGGACAGTTTATTTGCTCCCTACAAAACAACTATCGACCCCCTGGTGAAGATGGTTCCCTGTGGCATAATCCCTTCATTGTTCTCGAGGCCCCGCAGGCGCGGGCCATTCTCGGGGAGTCAAGAGTATGCAGATCCTTGCGGGCGATATCGGGGGTACCAAAACCCGGCTCGCCATTCTCAGCCTTATCGGTCCCCGGATCCAAGTCTTGGTTGAAAAGACCTATCCCAGTCCGGCTTACCCGAGCTTCGAGAGCCTCCTCGACGGCTTTCTCCAGGACTATTCCGATCACAGATGTGACGGCGCCTGTTTCGGCGTGGCCGGACCTGTGCAGGACAATCGTTGTACTACCACCAATCTTCCCTGGCAGCTTGATGGCGGTGAATTGGCCGCCGCGCTCGGCCTCGGCCCGGTCTGGTTGCTCAATGACCTCGAAGCCACGGCCTGGGGTATCGCCGCCCTGGGTGAGGAGGATTTTGCGGAACTTCAAGCGGGCGCCCTTTCCTCCAGCGGGAATCGTGCTGTCATTGCCGCCGGCACCGGCCTCGGCGAGGCGGGGATGTTCTGGGACGGTCGCCATCATCGCCCCTTCGCCTCCGAGGGGGGGCACACGGATTTCAGCCCCAACAGCGAATTGGAGATCGAGTTGTGGCGATTTTTGTGTCGACGCTATCAGCATCTGAGCTGGGAACGGGTCCTCTCGGGGCCGGGTCTGGTGAACCTCTATGAATTCATGCGCGAGTATCACCAGGCAACGACCCCAACCTGGCTGTTGGAAGAGATGTCGACAGGTCCCGCCGCCGCGGCTATCTCCCAGGCCGCGCTGGAGGGTCGGGACGAACTCTGTCGCGAAACCCTCGACCTCTTCGTGCGCCTCTATGGCGTCGAGGCGGGCAACCAGGCGCTCAAGGTCATGGCGACCGGCGGGGTATTCGTCGGTGGCGGCATTGCTCCCAAGATCCTGCCCGCCCTCCTAGAAGGCGGCTTTCTCGCGGGATTCCTCGCCAAAGGTCGCATGAGGCCGCTCCTGGAAGGCATCCAGGTGCGGATCATCCTCAATGATCGGGCGGCTTTGTTAGGTCCGGGCGTCTTCGTCGCGGCTCGGGAGTGGTGATGGTGGACTATCAGGGGGGCCGAGATCCGGCGCTGTCTCCAGCAGGCCTTCCTGTTCCAGAAAGGCGATGACCGATTCCAACCCCTGACCGGTCTTGAGATTGGTAAAGACGAAGGGGCGCTCGCCGCGCATGCGTCGGCTGTCGCGTTCCATCACCTCCAGGGAAGCGCCCACATAGGGGGCGAGGTCGATCTTGTTGATCACCAGGAGATCGGATCTGGTGATGCCGGGCCCCCCCTTGCGCGGGATCTTGTCCCCTTCGGCCACGTCGATGACATAGAGGCTGAGATCGGCCAGTTCCGGGCTGAAGGTGGCGCTGAGGTTGTCGCCGCCGCTTTCGATGAAGAGCAGGTCGAGATCCGGAAAGCGCCGGATCAGGTCTTCGACCGCGGCGAGATTCATCGAGGCATCCTCACGAATAGCGGTGTGGGGACAACCGCCGGTCTCGACGCCGATGATGCGGTCCGCTTCCAGGGCCTGGCTGCGGATGAGGAATTGGGCGTCCTCCCGGGTGTAGATGTCGTTGGTGACTACGGCGATCTGATACCGCCGGCGCATGGTTTTGCACAGGGCATCGAGCAAGGCGGTCTTGCCGGAACCGACCGGACCGCCGACGCCGACACGCAGAGGACCGCTGGGGGCCTGGGGCCTCTCCGTCGTCATATATAAGTTCGTAGGGTCCGCTTGGCGGACCTTATTGGCTTGCCAACCGACCATCGGATGGTCCGCACAGCGGACCCTACTGGACTTATCAAAAAGGCTAAATTCATGATCTGAACAACCTGGTGTATTGGGTCTCGTGGCGGCTGCTGGCGATCGCCAGGGCCGGGGTGGAGGCCCCCAACTCATCGTCCACCAGGGTCAAGGCTGTTTCGACCGCTGACGGCAATCGTGGCGCCAGATGGCGTTGTACCCGCTGACCCGCGGTCTGACCCAAAGGCACCAGCTTCACCCCCGCCAGCACCTGGCCTTCCAACCAGCTCCAGGCGTAGCCGAGCAGGGCATCACGCAAGGAGATCCCATCGGCCTGGGCAGCGAGGGCGAAGCTGGCGGCTTGGCAGGATTCGAGCAGGGAGCGCCAGCGTTTGGCGCCGGGAACCCCGAGATCGGCGAGCAGACCGGCGAGGGCCCGCCCCCGCTGTCGTTCTTCGGCGCGCAATTCGGCGGTCTCGCGGCAGGCCAGCAGCCAAGTGCCCCAGCGCGCCAGGGCCTGGGCGTCGCCCCTGGCGCAGGCGTGGTAGAGCCGCGCCAGCACCGGCAGGTCGACGTGGATGAGGCTGCTCTGGATCAGGTCCGCTAACCAGCTTTCCAGGTCTGCTTCGTCCTTAACCCAGCCACCTTCGATGGCCCACTCCAAACCCTGGGAGTAGGCGAAGGCGCCGATGGGCAAGGCCGGGCTGACCAACTGCAACAGCCGCAGCAAAGGCAAGCCAGGGTCAGTCGTGATGCTGGTGGCCATGATGCCTCCCAATACCTTGATCAGCGTGGTGGGAAATCACTTCATGCCCATGATAGGCCCCGGGTTCGGGGTCAAAGGGCGCCTGCTCGATCTCGATTTCGATGCCGAGCCCCAGCCCCAGCACCATCTCGTCCAATACGGGATCCTGGGGATAACGCAGCCATCCTTCGCCGATCTGCAGCGGCACATGGCGGTTGCCCAGGTGATAGCTGGCCCGGGCCAACAGCCGGGGATCAGCGCCGCGTACCCTGGAGACCAGTTCGCTTGCCGCCCGGACAGCGACGATATAGCCCTCGTCGCTGGCGAGCCGGTCGCCGTCGCGCAATACCCCGCCCCGCTCCAAGAACAACCCGGCCTCCAGGCCGTTGTCCAGTCGGACCCGTAGACGGCTCTTGGAACGCTGTTCCAGGGTCAGGGTCAGGGTCGCGGCGGCGGGCGCTGGCTCGGCGAGCTTGTGGGTGAGACGGATCATGGTCAGAAAAGAAAATAACGCTGGGCCATGGGCAGCTCGATCGCCGGTTCGCATACCAGCAACTCGCCGTCGGCGCGCACCTGGTAGGTCTGGGGATCGACTTCGACGCGGGGCAAGGCGTCATTGAGCCGCATATCGGCCTTGCCGAGGCCGCGACAGCCGCGCACCCTGCCGATAAGACGCTTGAGACCCAGTGCTTGGGGCACCCCGGCCTCAATGGCGGCGGCGGAGAGGAAGGTCATGCAGGTGGCCGATCGTGCCCCGCCAAGCGCACCGAACATGGGGCGGTAATGCACCGGCTGGGGGGTGGGGATGGAGGCGTTGGGATCGCCCATGGCGGCAGCGGCGATCAGACCCCCTTTCAACACCAGGCTGGGTTTGACGCCGAAGAAGGCCGGTCGCCAGAGCACCAGGTCAGCCAGTTTGCCGACCTCCACCGAGCCAACCTCATGGGCGATGCCGTGGGCGATGGCTGGATTGATGGAGTATTTGGCGACATAGCGTTTGGCGCGGAAATTGTCGTGATTTCCCTCACCACCGGCCCTCCTCAGCCTGACGGCGTTCGCGGCTCCTATCCCGTCGCTCATCCCGCTGGGAGCCGGGAGATGGCCCCGCTGCACCTTCATCTTATGGGCGGTCTGCCAGGTGCGGATCACCACCTCGCCCACCCGGCCCATGGCCTGGGAGTCGGAGCTGATCATGGAAAAGGCGCCGAGGTCATGGAGGATATCCTCGGCGGCGATGGTCTCGCGGCGGATGCGGGACTCGGCGAAGGCGACATCCTCGGCGATGCCCGGGTCCAGATGATGGCAGACCATGAGCATGTCCAGGTGCTCGTCGGCGGTATTGATCGTATAAGGCCGGGTTGGGTTGGTGGAAGAGGGCAGCACATTGGCTTCGCCGCAGGCCTTGATGATGTCCGGAGCGTGGCCGCCGCCGGCGCCTTCGGTGTGGTAGGTATGGATGGTGCGGCCCTTGAAGGCCGCCAGGGTATGCTCGACGAAGCCGGACTCGTTGAGGGTGTCGGTGTGGATGGCCACCTGGATATCCAGTTCCTCCGCCACCCCCAGGCAGCAATCGATGGCCGCCGGGGTGGTACCCCAGTCCTCGTGCAGCTTCAGCCCCATGGCTCCGGCGCGGACCTGTGCCCGTAGCGCCTCCGGCAGGCTGGCGTTGCCCTTGCCGAGAAAGCCCAGGTTTATCGGCAGCGCCTCCGCCGCCTGTAGCATGCGGTGGAGGTTCCAGACGCCCGGGGTGCAGGTGGTGGCATTGGTGCCGGTGGCCGGTCCGGTGCCACCGCCGATCATGGTGGTCACGCCGGACATCAGCGCCTCTTCCACCTGTTGCGGGCAGATGAAATGGATATGGGCGTCGATGGCGCCGGCGGTGAGGATGTGCCCTTCCCCCGCGATGACCTCGGTGCCTGGTCCGATCAGGATGTCCACCCCCGGCTGGATGTCCGGATTGCCGGCCTTGCCGATACCGCTGATGCGACCACCGCGGATGCCGATGTCCGCTTTGACGATGCCCCAATAGTCGAGGATGAGGGCATTGGTGATCACCAGATCCACCACCTCGGGGCTGTGGCTCTGGCCCTGACCCATGCCGTCGCGGATGACCTTGCCGCCGCCGAACTTCACCTCGTCGCCGTAACAGGTGCGATCCTCCTCGACCTGGATCCAGAGTTCCGTATCCGCCAGCCGGACCCGGTCGCCGACCGTGGGACCATACATCTCGGCATAGGCCTGCCGGGAGATCTTTGCCATCTTGCCTTACCTCGAAAAGCTTACGAATCCGGCCATGAAACAGGCGTTCGCCCTGAGCCTGCTGAGGTATCGAAGCACAAAGGGCGAAAACACTATGGGCTTCGACGGTTCGACGGGCTCAGCACCCGGCCCGGGGGGTGTCGTGAATTTTGGGGCCGAACGAATAGCTTCGCCATCGGGAAACCCCTCTTGATCACTATCCCTCATTCGTCCAACGCACCCATGACGGCGGCGTTGAAGCCATAGACCCGGCGCGCCCCGGCATAGGCGACCAGACGCACCTCCCGGGTCTGCCCGGGTTCGAAGCGCACCGCGGTCCCTGCCGGGATATCGAGGCGATAGCCCCGGGCGGCGGCGCGATCGAAGCTCAGGGCCGGGTTGGTCTCGAAGAAGTGGTAATGGGAGCCCACTTGGATGGGGCGGTCACCGGTATTGGCGACCATCAGGGTAACCCCTGGACGTCCGACATTGAGTTCGATCTCGCCCGCGACAGCGACGATTTCACCTGGAATCATGCCGGGTCCCCCTAAAAGATGGGCTGATGGACGGTCACCAATTTAGTGCCGTCAGGAAAGGTGGCTTCAATCTGGACCTCGGGGATCATCTCCGCCACTCCATCCATGACCTCCTCCCGACTGAGGATATGGCGCCCATAGTCCATGAGTTCGGCGACGCTGCGACCATCCCGGGCGCCTTCCAGGATGGCCGCGCTGAGATAGGCGACCGCCTCCGGATAATTGAGCCTGAGGCCCCTGGCCTTGCGGCGCTCAGCCAGCAGGGCGGCGGTAAAGAGGAGTAGTTTGTCTTTTTCACGGGGGGTCAAATCCACGCCATTCGCCTCGCTCGTCAATTCAGATCAGGTGGCCCAGATGCGCGGCACAGAGGCCGTGCGCCCCATGAGGCGGGGCCGCAGCCGTTCCCACAGCCGCAGAAAATCCCGTCGTGCCGCCGCCGTGTCCGCGCCCAACCAACGGACCACCAACAGCCTGTCCACCAGGGTGGCACCATGTCGGGCTGACGGCGACATGGCCTCATCTCGCACCAGCGCCAGTTCAGCGGAAGTCGCCGGCAAGGCGAGCAGGGTGCCGACCACGGCCTGACCCCGCAATCGGGTGGGGCCGTCGAACCCCTGACCATCGCCCAGGAACAGGCGCTCGATCAACCGCGGCCCATCCGCTTGCCGGACTTCCAGGCCCAGATCGAGCTGGCCCTGGGTGAAACGCTCGGCGCTGGCCGGACGCCCGAGACAGAGGATATCCCAGGCGATGAGGGTCCCGCCATCGGCAACTTCGATTCTGGTGCGCTGCGTCAATCGCGCGCCATCGAACACAATGCTTTCCTGGGGCAACCATTCCAGCGCACCGTCAGACTCGACTGCAAGTCGTTGATTTACCTGTGCGGTCGCGCCGCCGCTACGATAGATCTTGGTCGCCCCCGGGGTGGTGAGCAAGGCTTTTGCGCTGCCCGCAACCTCCAGGCCGAGGTCGAGTCGATCGCCACCGACGATACCCCCGGGCGGGTGCAGAAGATAGAGGTGACAGACCTCGCCTTCGGGGTAGAAGGGTCGCTGTACCACCAGCGGCCCCCGCTGCACCCGCCGTGTCAATTCGGTCCGCGAGCCCCGGGGCGCGAACTGCAACGCCAGACTGGCCTCCCAACCCGGGGTTGCGATCACCGCCGCCCTCATACCGTGAGGTATTCACGCACCAGGTCTTCACCCAGCTCGGCGATCGCCCCATTGGCTACCGCCCGTCCACGATCCAGGATACAAAAGCGGTCGGCCACTCGGCGGGCAAAGGGCAATTTCTGCTCTACCAGCAGCACGGTGAGGCCAGTCTCGCGATTGAGTCGGCGGATGATGTCGCCGATCTCGGCGACGATATTGGGCTGGATGCCTTCGGTGGGCTCGTCGAGAATCAACAATTTGGGGTCGAGGGCCAGGGCGCGACCTATGGCCAATTGCTGTTGCTGGCCGCCGGAGAGATCGCCGCCGCGACGCCCCAGCATCTCCTTGAGCACCGGGAACAACTCGAAGACCAACTCAGGGAGTTGCCGACAAGGGTCTCTCCTGGCCGGCAGGCCGATTTCCAGATTCTCCTGGACCGTGAGCAAGGGAAATATCTGCCGCCCCTGGGGGACATAGCCGATGCCCAGACCGGCGCGACGGTCGGCGGCGAGCTTGGTGAGGTCCAGGCCGGAAAACTCAAGGGTACCGGAACGCACCGGCAGCAGACCCATAATGCACTGGAGCAGGGTGGTTTTGCCGACGCCGTTGCGACCCATGAGACAGGTACAACGACCTTCCGGGACTTCGAGGTTCAGATCCCAGAGGCTGTGGCTCTCGCCGTAGAACTGGTTGAGGCCACGGACGCTCAGCATAGCGGCGGCTCCGGTGTGGCCCTCACCCCCAACCCCTCTCCCGCGGATGGGCAAGGGGCGTTGGGCCTGGGAGTCCGGCGGCTTGGTTTTTCCTGCATCTTCATTCCCCCAGATACACCTCTTTCACCCGTGGATCGTTTTGCACCTGCTCCATGCGGCCTTCCGCCAGCACATGGCCCTGGTGCAGCACCGTCACCCGATGGGCGATAGAGCGCACGAAGTCCATGTCGTGTTCCACCACCACCACCGAGTGCTTGCCCGCCAGGGAGGTGAGGAGGGCGGCGGTGCGGTCCATCTCCTGGTGGGTCATGCCGGCCACCGGCTCATCCACCAGGAGCAGCAAGGGATCCTGCATCAACAGCATGCCGATCTCCAGCCACTGTTTCTGGCCGTGGGACAGGGCTCCCGCCCGTTGCCGGGCTTGATCTTGCAGGCCGATGACCCCCAGCACCTCGGCGATGCGATCCCGCTGCTCCCCGGACAACCTGGCGAAGAGGGTCGACCACACCCCTTTTCTCCCCGCCATGGCCAGTTCCAGATTCTCGAACACCGAATGCTGCTCGAACACCGTCGGCTTCTGGGATTTGCGCCCGATGCCGATCTGGGCGATCTGCGGCTCGTCGAGCTTGAGGAGGTCGATGGACTGGCCGAAGAAGAGGGCGCCCTCATCCGGGCGGGTGCGCCCGGTGATGACATCCATCATGGTGGTCTTGCCGGCGCCGTTGGGGCCGATGATGCAGCGCAATTCACCGGTGTCCAGGTAGAAGGAGAGATCGTTCAGCGCCTTGAAGCCGTCGAAGCTGACCGTGACACCCTCGACATAGAGCAGGGTGGGATGACTGACATTGAGGGGATTGTCGACCGGGTGTTCGGAGACCGGCGGTAATTGATAGTTGTCCATCAGTCGGCCCCCCGTCCCGCCACCAGTCCGGCCAGTCCCTTGGGCAACAAGAGGGTGACCAGCACAAACAGCCCGCCCAGGGTAAAGAGCCAGATATCCGGCATGGCCGCGGTGAGATAGGTCTTGGCGAAGTTTACCAGCAGGGCGCCCAGGACGGCGCCGTAGAGGGTGGCGCGGCCGCCCACCGCCACCCAGATCACCACCTCGATGGAGTTCAGCGGCGAGAACTCGCTGGGATTGATGATGCCGACCTGGGGCACATAGAGCGCCCCGGCGAGTCCGGCCAGCGTGGCGGAGAAGGTGAAGATCCACAGCTTGAAGCCCTCCACCCGGTAGCCGAGGGAGCGCACCCGGGGTTCGGCGTCGCGGATGGCGATCGCCACCCGACCGAAGCGGGAATCGACGATGAAGCGACAGGCCAGATAGCCCAGCGCCAACGCCAGGGCGGAGACGACGAAGAGGGCGAGGCGCATGCCGTCCGCCTGGAGGTTGAAGCCCAGCAGCTCCTTGAAGTCGGTAAGGCCGTTGTTGCCGCCGAAGCCCATCTCGTTGCGGAAGAAGGCCAGCATCAGGGCATAGGTGAGGGCCTGGGTGATGATCGACAGATAGACCCCGGTGACCCGGGAGCGAAAGGCCAGCCAGCCGAACAGCAGCGCCAGCAGCCCCGGAACCAGGATCGCCATCAACAGGGCATAGCCGAACAGGTCGAAACCGTGCCAGAACCAGGGCAATTCCTGCCAATTCAGAAACACCATGAAGTCCGGCAAGACAGGGTGACCATAGACTCCCCGCTCGCCAATCTGGCGCATCAGGTACATGCCCATGGCGTAGCCGCCGAGGGCGAAGAAGGCGCCATGCCCGAGGCTGAGGATACCCAGATAGCCCCAAGCCAGGTCCACCGCCAGGGCCAGCAGGGCATAGCTGAGATATTTACCCAGCAGGGTGACCGTGTAGGTGGACAGGTGGAGTGTATGTCCGCTCGGCAGCGCCAGGTTGAGCACCGGCACCGTGACCATGGCCAGGCCAAGCAGCGTCAGGAACACCCGGCTGCCCCGATCCGACGGCAGGATGGCGGCCAGACCCATGTTCATGACTCCGCCGCCCGGCCCCGTTGTGGGAAGAGACCACGGGGACGTTTCTGGATGAAGAGGATGATGAACACCAATACCAGGATCTTGGCCAGCACAGCCCCGGACCAGGGTTCCAGGACCTTGTTGGCGACCCCCAGGGTCAAGCCACCGACCAGGGTGCCCCAGAGATTGCCCACCCCGCCGAAGACCACCACCATGAAGGTGTCGATGATGTAACTCTGTCCCAGGTTCGGCCCGACATTGGTGAGCTGGCTCAGGGCTACTCCCGCCACCCCGGCGATGCCAGATCCCAAACCGAAGGCCAGGGCGTCCACCCGCCCCGCCCGTACCCCCATGGCCTTGGCCATGGCCCGGTTCTGGGCCACGGCGCGCACCTGCAACCCCAAGGAGGTGCGCCGCAGCATGATGACCAGGGCGGCGAACACCAAGAGACAGAAGGCCAGGATATAGAGTCGGTTCAACGTCAGCGATAGGGCGAGGTTGATCTGGAGCGATCCGGCCATCCAGTCCGGATTGGCGACCGGCACGTTCTGCGGCGAGATCAGGGTACGCACCAGTTGTTGCAGCACCAAGCTGAGGCCGAAGGTGGCGAGCAGGGTCTCCAGCGGTCGGCCATAGAGAAAGCGGATCACCGTGCGCTCGATGAGGATGCCGGCCAGACCCGACACCAGGAAGGCCGCCGGAATGGCGATGATGAGGGACCAGCCGAGCTGTCCGGGCATGAGTTGTTGCACGATGTAGGTGGTATAGGCGCCGAGCATCATCAACTCCCCATGGGCCATGTTGATGACCCCCATGACGCCGAAGGTGATGGCCAGGCCGATGGCGGTGAGCACCAGGATAGAGCCCAGGCTGAGGCCGAAGAAGAGCGTCTCGGCCAGCCTCAACCACTGCCGCCGTGACTCGATGCGGTCCAGGGCCTGGCGGGCCGGCTCTTGTATCAGTTGATCCGGCTCAACCTCCAGAAGACGTTGCAAGGCGTTATGCACCGCCGGATGCAGATGACCTTCCAGTTGCTCGATCGCGGCCAGCCGCTCGGCGGTCGAGCCCAGACTCAACTGGGCCACGGCGATCTCCACCCGCATGGCGTCCTGCACCCGCGGGTCGGATTCGCTTTTGATCCTTTCCTGCAACAGCGCCAGGGCCTCGGCGTCCATTTTGTCCAGCATCTCGTTGACTGCCGCCAGCCGGGTAGCCGGGTCGGGATGGGACAGGCTCAACCCGGCCAGGGCGCGACGGATCTGGGTGCGTAGCTTGTTGTTGATGGCGAGGCGCTTGAATTCGCTTTTCTCGGCGCGGCCCAGGTCCTCGCCGCTCAGGGGATCGCTGATCTGGAAGCTGTCGCCGACCTCCCGACCAGTCACCAGGCGCTCCTCGCCCTTGCGCAGATAGAGGCGGCCCTCCAACAGGGCGGTCAGCACGGCCAAGGCTCTCGGGTCGCCGCTGCTCGTCAGGCGTTCCACCCCTTGCTCGATAGAGGTGAAGCGATTTTCCCGCAGCAGCGCCACGCCCTCATCGAAGGCGTCCGCCGCGGCGGCTCCCATGACCCCGATCAAGACCAGGCCCGACAGAAAACGGGACCAGCCGCGGGCGCCGGTGCTGAAGAGGCGACTCAGAAGGTTGCGCATACTATCCTCTCGAGGCGCGCCCGCGGGCGCGCCTTATGGCTCGATGGAGGCGATCTCGGACGGGGAGGATCAGTAGTTCTGCCCGGAACACTTCTTGGAGACGAGGTTGTAGTTGCCGCAGGGGACCCCGCCGGTTTCCTTGCCGGTCCAGTCGGCGATCAGATCCTTGCTGCCCGGCAGGAAGTCGGACCAGGCGTCGCCCGGGACCTCCTTGTCGGTCTGCCAGACCACGCTGAACTGGCCGTCGCCCTGGATCTCGCCGATCAGGATCGGCTTGGTGACATGGTGGTTCGGCAACATCACCGCCTGGCCGCCGGTCAGATTGGGCACCTCGAGCCCGATGATGGCCTTCGCCACCTTGTCGGTCTCGGTGCTGCCGGCCTTCTCGACCGCCTTGGCCCAGAGATTGAAGCCGATGTAATGGGCCTCCATGGGGTCGTTGGTGACCCGTTTGTCGCTCTTGATGAAGCTGTGCCATTGCTTGATGAAGGCGGCATTGACCGGCTTGTCGACGCTCATGAAATAGTTCCAGGCGGCGAGATGGCCGACCAGGGGCTTGGTGTCGATGCCGGAGAGCTCCTCCTCACCCACCGAGAAGGCCACCACCGGGATGTTCTCGGCGCTGATACCCTGATTCCCCAATTCCTTGTAGAAAGGCACATTGGCGTCGCCGTTGATGGTCGAGACCACCGCGGTCTTCTTGCTGGCGGAGCCGAATTTTTTGATGTCGGACACGATCGACTGCCAGTCGGAATGACCGAAGGGGGTGTAGTTGATCATGATGTCCTCGGCGGCCACCCCCTTGGCCTTGAGATAGGCCTCCAGGATCTTGTTGGTGGTGCGGGGATAGACATAGTCGGTGCCCGCCAGCACCCAGCGTTTCACCCCCAGGTCCTTCATCAGATAGTCGACGGCGGGGATGGCCTGCTGATTCGGCGCGGCGCCGGTGTAAAAGACGTTTTTCGAGGATTCCTCACCCTCGTACTGCACCGGGTAGAACAGGAGCGAGTTGAGTTCCTCGAACACCGGCAGCACCGACTTGCGCGACACCGAGGTCCAGCAGCCGAACACCGCCGCCACCTTGTCCTTGGCGATCAGCTCCCGGGCCTTCTCGGCGAACAGCGGCCAGTTCGAGGCCGGGTCCACCACCACCGGCTCCAACTTCTTGCCCAGCAGCCCGCCTTTCTTGTTCTGTTCGTCGATCAGCATCAGCATGGTGTCCTTGAGGGTGGTCTCGCTGATGGCCATGGTGCCGGACAGGGAGTGCAGGATACCCACCTTGATGGTATCCGCCGCCTGGGCCGTACCGGCACCGAGCAGACCCAGAGCGAAGAGGACGCCGAGGGTATGGGATTTGAGGCTCCACTGAGTTGCTTGCATGTTTTCTCCTAATCGGGGTGATTGAAGCCGGATGGATGAGCGCGGCCAGGGCGCGTCACTCAGTGAGCAGCAGGAAACATGCCAGTATCCGTTCGGCTCCCCTCGCCTCCGGAGGGGGAGAGGGCCAGGGTGAGGGGGTTAACTCGTTGCTTGCACAGACTCCACCGCTCCCCTCTCCCAAAGGGCGAGACGAGCTGAACGGATGCGCCATGCCATGTTTCGATTTGGCCGAAGATCGGCTGTTGGCCTGGGATGACTACCAAGCCGATGATTCAACAGAGGGCAGGGAAGATCGCCGCGGTGCGGCCTCCGCCCTATGTCGGTGCAAGGCCCCCAGCGCCGCTGGAGCGGCGATCGGATTCAGGGGGAGTGGAGCCGCGCCGGAGGGCGCAGGGCCTCAGGGCTCTCGGTCGTCAATCGCTGGAACCAGCCTTGATCCGGCAACAAACGCTTGCCGACCTGGCTGAAGGTCTCCCGGGCGGATACCACCCGCAGGAAGGGCTGGGGATCGGGCGCCATCCAGGCCGCTGTGATGCAGGCGGCATAGAGACAGAGACCCCCCAGGGGGTTGGCCGGGGACCAGAATTTCAGCGCCGTTCCCAAGGAACGGCGGACGCGCAGACCGAAGAGGTTCACGCTGTAGATCTCGTCCAGGGTCAGATGGACGAGATAGCCGAAGCAGACGAAACAGCCGCCGATCCAGGACGACAAGGGCGGCTGGCCCAGGAGGCGGTGGGCGGCCATGGCGGTGAGCAGCCCCATCAATATCGCCGCCGGTACCGAGTGGAACAGGCCGCGATGGACGCTGAGCCGGATGAAGAGGGCGAACACCAACCAGCGAAACACCCCGTAGGTCAGCAGCCAGACCACCATGAGTTCCGCCACCGAGAGTCCCCTGTCGGTGAGGGAGAACATGGCGCCGAAGGCGAGGGCGATGGAGACCAGGGTAAAGCCGACATGGACCGGGGTGGAGTTGTCGGCATCCACATCGGGCAGCAGGCTGCCGATGGTGCCTAGCCCGAGGTACACCAGCATCTCGCGCGGCGTGGCCAGCCCGGCGACATAGACGCTGGTGGCGGCTACCCCGCTCAGGGAGAGCCCGACACCGATGTGGGTGGCAAAGGAGGCCAAGATCCTCGGCGCTCAGCCTATCGGGCCGGAGCCCGGTAATAAACCAGAGATACACAACATATAGTTGCCCAAGATAACTTGACCACAATATGAAGTATACGCGGTAAGTTCTTGACGGCAAGGCTGGTCGCGGTGGCCCCTTCTACTCCGTCGTTCCGGGCCTGGGCTTTTGGGGCCGATATTTGTTCTCTTGAAGAGAACAATCTATCTCGATATTGACGTAATATTCTCTTAAAGAGAACGAAAACAGGCCGTTTTCGGTCGAGGCCCGGGACCGCCCCGGCACCTGGGCGTTGGCGTTATCTCAGTCGCAACCAACAGGCGCAGACGAGCGACCCTTCAGGAGCCACCTCTGGTCATCCGCCAAATCCTCTCGACCAGGATATCCGGGAGGAGGGGTTTCACCATGAAATCCCCGATGCCGGCGGCGGTACAACGCTCCTCTTCATGTGGCAGGTTCTCCGAGACCAGGCCGATGATGGGTAATTCCGGTGCCAACTTCCTGATCATGCGCGCCGTCTCATAGCCATCCAGCCCGGGCATGAAGATATCCGTGAGTATGATATCGAAGGCCTCGACGCCCTCTTGCTCCAAACACTTGAAGGCTTGGCTGCCGCTCTCGGCCAAGGTGACCCTGGCCCCCTCTCGAGACAAAATCTCCTGCAGCAGCAGGCGATTGAGTTCGTAGTCGTCCACCGCCAGGATGCGCAGGCCGTCCAGGCGCTGTGTGTCACCGGGACCGGCTTTGGTGACGGGTTTCTGGGGGGGGAGGATCAGGGGCAGGCGCAACTCGAAGGTACTGCCTTTGCCAATGGTGCTTTCGGCCTTGAGGGTGCCGCCCAGGCGCTGAACCAGATAGTAGGAGAGGGCGAGACTCAGACCGAGCCCGCCGAAGAGGCGATTGGTGCCGCCGTTGGCCTGCTCGAAGGGGTGAAACAGCCGTTCCAGATGCTCGGGATGCATGCCTATACCGGTGTCGGAGATGCGGAACACCAGCCATTTGTCCTCCTGTGACGCCGAGAAGCCGATCTCCCCGGTGGGTGTGAATTTCACCGCATTGGACAGGAGGTTACCCAGGATTTGGCTGAGCCGGCGCGGATCGGTCAGACAGACCCGTGGCAGATCCGGGTCACGCTGGTCGTTGAAGCCGAGTCCTTTGGCCTGGGCCTGGGTCTGGGCTGGCAGGAGGACATTGTCGATGGCGATCTGCAGCTCGGTGGGGGAGGGTTCCAGGCGCAAACGGCCGTTTTCGAGGTTGGAGAAATCGAGGATATCCTCCACCAGGGTGAGCAGGTGCTGACCCGAGGCATGGATACGCCCGAACAATTCCCGCGCCCGCGACAGGTCGGTGGTACGTTGCCCGATCCATGTCTGACCGAGAATGGCGTTGAGCGGGGTACGCAACTCGTGGCTGATATTGCCCATGAACTCGCTTTTCAGGCGTGTTAGGCGTTCGGCGGCCTCCAAGGCAGCGGCCTTCGCCCGTTCGGTCTGGTGGCGTGCGGTGACATCCAGGGCCATGCCGATGATCGCCGGTCGTCCCCCAAAATCGATCCGCCGGCAGTGCATCTCGATCTCGACCCCGGTAGCGTTCTGCCTTCGCCCGGGGCAGGTAAGCTGAAGCTGGTCCTCGGCCTCCGGGAGGCTGGTGTATTCGAGCTCCAGCAAGCGGCTACTGTCTTCTGGGGTGAGAAGGTCGGTCACCTGGACCGAGTCGATCATCTGGCTCGGGGAGGAGAAGCCGAAGATGTTGGCCAGGCCCGGGTTGGCGTAGCAGAAACGACCTTGCTGCAGGATGAAGATGCCGGTCAGGCTCTGCTCGACGATGCCGCGGAACTTGGCCTCCGAGGCCGTCAGTTCCGCCGTGCGTGCTCGCACCAGGGTTTCGAGACGATCCCGGTGGTTTTCCAAAGCCTGGCGCGTCAACTGGATCTCGGTGATGTCCTGGCCGGTACCGACGAGACGCCGGGGTTGGCCCTGGCCTTCGCTTTCCACCTCCGCCACTCCGTGCAGCCAGCGCACCTCGGCCTTCTGGTGAAGCTGGATGCGGAATTTCCCCTCGAAGTGACCTCCCTTCGCCATACTTTCCCGCACCTTGGCCAGAACCATGGCGCGATCATCCTGGTGCAGGAGACTGGCTGCGCCCGCGGCCGTGCGGTCGAAGTCGGCGTCGATACCGAGCAGGCGGTCGAGCACCGGCGAGCCGCTCCAGCGATCCGTTGCGAAGTCATACACGAAGTTTCCCAGACCGGCGATCTCCTGGGCCTGACGGAGACGCCACTCGCTTTCCCGCAGGATGGACTCGGCCCGCTTCCGCTCGCTGATGTCCTCGAAACAGGTGTAGACCTGGGCCAATCTGCGGCCCTGATAGAGGGGTATGGCGGTGACATTGATCCAGATATAGCTTTTGAGTCTTGGGTTATACACCCCCATGACGACATCCTTGACCCTCTCCCCCGTCCTCAAGGCCACCATGCTCGGATGTTCCTGCCCCGGCAAGGGCGAGGCATCCTCACGGATCGCCTCCCATTCCGGGGTGTCGGAGGTGCGCCCCAGCATTTCCTCCAGAGGCACCCCCAGGATGCGTTCGGCGGCGGGATTGGCGCTGATGATGTGGCCGTCGACGTTCTGGAACACGATCCCCTGGGGCACGGTTTCGAACAGGAGCCGATAAGTTTCCTCACTCTGTCGCAATATCTCTTCGGTGCGGTGCTTGTAGAGGGCCATCTCGATGACGGTCTTGAGTTCCCGGTCCTCGAATGGCTTGAGGATGTAGCCATAGGGTTCGACCAGCTTGGCCCGCTCCAGGGTGGCGTCCTCCGAATACGCCGTGAGAAAAACCACGGGAATCCGGTACCGCAGGCGGATCTCCCAGGCCGCCTCGATACCATCCAGACGCCCGGCCAGATGGATATCCATCAACACCAAGTCTGGTTGTCGGTGCTCGATCATTTCCAAGGCCTGCTCGCCGCTGGGGCAACTGCCGATCACCCGATAACCGAAGTGATGCAAACGGGCCTTGATGTCGGTGGCGACGATGGTCTCATCCTCGACGACAAGAATGGATTCAGCGTTCATGTCCTGGCCCCCTTACTCCGCCTTTGACAGGAAAAAGGATCTCGAAAGCCGTCCCATCATGGCGGGATATCTCCAAACTCCCCTGTAATTGTTCGGTCAATATATACACCAATTGCAGGCCCAGGGTGTCGGTCTGGTCCGGGTTCAAGTCGGGCGGCAGTCCTACGCCGTCATCCGCCACCCGCAGCCGGATCCAACTGTGATCCCGAGCCTGGGCTTCGATGAGCACATGGCCAGGCCGCCCCGCCGGAAAGGCATGTTTGATGGCGTTGGAGATCAGTTCATTGATGATCAAACCACAGGGCACCGCCTGGTCCAGGGGCAGAGAGAGATCTTCGATCCGATACTCCAGCCCGATCCGCGCGGCTTCCGTTCCGGCCATCCGCCGCAGAGAGGCGCCCAGGCTTTCCATATAATCCTCCAGGCGGATCTGGGCCAGGTTGCCCGAGCGATAGAGGCTCTCATGCAGCAGGGCCATGGAGCGTACTCGATTCTGGGTATCCCGCAGGTTGTTCACCACTTCGGGGAGGGGGTGACGATCGAGTTGGAGATTGAGCAGGCTGCTGATGATCTGCAGATTGTTTTTCACCCGGTGATGCACTTCCTTGAGCAATACTGTCTTTTCCTCCAGGGAGGCGCGCAGGGCCGCTTCCACCTGCATGTGGGCGCTGATATCGGTGCAGATGGCACCCAGGGCGATGGTATTGCCCCCGGCATCGCGCAATGGGAATTTCACCGAGACATAGGTATGTAGGCCGTCTGCGAGGCGGGCGGTCTCCTCGAACTCCATCGACAGGCCGCTTTCGATCACCTGCCGATCGTTGTCCGCATAGGTCTCGGCCTCTTCCTCAGGAAAGAGCTCCTCGACCCTCCGCCCCAGGATCTGTTGTCGCTCCAGCCCCAACAGGCGTTCGGTATAGCCGTTGACGACGAGGAAGCGGCCTTCGAGGTCCTTCACCCAGACCAGGCTGCCGGCGTTGTCGAAAAAGGCTCGGGAACGTTCCTCGCTGGCCAGGAGCTGTTCGTTCACCTGTTCGGTTTCCTTGAGGGCGGTGGCGATACGCACCTGGGTCGAGGCCAAGACCTTGATGAGGATGGTCAGCAACAGACTGATGAGACTACCGCCCAAGGCGATCGAGGAGGCCTTCTCGCTTTGCAGCCGTGACTCGAAGTCCGCCGTGGACGACAGATGTAGCGACCAACGATGGCCGCCAAATTCGATCGGTAGCCGGGATTGGAACATCGGCGTACCCTCGCTCGGTCGAGGATCGAGCCGGGCGTCGAACATCAGGGTAGACGCTGAAGGCTCCTCCCCGTCATAGATCTCCAGGTCCACCAGGGCCAGGAGATCGGTGAGTTGGAGACTCACCAGCAGGTGACGCATCATGTCATGCATGCGCAGAGGCGAATAGGCCCACCCCAGCAGGTTGGCGCGGCGCGTTTCGAGGCTGTCGTGCGGGCGGTCATGGAGATAGATCGGGACATAGAGCAGGAAGCCCGGCTGGATGTCGGTATCCGTTTCCTGTACCAAGGTGACCTTTCCCGACATGGCCGACCGGCCTTCATCTCTGGCCCGCTCCATGGCCAGACGGCGGACCGGTTCGGAGTACATATCGTAGCCGAAGGCCCGCAGGTTGCGCCCGGCAAAGGGCTCCAGATAGATGATGGAGGTATAGAATTCCCGTTCCCCGGCCGGGCGGATCTCATAGTCGGGAAAGCCCTGCTGACGGATCTCGGCGCTATGCTGGGCCTTGTGCGACGCGGGAATGAGCCGGGAAAAACCTACCCCCTGGATGCCAGGAAAGCGCTCATCGAGATGCAGGGCTTGGATATAGTCATGGAATTCCTGTCGGGTCACGGAATCCTTGGCATCGAAGAGCCCGACCACTCCGCGCAATACCTGGACATGGCTTTTGAGGCGATACTCGATGCCATAGGGGATCTTGTGGATCATGAGCTGGAACTCTTGTTCCAGTTGATGCGCCAGCTCATACCTGGCATGAAGCCAGAAAGCGGCGGTGGCCCCGAGCCCGAGTGCCAGCACCAACCAGGGTAGCCAGGGAAGAGGCAGTCTCCCCCCGAGGGCACTGAGTTCGACAAGCCTGGAGCCGCGTCGGAACAGGGCGATAAGACGGGCTCGGGTCGATTCGGATCTGATGCGACTCACTTCAACCTCCTGGAGATCAAGAGCGCATGCCGCGAGCTAGAGGTGTGAATGGCATCATGAAGTTCAATTGCAGTCTTGGCCATGAGGATTTACATATTAACCACATCCTTGCGCCAGCCAGACTCCCCCTGAAAGTCATGGGGAGGCTCTTTCCCGGGACAGGATCGCGACGCCAGCCTGTGCGGAGGGGCAACGATCGCCGGCAAGTTTGGCGCCGCACGGAATAACCCCCTGTTCCGCTACGCTCCACAGGGGGGGGTAGTTCAGTAGGCTGGGTTGAGGCACGAAACCCAGCTCTTGGTAAAGGTTGGGGCTCTTGATGGATTCCAGTCAGCTATGCCAGCAGCGTGGCCAAGAGGGGTTCCAACAGGCATTTGCCTCGGCGA
>JBPOHE010000064.1:0-35970 GCA_052035915.1 Pseudomonadota bacterium
TTCATGGTGGCCATCCTCAGTTTCACTCTCTTCATCCGCGTCTCCTGGCGGAGCGGTCCCGGCCGCATCCCCAACGCCTCCGGAGACCAAGGTCTCTAGTGGGGCCATATCCTCGGCGGACCGCTGCTCGCCATGGGGGCGGTATTCATGATCGGCTGCGAGGTGCGCACCTATGCCCGGCTCGGGCTGGGTTACGGCACCGCCCTGGCGGCCCTGCCCGGATTTTATCTCGGCTATCTGCCTTACACCCTGTTCAAGGATCCCATCGACGCGGCGGTCTTCGGCCAGGGTCTGACCGACTTCATCACCCTCCCCCAATGGGCGGCGGCCACCCTGGGCGGCACCGAGGTCGGCTGGAGTCTGGGTTACAGCCTGGCGCTCCTGGGTCTGTTGATCTTCTCCTTCGAGGGTGGACGCCGGTTCTTGCAGACCAGTCTGGGCCGATTACTGCGCAGCCATACCGACGAGTTGGTCTACCAACCCCTGAGATGAGGTTGGCCTGGCCGCCCAGTCGTTATTGGGCGGCAATCTTATCGATCTTGGTCGCCGGAGAGGTCGTCCCCTCCCCGGAGGTCGATACCAAGCTCCAGGATTTTCCCGCCGGCTATTGGCAACGGCCTCTGGCGCCTCAAGGACCGGCGCCGGCGGGTTTGTCTCCGCTGGAAGCCTCTCTAGACCCGGAGTCCTGTCGGGCCTGCCATCCCGAACAATTCGCCGCCTGGTCCGGGAGCCGCCATGCCCAGGCCATGGGGGCCGGGGTGATGGGGCAACTCCTGGATATATCGAAAGAAGAACGCCAAGCCTGCCTCGACTGCCATGCGCCCTTGGCCGAGCAGGCGGAGAGTCTGGAGACCGGGATTCGCCAAGGGACACGGCTGGAGTCCTCTGAGTCTATCCATAACTCCGGTGTTACCTGTTCGGCCTGTCATCTGCGCCACAACCAATGGCATGGCCCGCCCCGGCGCGCCGATCTCCCGCCTCCGGGCCTCGGTCAACCGCGGCCCCATGGAGACTGGCAAAGCCAGCCGGCCTTCGAGAACTCAGTATTCTGCGCCGCCTGTCACCAGTTCCCGCCCCAAGGCAATGCCGTCAACGGCAAACTCTTGGAAGACACCTATCGGGAATGGCAGGCCAGCCCCCAGGCCAGGGAAGGGAAGCACTGCCAGACTTGCCACATGCCTGGACGGAGGCACGAGTTTCGAGGCATTCATGATCCTGACATGACCTCGGCAGCGGTAAAGATCGAGATTGCCGGGCCGAGGCTGGAAGCCGGGGGGCTCCAGGCCAGTTTGACGCTGACCAACACCGGGGCCGCCCATCGCCTCCCCACCTATGCCACCCCGCGCCTGATCCTGGCGGTGTTTCAGATCGGGGCGGAAGGCAAGCCGCTGGACGGAAGTCTGGTGGAAACGGTCATTGGCTGGTCTGTGAGCCTGGATCTGACCCAGGAATGGGCCGACACCCGGCTGGCGCCTGAACAAACCGCGGTGCTGAGGTATCAGCGACCTCTGTTAGCGGACGCAACCCAGGTGGCCTTCCAGGTGCGGGTGGAACCCGAGCATTTCTACACCAGATTCTATCAGGCGCTCTTGGAACAGAGGCTCACCGACAAAGGCGAAGGACTGATCCGTCAAGCCCTGGAGGCCTCACTAGCCACCAGGTACCTGTTATTCCAGGAGCGTCGCGGCTGGCCGCCGGGATTCTCGAACACCAGGCCGAACGTTCGATGAGGTTCAGATACAACGCTGGGATTCATCGCGCTCCTCGCCAGCCTGGGAGAACCGGGCCTCGGCTGAAAATGGTCATTTTTGTTCTTTTAAAGAGAACGATATCTCTATAAAAAATCTTACTGTTCTCAATTGGAGAACAATAAACTGGGCTCTAGAGCCCCGGCCCGGGAGCGATACGGGGGCGGGCTCCCGCCGCGGGAAAAGTCAGCGCGGGCCAAGAGGCGTGAGGGGTGGTGATCTGGGTTGTATCGAGGCGCGAAGCGCCGAAATCCGGCGTCTTCTCGGCACAAAAAGATCGGGGTCGGGAAAGGCGGCCTCGCCCTTCACGACCCCGAATCACTTCCGGACACCGAGTCGGCTTCGTTGGAGAGGAAGCCGCTCTCAGCCAGCCAATCTAACTTTTGTCCTGATCCCCGCCGTAATACTGCTGCAGGGTCCGGGTCGCGTCGGCGATCATCATTCGCAGACCAGAGATCAATTCCGCCAACTCGCCAATCTCGTCCGAGGACTTGACATCCACCGTGGCGGTAAAGTCGCCACCAGCGACCCTGGTGGTGACATCCACGATCTGCGTCAAGGGCTTGATGACGATCTTGTGGATCAACAGGATCAATATCAGGCTGATCAAAAGCACCGCCGCCGCCGCGATACCGAGGATCTTGGTATTGTACTGGGAGGTCTGGTGCTCGAGCTCGGTAACATCGTCCGTCACCATCACCACCCCCAGCCGTGCCCCACCGGCGTCCAACAGCGGAAAGCCACCACATATCAGGGTGCGGTTCCCGCTGAGGATCTTGTTGAACACACTGCCTTCCGGGGCCACCGATTTGAGCTGGGATTCGCTCAGGCATTGACGCTGGTACTCCGGGGTCAACTCGGAGGTGCTGTCCACCATCACATAGTTGGGGATGCTGAAGTAGCTCGGCGCCCCGGTCGCCCGGCTCACCGCCGCCCAGTCCATGGGATCGATCAATTGATTTTCCACCAGGATGGCGTAATTGCGTCCGCTGATGGTCTTCATGAGGCGGAGAAAATGATCGATCTCCTCGCCGTATTCGATATAACCGATCAAGCTGTCTTTATTGTAGTAAGGATGGACCACGCGCAGGGCGAAGGCGGTCTTGCCGAGTTCGATACCCGTACCCCAGCTATTGGCTGTTTTGGCGGCGGCAAAGGTTTTACGGTTCACCTTATCGCCGAAGAGTTTTGGATTATGCAGGCGTAGGAAGGTGGTGCCGTCTGCCTGGTGGAAATAGAAATGGGTGAGTCCCATGGCCTTGTGTTGCTCGAATAGGCCCTTCCCCAGTTGCGCCAACTGATTCCGATCGTTCTTGAGATAGACATCCTTGAATTCCTGGTTGGTCATGAAGTCGGTCATGGCCGCCTTCAGCATCTTATTGTCGCTTTCCACCAGGTTATAGAAGGTTTTCTTGGCCGTCTGCACGCTGTCGAGAGACATACGATCGAGATGTTCTTTTTGCAGATCCAGCGCCAGTACGAAAAAGACCGCGGCTACCAGCACTATGCCGATGATGATGACAGGTAAGAGCTTGTATTTGATGCTGAGTTTCATTATATAAATACCCCGAGTATATCCCGCGCCGCTTGTTTGATCTTGGCAATCTTGGTTGGATCATCGGGCGTGTTTTTGTCGAAAGCAAATATCACCCCGGCTTTGAGGGCGATCTTCCCGCGCGTCGACGCCCTATCCAACCCCCTTTCGAGAATGACAGCGTCTATCTTTTGTGACAACTCCCAGAGCTTGCCCATTCATCAGCCCCCGTAAAGAAATAAATCCATATCTACATCGAGGTGATCCTTGTAGGAAGTGGTTATATTCCACATTCTTTTCACTGAACTTCCTCGATACAACCAGTAACTGCAGGAACAAAATATGGTCTCAAAAATTGCCCAAAAATAACAGGGGCGCCACCATCTCCGGCCCGGGCTGGTGCCTTGCTCCCAAGCCCGGAAGGCTCTTCATCCGCTTTCCTTGCCGATGGAAAGCCCAGCTATATTAACAATCGAGACCGGAAGACGGCTCCGGAACCATTAGCCATCCGGGTTGCCAAATTTTTAGTTCAGCTTGTACCTCGATCGGGAGAGATCCAGCATGTTGTGGAGACAGAAGAAGATCCAGATGCCGAGTCCGCAGGAGGCCCTGCCCGGACGTACCCAAGCCATGCCCCACCCCAAGGCCCATTATGTCAACGGCCATCCCCTGGCCGCCCCTTATCCGGACGGAATGGAAATCGCCATGTTCGGCCTGGGCTGTTTTTGGGGAGCGGAACGGCGCTTCTGGACGGTGCCGGGGGTCTACACGACCGCCGTGGGTTATGCCGGCGGCTCTACCCCCAATCCGACCTATGAGGAGGTTTGCACCGGGATGACCGGACATAACGAGGTAGTCCGGGTGGTCTACGATCCGGCCCGGGTGAGTTATAGCGATCTGCTGCGGTTGTTCTGGGAAAGCCATGATCCCACCCAGGGTATGCGCCAAGGCAATGATGTGGGAACGCAATACCGATCCGGGATCTATTGCTACACAGCGGACCAATTGGCCCAGGCGAGCGCGTCCCGGGAAAGGTTTCAGGCGGCGTTGGACAGCCGTGGGCGCGGCGGTATCACGACCGAGATTCTTTCCGCCCCGGAGTTTTATTTCGCCGAGGAATACCATCAACAATATCTGGCCAAGGTGCCCAATGGTTACTGCGGTCTGGGCGGTTGCGGGGTCTCCTATCCGGGGTGAGTCTCGTCAGGAGAGACTCGCCCCGATCAGGAGAAGGCCGCCCCTACCTGGGTCTCCAGCCGGGGCGGCGTCCTCGATCAACGGCTGGTGGTGCTAGGGGCGACCGGGGCCGGGGCGGCGACCGGCGCCTGAGCTACCCCGTAGGGGGCAACGACACCGTAGGGCACGCCGTATCCGTAGGGGCCGTAGGCATAGGGCCCATATCCATAGCCGTAGTTATCGAAATAGCGGCTCCGTCCCCACCCGTGGGTGCTGGTGTTCATGCTGAAGTTGAAATCACCCGCCCCGTCACCAAAAAAGTCATCCATGAAGGAGCTGGAGCCGGGGCCACCCCACCAAGCGGAGGCCGAGGCGGAAGCGCCCAAGAGAGCGGTGATGGCGGCGATTTTGAGGATCTTGGTCATGGGAAGTCTCCTGAAATAGTGGTTTTGGATTTTGGTATCGCAGACTCGGGAAGTTGTGCCTGCCTTGATCTCGATGGGTTTATAATATTAGCGAATACTTATTTTGTCAACAGCTGTTTTATTCATGGCTAAATTTTTTCAATGCCTGATGGCCTGCCTTGCGGTTCCTCGCTCCGCCCGGTAGGAAACGGGCTCGGCCGCTGTTCCCCCCATCGCCAACGGGCTCTTGACCTGATCCGGGCTTGGCCCCTCAATACGAGGCCTGTCACCCCTATCTGAAAGGCCGTCACCGCCACCATGAAAACGCCTGACCTGGCTTTGGTTCGCAACATCGGCATCATCGCCCATGTAGACGCGGGCAAGACCACCCTGACCGAGCGCTTTCTTTTTTATACCGGGGTGTCCCATAAGATCGGCGAGGTCCACGACGGCACCGCGCACATGGACTACATGCAGGAGGAGCGCGAACACGGCATCACCATCACCGCTGCCGTGACCAAGGCCCCCTGGCTGGGCCAAGAGATCCAGATCATCGATACCCCGGGCCATGTCGACTTCACCATCGAGGTGGAGCGCTCCATGCGGGTGCTCGATGGTTGTGTCATCGTCCTCGACGGTGTCCGGGGGGTGGAGCCGCAAACCGAAACGGTATGGCATCAAAGGCGCAAGTTCGGGCTGCCGGTGCTTTTTTTCATCAATAAGATGGATCGCCCCGGGGCGGACTTCGAGCGGGCGATGCACACCATCCAAACCCGACTCGGGGTAGAACCCGTCGCCCTGACGGTCCCGCTGCCCGAACAACAGGCGGTGGTGCATCTGGTCGAAGGGACGCTGCTACGCTTTCGCGGCGAGCAGGGGGAGATCGTCGAGGCCAAACCCTGTCCCGAGTCCTTGTGGACAGCGCTGCAAAGTCAACGGGAGAGCCTGTGGCTGACCGCCGCGGAATGGGATGACGCCCTGGCCGAGAAGGTCCTGACCGGCGAGACCCCTAGCCCGGAGGAACTCTGGTCGGCGTTGCGCAAAGGCACGCTGACGGGCCGGCTCTACCCCTGTTTCGGCGGTAGCGCCCTGCGCGATTATGGGGTGCAACCCGTGCTGGATGCCGTGGTGCGGCTGTTGCCGAGCCCCCTGGATCGGCCCCAGGCCGTCGGTCATCACCTCCACGGCGGCACCGAGATGATCGCCATGGACCCCCGAGGCCCATTGGCCGCCCTGGCCTTCAAGGTGCAACTCTGGGACGGGCGCCGGCATGTCTTCGCGCGGATTTATCGGGGGATGTTGAAAGCCGGGGCGCGGGTCAATGTCCCCGGGGCGAACGGCAAGGTGATCAGCGAGACCGTGACCCGGATCTTCGAGGTCGATGCCGACCGACGCAAACATATTGAAGAAGCCTCCGCCGGTCAGGTAGTGCTTCTCGGTGGGCTGCGCCAGGCCACCACCGGCGACACCCTCTGCGACCCCGCCCACCCTTTGTGGCTGGAGCGGATCGAGGCCCGGGAGCCGGTATTGAGTCTGGCCATCGAGCCCCTTTCCAGCGATATCGAAGACAAATTGGTGGAGACCCTGGACAAGCTCGAACAGGAAGACCCGACCCTGCGCATCGAGATCGATCCGGATACCGGTCAGCGCCTTATGCGCGGCATGGGGGAGCTCCATCTGCAGATCCTCATCGAGCGGCTGGAACGGGAGTTCGATCTCCGGGTGCGCACCGGCACCCCGGCGGTCGCCCTGCGCGAGACCCTGGCCGGTAAAGGCGCCGCCGAGGTGCTCTACGACCGCTTCCTCGATCTCGAACGCGGCCCGGTCCAGGTCAAGGCCCGAGCCAGGGTTTCGGTGCGCCCCCTGCCCAGGCGCGCCGGAGTCAAACTGACACTAGAACCCAAGCTCCTGCCGGCCGGCAGTCTGCTCTCGGAGTTACAAAAACAGGCGGTGGCCGCCGGGGCAAGGGATCCCTTGAGCAGCGGTCCGCTCGCCGGTATGCCACTCACCGATCTGGCCCTGAGCCTGGACGAGATCGAACTCTATGGCCAGGCCTCACGACTCGAAGCCCTGCGGGCGGCGGTCTCGCTGGCGGCCCGACGCGCCATCGCCGATGCCGGCGCTATCCTGTTGCGCCCCATCATGCGCACCGAGGTGGTGGTACCCGAGGCGAATCTGGGGGTGGTGCTGGGCGATCTGCAATCCCGGGGGGCCATCGTCAAGGACACCGAGCTCCTCGGCGACATCGCGTCCATCAGTTGCGATACCGCCCTCGACCGCTTGCTCGGCTACAGCACCGACCTGCGCAGCCTTACCCACGGACGCGGGCAGTTCACCATGGAATTCGATCGCTTTGATGTGCTTTGAGCCCGCTCGATGGATCCTTTCAAACTCAGCTTGAGGTAGCCATGTCGACCCAGACGACGCCAGCCGACATCCTCGATTTCTGGTTTGCCGCCGAGCACCGCCGACTCTGGTTCGACTCGACGCCGGAATTCGACGCCCGGATTCGCGAGCGTTTTCTGGCCCTATGGCATCGAGGTCGGGCCGGAGAACTGGATCCTTGGGCCAAGGATCCCAAGGGGGCCCTCGCCCTGGTGATCCTTCTCGATCAGTGGCCGCTGAATATGTTTCGCGATGATCCCCTGGCCTACTCCACCGAGGCCCAAGCGCGGGGCATCGCCGCCGCGGCCATCGCCGCCGGATTCGACCAGGGCTTGGAGGGGGCAGAACGCTCCTTTCTCTATCTTCCCTTCATGCACTCCGAGGCCGCGGCCGATCAGGAGCGCTCCGTGGCCCTTTTCACCGCCGCCGGGCTGGAGGATGGGCGGCGTTGGGCGCTTCACCACCAGGAGATCATCCGTCGCTTCGGGCGCTTTCCCCATCGCAACGCGCTCCTGGGGCGACCCAGCACCCCGGAGGAGCTGGCCTATCTGGCCTCCCCCGGCGCCTTTCACGGGTAAGGAGATCGGTCATGGGCGAGTTGGTGATCCTGCAACCTGGAGAAAAACTGGCCTCCCTGGATGGGATCCCCGGGGGCTTCGCCGACTGGGTACTGGACGGCCTGGGACTGAGCCCCCAGGCCGCCTTGCGGGTACGCCTGGATCAGGGCGAGGCCCTGCCCGAAGTCGAGCGGGTCGGCGCCCTGGTCATCACCGGCTCTTCCGCCATGGTGACCGATCCCCACCCCTGGATCGAGCCAGGCTGTGACTGGCTGCGCCAGGTGGCGGAGGCCGGTCGTTCCATTCTCGGTCTCTGTTTCGGCCATCAAATGCTGGCCCAGGCCTTCGGCGGACTGGTGGACTACAACCCGGCGGGGATCGAGGTGGGAACCACCCGTCTCAGCCTCACGCCGGCCGGTCGCGAGGATCCCTTGCTCGCTCCATTGAGGACCGATCCCAGGGTGCATGTCAGCCATTGGCAGTCGGTGCTACGGCTTCCCCCGGGGGCCGAACTTCTAGCCAGCAGTCCGCTGGATCCCCATCAGGCCTTTCGCCTCGGCGATCGTATCTGGGGCTTGCAGTTTCATCCGGAGTTTTCCGCCGCGGTCGTTCAGGGATACCTGGACTATCACCTGATGACCGGGGGGGAGATCGTGGCCCGCGCCCCCGGGCTCACCCAGGTGGCCGATGTCCATACAGGAGCGGCCATCCTGCGGGGCTTTCATGCCCTGAACCGGCATTGGCTGGATTGATCCCGACCGCGGATCCTTGTCAACCCTCCCTCACTCAGATATGACGATCGGCATGATCATTCGGCGGTCCAGAGCTATACCAATGTGCGGGCCAGGTCGGTTTTTCGTTCTCGTTTAGAGAAAAATAATGCTTTTTATTGGTGTATTGTTCTTAAAAGAAGAACAAAACCGGCCTTTTTCAGTCGAGGCCCGGAACGACGGATCACTCATCCCAAGGCCTGCTGAGCTATGACCGCCGCTGGTCCGGACAAGATGGGTAACCGCCTGCTGGTCGTGGGCCCGGCCTGGGTCGGGGACATGGTCATGGCCCAGAGCCTGTTCATCACCCTGCGCCAATCCTGCCCCGAGCATCCCATCGATGTGCTCGCTCCCTCCTGGAGTCTTCCCCTGCTGCAACGCATGCCCGAGGTGGAGCAGATGATCCCCCTCCCCATCGGCCATGGCGAACTGGCCATGGGCCAACGCCTACAACTGGGGAGAAGCCTGCGGGGGCGTTACGACTGGGCCATTCTGTTGCCCAATTCCTGGAAATCCGCCCTGGTCCCCTGGGCGGCCCGGATACCGCGACGCACGGGTTGGCTGGGAGAACTACGTTACGGTCTCCTGAACGATTGGCGCCGCCTGGACCAGGGGCGCTTGACCATGACCGTGCAGCGCTTCGTCGCCCTGGCCTATCCGGCGGAGACCGCATCCCCTCCGCCGCTACCCAGACCCAGGCTGCATGTCAGCGCCGAGAACATCGAGGCCGCCTTGGCCGATCTCGGCCTGTCACGCCCGCAACGCCCACTGCTGGCGCTCTGTCCCGGAGCGGAATACGGTCCGGCCAAGCGCTGGCCGGCGGAATCCTACGCCGCCCTCGGATCACGGATGCATAAGCTGGGCTGGGAGGTGTGGTTGTTCGGTTCAGGCAAGGACCGGGAGGTCTGCGCCGCCATCACCGCCGCCGCCCCGGGCATCGGCCTGGATCTCAGCGGTCGTACCAGCCTGGCCCAGGCGATCGACCTCCTGGCTCTGGCCCAGGGGGTGGTCAGCAATGATTCCGGGCTCATGCATGTCGCCGCCGCCCTGGACCGACCCCTGGTGGCCCTCTACGGTTCCTCGGATCCGGGTTTCACCCCGCCGTTGAGCGACCGCGCCAGGATCATCCGCCTGGGACTGGAATGCAGCCCCTGTTTCCGACGCCATTGCCCCCTCGGGCATCTGCACTGCCTGCGCGGGATCGGTGTCGATCAGGTGCGGGACGCCCTGTTGGAGATGACCAACTGAACGTCTTGGTGGTCAAGACCTCTTCCCTCGGCGATGTGCTCCATACCCTGCCCGCCTTGAGCGACGCCCGGGCCGCCATCCCCGACTGGCACTGTGATTGGGTGGTGGAAGAGGCCTTCAGCGAGATCCCGGCCTGGCATCCGGCGGTGCGCCAGGTCATCCCGCTGCGGCTGCGGCAGTGGCGTCGGCGACCCCTGGCACGACAGAGTCGCGAGGAGCTGGGGGCCTTCCTCCAGAAACTGCGGCAACAAAGCTATGACTTGGTGATCGACGCCCAGGGTCTGCTCAAGAGCGCCTTGGTCACTCGCTTCGCCCGGGGGATCCGGGTCGGGCTGGATTTCCGCTCCGCCCGGGAACCCCTGGCCGCCTGGGGCTATCAACGGCGAATCCCGGTGCCCCGCGATCGCCACGCCATCGAGCGGGTGCGTCGACTCTTCGCCCAGGCCATGGGCTATCCCTGGCCGGATACCGAGCCCGACTACGGGATTCGGCAACGCCTGTCCGCCAAATCCGCTCCCGGCCAGCGTCTCATGTTTCTCCACGGCACCACCTGGCCGAGCAAGCATTGGCCCGAACCCCATTGGTTGGCTTTGGCCCGCCTCGCCACCGCCGCCGGCTATGGGATCGATCTGCCCTGGGGCAACGCGGCTGAATTAGCCCGGGCGGAGCGACTCGCCCAGGCGATATCCGGCTGCCGGGTGCTGCCGCGATTGTCCCTCTCGGCCCTGGCCACCGCCTTGGAAGAGGTGGAAGGGGTGGTCGGGGTGGATACCGGTCTCGCCCATCTGGCCGCCGCCCTGGAGGTGCCCGGTCTCTGTCTCTATGGTCCCACCTCCACCGCCTTGACCGGCACCCGGGGGCGCGGGCAACACCAACTCCAGGCGGTCCTTCCCTGTGTCCCCTGTCTACAACATCGCTGCACCCACCCTTCCGCCAAGGATGGATACCCGGCCTGTCTCGCCGCCCTGGACCCGGATGAGATCTGGACCCGGTTGCGGATCCTTCTGGCCCAGGGACAGGCCGGTGGTGGTGGTAGTCGATGATGCGGATCGACCCCGAACTGGAACCGACCCTGGGTGAAGGCCAAGTGGAGATGGCGGACATCTTCAGTCTGCCGGGTCAGGTCTATCGCCATCCCCCGGGGATCCGTCGCCGCACCCTGAGATTCGAGCTGGCGGGACGGGGCTATTTTCTCAAACGCCACTGGGGGGTCGGCTGGAGGGAGATCTTCAAGGAGCTGCTCTCCGGGCGCTGGCCGGTGCTGGGGGCGATGAACGAGTGGCGGGCCATCCAACGCCTGGAGTCCCTGGGTGTCGAGACCATGCGCCTGGTCGCTTATGGGCGGAAAGGCTGGAATCCGGCGCGCCTGCATTCCTTCGTCATCACTGCCGAGCTGGAACACTGTATCAGTCTGGAGGATTACACCCGGGACTGGGCTAAATCACCTCCGCCGGTCAGGCTCAAGTGGGCCTTGTTGCGGCGGTTGGCGGAAACGGCCCGCACCCTGCACGAGCAGGGCCTGAATCACCGGGACTTCTATCTCTGTCACTTTCTGCTGCAACAGCCCTGGAGTGGCCGCCAGGAAGATCTGCATCTGTACCTCATCGATCTGCACCGGGTGCAGATCCGCGGACAGACCCCCAGGCGATGGCGCATCAAGGATCTGGGCGCGCTCTATTTCTCCGCCATGGACTGCGGGCTCAGCAAACGGGACCTCTTGCGCTTCATCCGTCACTATCGAGGCCAAGACCCGCGCCTTCTGTTCCCGCAGGAAACCGCCTTCTGGCAGGAAGTGACCGAGCGGGCCGAGCGTTTGTATCGACACAAACCCTTCATCTTGGACTTGGAGCGCCGCCCGGAGGTCGAGTTGGCGGATGGAAGTCGTCTCGATCGACTCTGCCCGGTGCGGGTGCTGCCAGGCAAACGCTGGGTGGGAAGTGCCCGCCGGGAGGACCGCGAGGTCTTCGTCAAGTTGTATCAGGACCCCGAACGGGGAGCCATCCACGGCCAGCGGGAACAACAGGGTCTGCTCGCCTTGCGGGAGCGAGGTGTCCCCACCCCCGAGTTGCTCTATAGCGGGACCACCATGGAGGAGGGCTGGCCGGTGATCCTGCTGGAGCATCTCCGACCGGCCCTGAGTTTCGCCTCGGCCTGGCAGGAAGCTTGGAACGACACTGAACGCAAGCTATGGCTGCACCGGCTGGTGCGGCTCCTCGCCGAGCATCACGCCCTGGGGCTGTGTCAGACCGATCTGCATCTGGACAACTTCCTGGTCAGCGGAGATCGGCTACTGACCCTGGACGGGGCCGGGATCCGGGTCGGACCGCCGCCCCTGCCACGAGACCAGGCCCTCGACAACCTGGCCCTGCTGATCGCCCAACTGGTCCCCGCCTATGAGGCCTGGGTCCCTTCCCTGGTCACAGCCTATAACGAGGGCCGGGGCGGGATGACCGCTCTGGATGTGGCGGCTTTGCCGAGGCGGGTGGCTCTGGCCCGCGAGCGGCGTTGGCGGGAGATCGCCGGCAAACTGTTGCGGGAGTGCTCCCAGTTTGCCCATGAAGACAGCGGCTACGGTTTCCTGGTGTCGCTACGCCACCGCTTCTCCCCGACGCTGGAATCTCTTCTCAAGCGCCCCGACGCCAGCTTTCCCGGGCCGGATCAGGCGCTGAAAAACGGCCACACCTGTACCCTTTGGCGGACCAGGGTGGACGATCGCGACCTGGTGGTAAAACGGTACAACCCCAAGGGCTTTTTCCATGGGCTGAAGCAGCGCCTGTTCCAGAACCGCGCCATCCGTTCCTGGCGCAACGCCCACCGCCTCGCCTTTCTCGGGATTCCCACCGCCCAACCCCTGGCCCTGGTCGTCCAGCGCCGGCGTTGGTGGCAGACCACCGCCTATTTCATCAGCGAGCATGTCCCCGGGGTGGATGCCCGGACTTGGTTTCGGGAGCCGGCCCGGAGCGAAGAAGAACAAGGGGCCATGGCGGAACGCCTGGTCCGGCTTCTGAAGCAGTTGGGGCGCCACGGCCTCGGACATGGCGATTTGAAGGCGAGCAACCTCCTGATTCACCATGAGGAAGTCTTCCTGATCGACCTCGACGCCATGCGTAGGTACTCCTGGGGGTGGCGGGCACGCAGGGCGCACCGGCGGGACATCGATCGATTTTTGGAGAATTGGTCGGATCGGCCCGAACTCCAGGCGCTCTTTAGGCGCCTGCTCGCCTCAGCCATCGCTTGAGCGGCCCCCCGGCTCGGACCAGCCGAGGGGCGGGAAGATCAGTATTTTTTGCCGTCGATCACGATGGCGCCGGTGTTGCCCTTATGGACCCCACCGGTCACCGTCGAGCGATTGATAATGGTCGAATTCTGCACTGGTCCCTTCACATCCAGACTGCCGGTACCCGTGGGGGTCACCTCGGGGCCTGCCGGTGGCGGCGGTGAGGAATAATAGGTGGTCGAGGAGGTATCCGGCATGGGTGGCATATCCGGCATCGCTGGCATAGGTGGCATCGGAGGCATGGGCGGTGTCGGTGGGGTTGGCGGCATGGCGGATGTGGGGGGACCGCCGGAGGTACGCACCTCCCCGCTCCCGTCCACATAGACATTGCCGTAAGGGCCGAAATTGGTCACGCTGACCGTGCCGTCCGGCCCGACATAGACGCTTCCGGGAGGCGCCGCCTGAATCACCGGCGTTAGAGTGCCGGCCAGGGTAAGCGCCACTGAGCAGATAACAAAGCGAGCGGTCATAGATGATTCTCCTGCGGAAAGCTCGAATCGGATTCCCTCTCGGCTGGAAGATCCTGGCCACCGAGGCCGTTTGTTTCAACCAAGCCCACGCGGTGGATTAGCGTCCCCGCCATCTGTTCCATCCACCATAATGGCCATAATGGCGACCATGGCCATATCCATGGTAGGAATGATGATAGTGGTGATTGTCCCCCAGCGCATAACCAAGGGCCGCCCCGCCGATAAAGGCGAAGGGAGTCCAATAGTCATAATAACCAGTGTAGTACCTGGTTCTCGGCGCGGGGTAGGAACAATCGACACAATCCGTGGCATAGGTCTCGGATACCGGCATGACATAACAGCCGGCGAGCAACGGAAGCATCGCTGCGATTACCATCCATAACCTTTTCATCTTGCGTTTCTCCAAGGCTGGAAACTCTCCCCTAATGCTTCTTAGTATGGAGAAATAATCTGAATGGGGGCTGAATGTTTTGGCCACAGGCATGACACCAATCGAACCAGACCTCGCCACGGATGACGGCCCAATGACCACAGGGGAACCCAACTGATGTCCACCCGCTATATCCATGGCTTCAGCCGAGAGGAACAGCAACGACTGGTCGATCAGGCGCGGATATTGGCCCCGGCGGTCTTCGACGGCCTGGTCTGGCCGGTCCGGGGTGAGGTCTTGGAGATCGGCTGCGGTGTCGGGGCGGAACTCAAACTTATCGCTGAACGACGGCCTGAGCTTGCCCTCACCGGACTGGATATCAATCCCCGCCACCTGCGGGCGGCCACCCAGCACCTGGAGGCCGAGATCCGTCATGGCCGAGTGCATCTGGTCCAAGGCGATGCCCTGGAGCTCCCCTTCGCCGCCGGACGTTTCGATCTGGTGCTGAGCATCTGGGTGTTGGAGCACATTGGTCTCTCGTCCCGGGTGTTGGCGGAATGGTTCCGGGTCTTGAAAACCGAGGGTTGGCTCATTTGTACCGAGGTCGACAATACCAGCTTCCGTTTCGACCCGCCCCAACCCCTGATCGCCGACTGGTGGGAGCGGTTCAATCTCTGTCAGCGGCAAGCTGGGGGAGATCCCGAGGTCGGCGCCAGACTGGCGGCCATGGCCGAGGCCATGGGATGTCGATCCTGGTCGGTGGAGCCCGTCCACGCCATTTCCAGTCGCCTGAGACCGGCGCGGCGAGGGTTGGAATTGGATTATCTGGAACGACTTCTTCTCTCCGCGAATGAGAGTTTGTGTCGGAGCGGCCTGATCGAGCCATCCCTGGCCCAGAATCTCAAGGAGGCCTTCGCCGAGGTGCGCCGTCATCCCGGCATCGAGTTCGAATACCGGGCCGTGCGTCTGAGCTGTCGACCTCCGCCCGGGTTTTAGGCGATTACCGGATCAGGTCCGAGGAAGTGCCTACAGCCCGCATGGCTTCCGGGCCTGGGGTGGTGTAGCCGATTTTTCGTTCTCTATCAAAGAACTATACAGCAAAAAATTGAGGTATTGTTCTCGTAAAAAGAACAAAAAATGGCCGTTTTCCGTCGATGCCCGGAAGGCTGACCGGGAAAAGTTTCTCTCGGAGCCTTCTCCCAGCGGCGGATTCGGGGTCGAGGTAAAGCCGGAAGAACATGAAGCCGTGCGGCGATCGCCCAACCAAGTCGCGTTCGGCCCCCTGAGCCTTAGGCCTGCCTGCTCAGGGTTCGACCGAGAGCGCCTGAAAAGCCGGGAGGACGCGCTCCCCGACCAGATGAGCGAGATCAGCCAATTCCGCGTAATCCTGCGCGATTTCGAGGACATAGCCCAGGGTACGGGGGATATCCGGCAGATATCCGGGTTTACCGTCCCGCAGATGGAGCCGGGCAAAGATTCCGGCCGCCTTGAGATGGCGCTGGACCCCGGTGAGATCGAACCAGCGGAGAAAGTGTCTCTCCTGTTCCGGCTTCAGCACTCCGGACTGCACCCCGAGCTCGAACTGCCCCATGGCCCAGTCCTCCACCCGCGAGCGTGGCCAGGCGATGTAGCAGTCCCGCAGCAGGGACACCAGATCATAGGTGACCGGGCCTTGTACCGCGCCCTGGAAATCCAGGATCCCCGGGTTCGGCGGCGAGGTCAGCATCAGGTTACGGGAGTGATAATCCCGGTGCACCCACACCTGTGGTTGCTCCAGGGCATTTCCGGCCAGCCGGGCAAAGGTTCGATCCAGTTGTCGTTGATCCTCGTCGCTGAGGGACAGCCCCAGACAGCGTCCGAGCAGCCATTCGCGAAAGATCTCCAGTTCCCGCAATAACATGGCCTCGTCATACGCCGGCAGGTCCCCGGTGTCGCCACAGGCCTGGATCACCATCAAGGCGCTGAGGGCATCGCCGTACAGCCGGGTCACCGTCGTATCCTTGAGCACATCGAGATAAAGCTGAGTACCCAGGTCGCTCAAGAGCAGAAACCCCTGCCGAAGATCCGCGGCATGGATCCGCGGGACATGCAGGCCCATCCCCGCCAATTGGCGGGCGATGCGGACGAAGGGGGCGGAATCCTCCATTTCCGGCGGGGCGTCCATGACGATAAAAGTTTCGCCATGCCGCCCGACGCGATAATAACGACGGAAACTGGCGTCTCCCGAAGCCGGTTCCAGGCTCCAATCCCTCGAACCCATTAGCTCGCCGAGCCAGTGCCCGAGTTGATCGATACGTGCGTTCATAGCGGCCCTCGCTGCCTGTTCCGATGAGAAAACCTTTGCCTCGCAGCTATCTGCCCCGAGCCTGTTCCAGAACCCCAAGGCGGTAGTCTGGGGTTCGCGCTGAGCTGGTCGAAGTGCGGGGGGAAAACGGGTGTTTTTATGGCCGGGGTGGTCATCGAGGACCATTCTCGATGATTGGATAAAAAATAATATAAATACTTATCAACAACCTTGTTCCCACCTCAGGCCCGGCAGTCCACGAAGCGCGCCCTGGGTTTGAAAGGGCGGGAATTCTATGCGATTTTATGCCGTCTTGAGCCAGCCCCAGTCTTCCGCCGACCATTGCCGCCAGAGCCTACCAGCCCGTGCCCACCAGATCCCCCCCGCGTTTCAGCCCCATCATCCTGTTCCTCGCGACAGCCGGTTTCTGCCTCGATGTGGGGGCGGCGGATTGCGAGACCTCGGCCTTTCTCGGCGATTGGGGGTGCGATCAGCCGCCACCTACTCCAGCTCCCACGGCCACTCAGGTTCCCGATCCGCCGAAAGCTTCCGCCCATCCCGACGAACCACCGCGTCCGCCCAAATCTTCGCGGGACAGTGCCTCAGCGGCCAAGCAACGACTCGATCAAGGGGTGGATTGGGATTATTGCGGTCCCAGGCGCCAACCCGGCAACTTCGGCGATCCTGGCGACGGGGGCCGAGCACCGGTCGACATCAGTGCGGACGGTGCCGACCTCTGGCGGGAACGCGAGGTCGGGGTCTTTACCGGCGGGGTCCAGGTCCAACAAGGAGGCAAGGCGGTCGACGCGGAATGGCTACGCTACGACCGCAAGACAGACCAGGTAGAAGCCAGCGGGAATGTATTGTTGCAGGAGTCCGGGTTGCGTGTCGCCGGCGAGGAGGCGAGCTTCGAACTCGGCGCCAAGCGCGGGCGGGTCGAACCCGCCGAGTTCCGGCTCACCCGGGTGCCAGCCAGGGGTCGTGCCGACAGCGGTCAGATCCTCGACCCGCAACATGCCCATTTCGACAACATCGAATTCACCACTTGCCGCCCGGGACAGAACCACTGGTCGTTGCAGGCGGGTGAACTCGACATCGACACCCAGGAGAGCACGGGCACCGCCCGTCACGCCAAGTTGAGCTTCATGGATGTGCCGATGTTTTACCTGCCTTATCTGAGTTTTCCCATCGGCGACAAGCGCAAGAGCGGTTTTTTGGTGCCCTCCATCGGCTCCGGCAGCAAGACGGGTCTGGACATCAGTCTGCCCTACTACTGGAATATCGCCCCCGACCTGGACGCCACCATCACCCCACGGCTGATGTCCAAACGCGGACTGCTGCTGGGAGGGCAATTGCGTTATCTCACCCCGAATCAGAAAGGCCAATTCGACGCCGAGATCATCCCGGACGACGCCGAGGCCTCGACAGCCACCAACAGTACCCGCGGGGCCTTTTCCTTCAAGCAAAAAGGAAAGCCCATGGATGGTCTGTCATCCGACATCAATTTCAACTATGCCTCGGATAACCAGTACCTGGAGGATTTCAGCAATTCCCTGGGGGTATCGAGCATTCGCCAGCTGGAACGCCGCGGGGATCTTCTCTACAACGCCGGCAACTGGAGCCTGCTCGGGCGGGCGCAATACTTCCAGAGCATGGACCCCAAGCTCGCCAGCGCCGAGCGGCCTTACAGCCGCCTGCCCCAGATTCTCCATAACTGGGGCCAGGAGGATTTTGGCCGGGGTCTGGAATACCACCTGGAGAGCGAGTACGTCTATTTCGACCATGTGGACGAAACCAAGGTGCAGGGCCAGCGATTGGCGCTGCGGCCCTGGATCAGCCTGCCGTTGCGTCGCAGCTATGGCTCACTGATCCCCAAACTCCAGCTCAGGTTCGGCTATTACGACCTGGTCGACACCGAGCCGCATCAAGATCAGCAGCCATCCATTTTCCTGCCCAGCTTGAGTCTGGACGGTAAACTGGTCTTCGAGCGCGATCTCGACTGGTTCGGCGCCCCGGCGTTGCAGACCCTGGAGCCCAGGCTCTACTACCTGCTGACCCCTTACGAGAATCAGAACGACATCCCGGTGTTCGACGCCAGCACCACCGACTTCATGTTTGCCAGCCTTTTTCGCGACAATCGCTTTTCAGGTCGGGACCGCATCGGCGACGCCAATCAGCTCACCCTGGCCCTGACCTCGCGTACTCTTTCCGATCACAGCGGCGATGAGTTGCTGCGCCTGGGTATCGGCCAGATCCTTTTCTTCCGCGATCGTCGGGTTCAGCTTCCAGGCTATCCGGTGGAGACGACCGCCAGTTCGCCCATCGCCACCGAGATCGCCGCTCCTCTCGGCGGCTATTGGTCGACCATGGGCACCCTGTTCTGGGACCCCCATTATGGCGGTCGGACCGAGAGTGGGGCCATGGCCATGCGCTATCAGGCGCCGAACCAAAGAATTTTCAACGCCGGCTATCTGTATAATCGGGGAGAGAACACCACGGGCACCAACACCAGGGTGGAGGATACCGATGTCTCTCTGCGTTGGCCCCTTTTCGGCAATACCCACATGGTGGGACGCTGGCGGTATTCCCTGTTCTACGGCGAGACCATGGACGGTTTTATCGGCTTCGAATACGACCGTTGCTGTTGGCTGTTGCGAGGGATCTATCGCCATTATGTGACCGACGTCAGCAAGGAGGCGAACGATGTGGTCATGTTACAACTCGAACTCAAAGGGCTGGGCCCGATAGGCAACGGTATCGATGCCATGCTTGAAAAAAGCATCCTTGGCTATAGCGCGGATTGACGGGGCGAATGATGAATAGGCGGTTTTGGCGGCGACTCCGGGGACTGGTCCTGGTCGGTTTTCTCTTTGCACCCCTGGTTCCGGTGCTGGGCGTGGAACTCGACGGCATCGTCGCCGTGGTCAACGACGATGTCATCTCCCGCTCCGAACTGGATCGTCACCTCAATCATCTGCTGCGGCAGCAGCGGGAGAAAGGCGGGGAGGTGCCGCCTCGCGCCTTGATCGAGAGGCAGGTGTTGGAGCTGATGATCAATAACCAGTTGCAGCTCCAGGTCGCCCAACGAGCCGGGATCACAGTGGACGATCAACTTCTGAATCGGGCGATTCAGAACATTGCTCAGGGCAATAACCTCTCCCTGGCCGAATTGCGCCAAGCGGTCGAGGCGGGGGGTCTGGATTTCGCTTACTTTCGCGAGCAGGTTCGCAAGGAAATCATCGTCACCCGCTTGCGCAATCAGGAGGTGGTCGAGCGCATCAATGTCACTGATCAGGAGATCGACAACTTTCTAGCCAAGGAAGCCGTCAGCCTGGGTGGTCAAAGCGAATACCACCTAGCCCAGATTCTCATCGCCACTCCCGAAGGCGGCACCCCGATCCAGCTCAAGGAAGCCAAGCGCAAGGCCGATTCCCTGGCGGCGCAGCTGCGCTCCGGCGGTGATTTCGCTCAGGTCGCAGTAATCCATTCCAAGGACCGCAACGCCTTACAAGGCGGAGATCTGGGTTGGATAAAGGCCAACAAACTGCCTTCTTTGCTCGTCGATGTGGTACCCAAGATGAAAGCCGGGGAGGTCAGCGAACCCATCGAAAGCCCCAGCGGCTACCACATCATCAAGGTCATCGAGATCAAGGGCGGTACCCATCAAGTCGTTAAGCAGACCAAGGTGCGACATATCCTGGTCATCACCAATGAGGTGACCTCGGATCGGGACGCCCAGACCCGCCTGGCTCAATTGAAACAGCGTATCGACAACGGCGAGGATTTCGCCGGACTCGCCCGTTCCCACTCGGATGACAAGGCTTCGGCCATGAAGGGCGGCGAACTGGGTTGGGTGAGCCATGGCGATCTCACGCCTAAATTCGAGGAGGAAATGGAACTCCTTTCCCCCGGATCCACCAGCGAACCCTTCCGCACCGAATACGGCTGGCACATCCTGCAGATCCAGGAACGCCGCAATTATGACAATAGCGGCGAGGCGCTGCGCACCCAGGCGCGGGAGGCTATCCGCGCTCGTAAAGCGGCGGAAGCCACTGAACTTTGGTTACGCCGCCTGCGGGATGAATCCTATGTGGAGATCCATCTCGAAGGTGCCGTCGAGCGCTAAGTTTCTATCTCCCTCTGTTGGCGACATGATCGGGGATATTCCTAGAATTGCCCTTACCCCCGGCGAACCCGCCGGTATAGGTCCAGAACTTGTTGTCCGCCTCGCCCAGAAAGTTATCTCCGCTCAGTTGGTGGTTTTTGCCGATCCGGAGTTGCTCCATCAACGGGCTGAGTCGCTCGGCATCAAGATAGAAGTCTCTATCTGGCCTGGCGTAATGGCGTCGACGCCCCATCGGCCTGGACATCTTTGGGTGGCTCCGATTGCCCTCGCTCTTCCTTCCCATTGTGGCAAACTCGATCCGGGCAATGCCGATTATGTCCTTGAGAGCCTGCGGCAGGCCGTTCAAGGTTGTCTGCGTGGGGATTTTGACGCCTTAGTGACCGGACCAGTCCATAAGGGGATCATCAATGCCGCCGGTATTCCTTTCAGCGGTCATACTGAATTCCTTGCCCAACTCAGCAATGCCTTTCCGGTCATGATGCTGGTGGCCCCGAAGTTGCGCGTCGCCCTGGTCACCACCCATCTCCCTCTTGCTGTCGTTCCCAACGCCATCACTCCTGACTTACTCCGACGGGTGATCCAGATACTCGACCACGACTTGCGGCGTCGCTTCGGTTTAGTTGAGCCGCGTATTCTGGTCTGTGGTTTGAATCCCCATGCCGGCGAGGGCGGTCATCTTGGGCGAGAGGAAATCGAGATTATAGCCCCCGTACTTGCTGAGTTATGCGCTCAGGGCCTGCGGTTGCGTGGCCCCGTTCCCGCCGACACCGCCTTCACTTCAGCTTCTCTTATCGAGACCGATGTGGTGCTGGCCATGTACCATGATCAGGGATTGCCGGTACTCAAGCATCAGGGATTCGGCCAAGCGGTGAATATCAGCCTTGGTCTCCCTTTCATCCGCACCTCGGTGGATCATGGAACAGCGTTGGAATTAGCGGGAGGTGGACACGCCGACATTGGTAGTCTGTACCTGGCCCTGAACATGGCGATCAGGCTGACTTATAATGAACGCAGCTTTTCCTATGAAGAGAACCGTAGTTGAAAGCTTTTTAGCTCCGACTGGTGATTGAGCCGGAAAAAAGATGCGTTTAATTCTGAATAGACAAAAGAAAGAAACGGGTGGTTGTTTATTTTCTGATAACAAAACATGTTATCTTTATTAAAAACAACCACGCAAATTTGCAAGACCAGGTTACAATGTAGTCATCAAAGGATTCGCGAAATTGGTAAATCACCGTCAATTTCTTTTCCTTTTACAAATTCTTATTCTCCATTATTTATTAATAATTTTATATCTTCCTTTCCTCCTTCTAGCTTGCAAAACTTTTCTTCCATTGCGCGTAGACATTCGCGCTCTAAAACCATGTGTCCTAAAGTAGTGTATATTACCCGGTTGAAACGTGCCTTTCATAACTTTACCTCGTCTTCTCTGAAAAATAAAACCGCCAATTGTACTTTATCTTAATATATTAGTCAATATATGCATTTCGCCCCACTACATACTATTTTACATAGTGACTTTATTTTTATATTACCATAATATAAAGGTGATTATTGTGTCGTTATGGGATATTTGCTTAGCTCGATTAGAGGATGAATTAACCCCCCTACAATTTAATACATGGATACTACCTTTGCAGGCAATAGAAAATAACAACTATATTAAGCTTTTGGCTCCAAACGCCTTTGTTAAAGACTGGATAAAAAATCATTATCTAGAGAAAATTGACTCTTATATAAAAGAGTATTACCCAAATAAATCTTATAAAATTTCACTTGAAATAGGCACCAAAAGCCTCTCACACAATCTAAAGCAGGACTTCGATAGTATAGTTACTCAAAACAAAACCACCTTACCGAAGGATTTTATTTCCCACCTAAATAAGGATTTTACTTTTGCAACTTTTGTGGAAGGTAAATCCAATCAAATAGCCAGAGCCGCGTCCATGCAGGTCGGTTTAAATCCAGGAAAAGTATATAACCCTCTTTTTATTTATGGCGGGGTTGGTCTTGGTAAAACCCATCTCATGCATGCTATTGGAAATCTTATTCGGGAAACACATCAGAACTCAAGGGTTATATATCTTCACTCGGAAAAATTTGTAGCCGAAATGGTTAAGGCCTTACAGCATGGAAAAATCGATGAGTTTAAAAAACATTATCGTTCCGTGAATGCTTTATTAATTGACGACGTACAATTTTTTGCTGGGAAAGAAAGATCTCAAGAAGAATTTTTTCATACATTTAATGCTTTATTTGATTCTCAACAGCAAATTATATTAACAAGTGATAGGTTTCCAAAGGAAGTATCTGGTCTTGAAGAAAGATTAAAATCAAGATTTGGCTGGGGATTAACCGTAGCCATAGAATTACCAGATTTGGAAACAAGAGTCGCTATTCTTCAAAGCAAAGCAACCTTACTAAACTTAGAGATCCCTTCAGAAGTTGCTTTTTTCATAGGAAAAAGGATCCGCTCAAATATAAGAGAACTCGAAGGAGCATTGCGGCGCGTCGCCGCAAATTCTCAATTTACAGGAAAAACCATTACATTGGATTTTGTGAAAGACGCTCTACGTGACATGTTAGCGGCGCAGGACAAACTCATAACCATAGAAAATATCCAAAAGACAGTAGCTGAATATTATCAGATTCGGATATCTGACTTGATTTCCATCAAAAGAAGTCGTTCTATCGCTAGACCCAGACAAATTGCCATGACTCTAGCGAAAGAATTAACAAGCCACAGTTTGCCCGAAATTGGTGATGCCTTCGGTGGAAGAGATCACACCACCGTTTTACATGCAAACAGAAAAGTCGCCGAGCTACGCGAGATCGATCCACGGTTAGAAGAAGACTACTTGAACTTGATGCGAATTCTTTCTAATTAGCTGTGTATAAAGTGTTAAATAAGGCATTTTCATATTTTATACACAGGATATGGGGTGGTTATTGTGATTATTATAAAGCTCTTATAAAATCATCTGGGACAACTAATTCATTGAATCTAAATTAATTTTCTGGATAATTCACAAACTTAGTGGCCACAATAAAAGAATATAGATAAAAGAAATGAATATTTTTGTACAAAAAGATGTTTTAATCAAGCCTTTACTGTTGGCAAATAGTATTATAGATAGGAAACAATTATTCCCGATTTTATCTAATATAATGATCCATTTGGATGAGAATATATTATATATTGTATCGACTGATATGGAAATAGAAATAAAATTTTGTATTAACGTGGAAGGAGGAGGTAAGTCAGAACGCATCACTGTACCGGCTCGTAAATTATTGGATATTTGTAGAACCTTCGATGACCGGTCTTCTATTAACATAAAAACGTATGGCAGTAAGGCGGAAATATGCTCCGGGAAAAGTCGATATATTTTATTGACATTACCACCCAACGATTATCCTAGTATAGATACTGGCGTTAGTTTAATATCGTTTACCATTAAAAGTAGATTAATTAAAGAACTAATAAAAAGAACTCAATTCGCTATAGCTCAACAGGACATAAGGTATTATCTTAACGGCATGCTTATTCATATACGGAACGGTTATATAAAAGCTGTTGCTACTGATGGGCATCGCTTAGCTGTTAGCGAATTTTATTTCGATGAACTACAAGACTTGGATTTTCAAGTAATTGTACCTAGGAAGTCTGTTATTGAAATTGAAAAAGCTTTATCTTTAAATGATAGTATTGTTAAAGTGGATTTATCTGGCGGGCACATAAAATTTTCGGATGCTGACGTAGTATTCACAACCAAGTTGATAGACGGTAAATTCCCAGAATACCAAAAAATAATTTCTCAAGAGATGAGTTATTATGCCGTAGTTTGTAAAAGTAAGCTTATTCAGGTGATTAGTAGAGCCTCTATTTTAACTAATGACAAAAATAAAGGTGTTCGGCTAACATTTAGTAATAACAATTTAGTTGTATTAGCATCCAATACGGAACAAGAAGAGGCTGAAGAGCAAGTCGATATTAATTACACTGGACCAACAATCTGTATAGGATTTAACTACCAGTATCTTTTAAGTGCATTAGATGTTATTAGTGGCGATAATGTGAATTTTGGAATAAAGGATCCACAAACCAGTGTGATGCTCTTTGGAGATAACGATATGGTCTCAAAATATGTAATAATGCCAATGCGAATATAGTAGAGTTGTTGCGTAACCTCAATCCTACCTGATTCTTTACGGTGCCCTCCTTACTCCCCATGGTGCACTTGGAGGTTGAATCCGCCCCCCTATCGATCGGCGGGGGAAGCGGGGTAGAATCTAATGAACTGCAACGTGCTTACATCGTGGTAGGGAATCGCGTGGAGGATGCGTTCCATGAGCGACTCACAAGCTTCCGCACTCAAAAAGTGTCCCACCGGCATTACCGGTTTTGACGAGCTTTCTGAAGGCGGGTTGCCGCGCGGACGCGCCACCTTGCTGGCCGGCCAGGCCGGCGCGGGGAAAACCCTGTTCGCCATGGGCTTCGTGCTGAATGGCATCACCCAGTACCAGGAGCCGGGCGTCTTCGTCAGCTTCGAGGAAAGCCCGGGCGATCTGGCCGTCAATATCGCCTCACTTGGATTCGACCTGAAGCGACTCCAGCAGGAAAACCGCTTGCGCATCCTGCATCTGAACCTCGACCCCAACCAACTGATCGAGTCCGGAGAATTCGACCTGGAGGGCGTCTTCCTGCGGCTGGGCGCGGCCATCGACGCCATCGGGGCGCACCGCATCGCCCTCGATGCTGTCGAAAACCTGTTCTCCGCCTTCGCCGACCTGCGCATCCTGCGCGGCGAATTCCGCCGCCTGTTGAACTGGCTCAAGGACAAAGGCATCACCGCTGTCGTCACTACCGAGCGCGGCAAGGACTCCATCACCCGCCATGGGCTCGAGGAATACATCGCCGATTGCGTCGTCACCCTCGACAACCGCGTCGATGACCAGATCGCCACGCGCCGGCTGCGCATCGTCAAGTATCGTGGCTCGGCCCACGGCAGCGACGAATGCCCTTTCATCCTCGACCGCAACGGCTTCTCGGTGATGCCGATCACCTCGGCCGGGCTGGCTTATCCGGTCAGCAGCGAACGCGTCTCGACCGGCATCCCCAGCCTCGATGCCATGCTCGTCGGGGGTGTCTTTCGCGGCAGCAGCATCCTGGTGACGGGTACCGCCGGCACCGGCAAGAGCAGCATCGCCGCCCATCTGGTCGATGCCGCCTGCCGGCGCGGCGAGCGTTGCCTGTATGTCGCGCTCGAGGAATCGCGGGACCAGATCGAGCGCAACATGACCTCCATCGGCTTCGACCTGGCGCAATGGCGCCGTGCCGACCTGCTGCGCTTTCACGCCTCGCGTCCCACCTCGAGCGGACTGGAAACCCACCTCGCCACCGTGATCGCACTGGTTGACGCGTACCAGCCGAACGTCGTCGTCGACCCGGTCAGCGCGTTCAGCACGACGACGAATGATGAAGCGGTCAAGCTGATGCTGATCCGCCTGGTCGACATGCTCAAGTCGCGCGGCATCACCTCGCTGTTCAATGCCCTGACCTCCGGCAACACGGTGGCGGAATCCACCGCCATCGGCATTTCCTCGCTGATGGATGTGTGGTTCCTGCTGCGCAACCTCGAGCTGGCCGGCGAACGGACCCGCGGCCTCTATGTCTGCAAGGCGCGCGGCATGGCGCATTCCAACCAGATTCGCGAATTCCTGCTGACCGACAATGGCGTGCGGCTGGTCGAGGTCATGCTCAATGACGAGGGCCAACTCCTGACCGGCTCGGCCCGCCAGATGCACCGGACCCTGAAGGAAAGCGAAGCGGAAACGCGCAAGGCGGAAACCGCGCGCCGGCGTCAGGCACTGGAGAACCGGCGCCATGTCGTCGAGGCCAAGATCGCCGCGCTGCGCGCCGAATTCGACGAGGAACTGCGTGTTCTGGAAGCCGCGCTCGGCCAGGAAGATGCCGACCGCCGCTCCGGCGAACGAAACGCTGCCGAGATGGCCAGCCAGCGCAGCGGCGCCAACCGGCGCGATCAAGAACAGTAATGCTGCGGAGAGAGCAATGAACGACCCTGAATCCACCGAGACTCAACACTCCCCACCCCCCGGCGACTGGGTATTGCGTCTGTATATCGCCGGCCAGACGCCCAAGTCACTGGCCGCCATGTCCAACCTTCACCGCATCTGCGACGAGCATCTGGCAGGCAAGTTCCAGATCGAGGTCATCGACCTGCTGGAAAAGCCACAACTGGCGGAAGGCGACCAGATCATTGCCATCCCGACGCTGGTGCGCAAGCTGCCGGAGCCGATCCGCAAGGTGATCGGCGACCTGTCCAATGTCGAAAAAGCACTGGTCGGACTCGACTTGAAAACGAGGTAAGCGGGGTAGCGGCTCATGCCTGCAGATAATCGCGACCTGGAGATCGAAGAGCTTCGCCGCCGCCTGGAAGAGGCCGAAGCGGTCATCGAGGCGCTGCGCGACGGCAGCGCCGACGCGATGGTCGCAGGCACCGGCATGATCGGGTTTGCCGGCACCGAGCGGCCCTATCGTGCCTTCTTCGAAACCATGAACGAGGGCGGCCTGACGTTGGACTGTGAAGGGCATATCCTTCATTGCAATGCTCGGTTTGCTGCCATGTGCGAGAGCTCGGTGGACGCGATGCGCGGGCTCCAATTCGTCGAACTGATCGTTCCTTCGGATCGTGCCCCCCTGTCTGCTCTGCTTGCTTGCCGAACGCCGGGGACTGCCGAAGCGCACCTGCAAACGGCCAGCCAGACCTTGCTGCCTGTCCTGCTGTCGGTTACTTCAATTGACATAGGCGGGCAAACCGCGCTCTGCGTGGTGGTGACCGACCTGAGCGAACGGGCCGCGAATACGGCCGCCATGCAGGCGCTGAACAGGAAAATGCTCGATACCCAGTTCGCCATGAACAGCGTAGGAATCGGCATTCACTGGGTCGACGCCGATACCGGCAGCATTCTTGAAGCAAACCGGTTTGCGGAGGAAATGCTTGGCTATGCCGAAGGCGAACTCCAGGGACTGAGTATTTCGGATGTTGATGTCAACATCCCGGACGGAAAATTCCGGCAGACCACGGAGCCGATCCTGCAGGCTGGCCATGCCCGCTTTGAGACGACGGGTAGAACGAAGTGCGGGATGACCATTCCCGTGGAAGTGAGTGCGTTTTTCCTGCCAGGTCGCAATGGAGACACGGATCGCATTATCGGATTCCACACAGACATCAGCGCGCGCAAGGCCGCAGAGTTGTCGTTATTGAATGCCAAAACCGCTGCCGAGGCCGCCAACCGGGCCAAGAGCACCTTCCTGGCCAACATGAGCCATGAAATCCGTACCCCGATGAACGCCATCATCGGCCTCACCCATCTGTTGCGGCGGCAGATTGCCGTGCCGGATCATCGCGAGAAACTCGACAAGATCGCCGACTCCGCTGACCATCTGCTCAGTGTCATCAACGACATCCTCGACATCTCGAAGATCGAAGCCGACAAGATCGTGCTGGAAAATTCCAGCTTCGAACTTGATGACATGCTGGCGCGCATTGCGGCGATGGTCATCGACCGCGTTCATGCAAAGGGCCTCGAACTCGTCCTCGACACCGCCCCTGGCCTCGGCACCGTCAAGGGCGACGCCACCCGCCTGGGCCAGGCGCTGCTCAACTATCTGGGCAACGCCGTCAAATTCACCGAGCGCGGCACCATCACCCTGCGCGTCCGCCCGCTTGAGACTGCGGTGGACAGCGTCCTGCTGCGCTTCGAAGTGTCGGATACCGGCATCGGCATTTCGCCCGAAGTCCTGCCGCGCCTGTTCCAGGCCTTCGAGCAGGCCGACACTTCCACCACGCGGCGATTCGGCGGAACCGGCCTGGGGCTGGTCATTACCCGCCGCCTCGCGATACTGATGGGTGGCGATGCCGGAGCGGAAAGCACCCCGGGTGTCGGCAGCACCTTCTGGCTGACCGCCCGGCTCGGGCGGGTCAATACCGACAAGGAGCGTTATCTCATCCCCACGCTGCGAGGCAAGCGGGCTCTGGTGGTCGACGATACCCCGGCCGCACGCCTGGTGCATTCCCAACTGCTGCGCATGACCGGCATGGACAGCGAAACCGTCGCATCGGGACCGGAAGCGATGGAAAAATGTGTCGCCGCCGTCGAATCGGACAAGCCCTTTGATCTGGTGCTGGTGGATCTGTTGATGCCCGATATCGACGGATTCGAAACCCTGGCCCTGCTGCGCTCGGCCCCGTTGCAGCCCATTCCCCTGATGTGGCTGGTGACCGCGTCGGGCGACGAAGTGATCATGGACGACGCACGGGAACGCGGCTTTGACGAAGTCCTGCTCAAACCCTTGTCGATCGCCACGCTGCATGAGTCGCTGACCCGGCATCTGGCGATGCTCACTGGCAATGGAGTAGCAAGCGCAGCGGAGTCACCTTCAGGGGAGACAGTTGAATTAACCCTCCGGCGCGATTATGCGCAGTGTCGCCTCCTGCTGGTCGAGGACGAACCGATTAATCGTGAAGTTGCCGCAATAATGCTTGACGACGTCGGATTGGTGACGGAGTTGGCCGAGAACGGAAAGGAGGCCGTGGACCGGGTCAAGGTGAAGGCATTCGACCTGATCCTGATGGATATGCAAATGCCTGTGCTGGATGGGGTGGAAGCAACCAGGATGATCCGCCAATTGCCCAACGGCAAGACGGTGCCCATTCTGGCCATGACGGCGAATGCCTTCAGTGCGGATCGCGAAGCCTGTCTTGTGGCCGGCATGAATGATTTTCTTACCAAGCCTGTTGATCCAAATAAGCTCTATGCGGCTGTACTAGCCTGGCTTTCCCAAAATCCGCGTTGAATTGTCCACGATCGCTGCCTACGCCGGAAGCTAAGGCGGCTTGTTACCGCGCATAGCGGATTCCATAATGACGGCCCTACCACCTCGCAACTGTCAATGGCCGCAGAGGCCGAGCACTTGCCCGTGGAAGGTCGTCTGGAACGACCGGTCTAACCCGGAACTTGCCGTTGGAACCCCGGCAAACCCTATGGCAGGTTCGAGGCGACTACAGCCGACGTTTGTCAAGACAGTTGTCGCAATTCGCTATGCCGCTTTTCTTATACCAATTCTTATTAGGTTATCCCTAATCGGAAGCGAGAAGAGGGCGCCTCAACGCCTTTGGTTGGTGACCGCCAGCCCTGGGTTCAGAGAGGGAGGCTGTAGGTGCGGACTCGCCCGCGTTGACCCTTCCTGTGCCCAAGCGCCGGTAATCCCCGGATCAAGTCCGAGGAGGCGTCCAGACCCCGCGTGCCTTCCGGGCCTGGGCGTGTGTAGCCGATTTATCGTTCTCTATTCAAGAACAATACCGCCATTATATGGACATTGTTCTCGAATAAAGAACGAAAAATGGCGGTTTTCCGTCGATGCCCGGCAGACTAAGTGAGGAGAATTTTCTCTTAACGCCTTCTCTCGGAAGCGAATTCGGGGCTAACCTCCGACCACGCGGAAATAAAGAATCTACTCGGAAATGGTATTAGAATCCTACACTAGATCAACGACATCTATCCTGACAGAGGGGGCGGATCCCCTCGGGCGCGATAGCGAAGCCTATAGCCCGCATGATCAGCGGCTTCCATTTAGCGCACTACGGCTCACGCCCATGGTGCCCCGGCGGCTTTGACCAAGCCGTCCTCTCGGCGAGGCTCAAGGCCAGAACGCCCTCTATCCATCGGCTCATCAGGGGAGACGCCGGCTCGCGAATCAGCTTGTGTCTTGAGAGTTGGTATGATGGCGTTCCCTGAGTGTTCAAGCGCCCAACCCAAGGTATGTCTCCGCATGAACGATAGTCATCCGCCGGTCATCCCTTCCCTCCCTCCGGCTCCGGGTCTGCTCAGGCGTATGGCTATCGTCTGTTACGATCTACTCCTGCTCTTTGGTCTACTCTTTTTCGCCGGCGCCCTGGTGATAGTGCCGCTGGGCCTGGGATTCGGCAGCGAAATCCAAGGTCATCACCTCCTTTTCCGCCTCTATCTGGGCCTGGTAATCCTTTGGTTCTACTGCGGCTTCTGGGTGAATGGCGGCCAGACGCTAGGGATGCGCACTTGGCGGGTGCGCTTGGTCGATGTTGAGGGACGAACCCCGAGCTGGCGGCAGGCCCTGATCCGTTTTGCCGCCGCCATTCTGTCTTGGGCCGCCCTTGGCCTGGGTTTTCTCTGGGTCCTGGTTGATCGGGACCGGCTCGCTTGGCACGATCGACTCTCAGGTACCCGCCTGGTGATGGTTGGGCCAGCGACCAGAAGCTGAGGGCGGGCGGTTTGTCCGTTCCCAAAATCGGGGAACGCCGCCGCATGGGAGCGGATCCGGTTTGAGGTATATCAACGTCGTCGTAGTATACTAATTGGCCTTGATTCACTTGCTGAGCAGCCCCATCGCGAGCGGGCCTCGGGATCCGCCACCAAGACCGCCGAAGCTCGACAACCTGGAGAGCTTTACCACCCCTATGAAGGTTTCCGAGATCGGTCTCTTCCTTGGTCAATGGGTACGTGCCCCTCGTCATATCGGCTCCGTCGTCCCCAGTGGCCGGGCCCTGGCGGCGGCTATCGCCCGGCATATCGAACCCAACAAAGGTTTTGTCGTCGAGCTCGGTGCCGGCACCGGGGCCGTCACCCAGGCCTTGCTGCAACATGGCATCCCTCGCTCGAAGCTGGTGTTGGTCGAGCTGGAGCAAAAATTCTGCGACATGCTCAAAATCAGGTATCCCGGCCTCCGGGTCCTCCATGGCGATGCCCGTTCCCTGCGTACCCTGCTGGCGGAGGCCGGTGTCGATCGGGTGGCGGTGGTGGTCTCCAGCCTGCCCCTGCGTTCGCTGACCTTTTCCACCCAAAGGGCGGTGCTGCGGGAGAGCGTGCAGGTCCTGGCCGTCGGTGGGGATATCCTGCAATTCACTTACATCGGTGGTTCCCCGATCCATCCCATGCTGCAAAGACGTTTGGGTCTGGTGGGCAAACCCGTCGAGCGGGTCTGGCTCAATGTGCCACCAGCGGTGGTCTGGCGCTATCGCAAGACCTACAAAGAAAGGGATCCCATGGCCGCCTGAGGCTCTCGTCCCTGAAGTGATTTCAGGGCCGCTTCGACGAGATTTCCACCCCTTGCGGGAAGAGGGCCGGGTTCCAGGCACGCCAGGCCGTCCGAACTTTCGGCCAGAGACGAACCCCCAGCAAGAGCATCAGCACCAGGGCATAGATCAGCGGCTCGCGGATATCCGCCTTCACCAGCCAGAGATAATGCAGCACCCCGAGAATAGCGATGGCGTACACCAGGCGGTGTAGGGTCTGCCAGCGACGCCCCAGGCGGCGCATCAGGCCCCGGGTCGAGGTGAGCGCCAGGGGCAACATCAACACCAGGGCGCTGAAGCCGAGCATGATGTAGGGCCGTTTGGCCAGGTCCTCGAGGATGGCCTCCCAGTTCAGGCCCTGGTCGAGCAGCAGCCACACCAGGGCGTGCAACAAGGCATAGAAGAAGGCGAACAGGCCCAGCATCCGCCGGAAGCGCATGACCCCCACCCAGCCGGTCACAAGGCGGAGCGGTGTCACCGTCAAGGTAAGCAATAGCATTCGCAGCGCCCAGTCGCCGCTACGGTGACTGAGTTCCTCGATGGGATTGGCGCCCAGATCCTGAGTCCAGAGTCGCCAGAGCAGCCAGAAGAAGGGGGTCAGCGCGAGTCCGAACACCAGTGGCTTGGCGATCCGGATCAGGAGGCGTTCCATCAGAAGTTCCTCTGTAAGTCCAGGCCCGCATAGAGCCCGGCGACTTGCTCGGCATAGCCGTTGAAGGGCTGTGTGGGTCGCTTGGGGGCGAAGAGTCCGGCGCCGATGACTCGGTGGGCTTTCTGACTCCAGCGGGGATGATCCACCGCCGGGTTGACGTTGGCGTAAAAGCCGTATTCGTCCGGACTGAGTTGCGACCAGGTGGTGAGGGGTTGTTGTTCGGTGAAGCGGATGGCGACGATGGACTTGATGCTCTTAAAGCCGTATTTCCAGGGCACCACCAGGCGCAACGGGGCGCCGTTCTGATTCGGCAGGATCTCGCCATAGAGCCCGGTGGCCAGGATGCAGAGCGGATGCATGGCCTCATCCAGGCGCAACCCCTCCCGGTAGGGCCAATCGAGGATGGGGCGGCGTTGCCCAGGCATCTGTTCTGGATCGTAGAGGCTGGTGAAGGCGACATACTTGGCGGAGGCCCTGGGCTCGAAGCGTTGCAACAAAGCCCCCAGAGGAAAGCCCACCCAGGGGATCACCATCGCCCAGGCCTCGACGCAACGCAGGCGATAGATACGTTCCTCCTGGGGAAAACGCTTGAGGATATCCTCGATGCCGATCTCGCCCGGCGCATTACAGGCGCCGTCGACCTTGATGGTCCAGGGTCTGGGTTTCAAGAAATGGGCGTTTTTCGCCGGAGCCTGTTTGTCGCTGCCAAGTTCGTAGAAGTTGTTGTAGCTGGTGATGTCCTCGAAGGAGGTGGGCTTTTCCTCGGTGCTGAAAGGACTTTTGCTCACACCGGGGATGGTTTCTCCCGCCTGTCGGGCCGGCGCCTGGGACGCCAGCAACAGCCCCCCGGCGCTGACCAGGGAGGCGCGCAGAAAGTGTCTCCGCTGTTTCCACAGTTCTGGGTCGGTGATCTCGGCGGCTGTGATGGGGTCGGGTTTACGGATCAGCATGGCAGGGTCTCCTCAGAGTAACGATCGCGGACTTCTTTATGACCTGGGAAACCTGGCGGCGATCCAGTGATCGAGGCTCAATTTCCCCGGGCCGGAGAGCATCAGGGGCAGCAACATCAGGATATAGATCAGCGGCAGCTTGAAGCCGTTGTCGCAGACGTTGTATCCATTGGCCGCGTGCACGCTGGTCCAGGCGACGATGGTGAGGATGCCGAGCGAAAGGCTGGCGAAACGGGTACCCAATCCCAGCACCAGGGCGATCGGCCCGAGCAACTCGGTCCAGGTGGCGATCGGCCAACTGATCTCCACGGGGATCAGATTGAAGGGGAAGGGAAACTGGTCCTGGATCTCGGCGAACCAGTTGACCCCACGCCATTTTTCCACGCCGGCTTCCCAGAATTCATAGGCCAGCAAGAAACGTAATCCCAGCGGGGCGATCCAGGTGCCGAGGCGGTCGAGCCCGGCGAAGAGGGAAAATATAAGGCGGTTCAGGCTGTTGATCATGCTGTTCTCCAAAGGCAATACCGCGTCTGATGTCGACGCTGGCCGAAGTCGCTTCGGCAGGGAACGAGGCTCCCGAGGCCGGGAACAGGTCCCGCCTCGGGCCGCAAGCGACCTCCTGTCCTAGGGTGGACGGCTAGGTCGCTCCCCAAGCTTGGTTACTTGCTACCGCCGCATTTCCCTTCCGTGGTCTTGGACTCCATGGCCTTGCCACCGCATTTGCCCTCGGACGTTTTGCCCGTGGCGCCGCCGCATTTGCCTGCCGCGGCTTTGGACTCCGTCTCCTTGGCGCCGCCACATTTGCTGTCCTTGGCCTGTCCCGCCGCCGCGCCATCTTCGGCGGCGGCCAGCCTCAAGCCGGCGTTCAGATCCCGCAGGGCGAACGGGTTTTCAGCGGCCTGAACGACACCCGCGGTCCCCATGACGGCGGTCAGGGCCAGGGAAGAAAGGACGGTTTTGGTCAGTTTCATAGCAATTCTCCACAGTCGATCAGTCAATATTGGCGCATTGGCTCGTAACGAGCGGTTGGTGACGATGGTCGCGGGAGAACCGGGTGTTTAGCCTGACGTCTCCGCTCCGCCGAGACCCGACGGATGCCCACATCGTCTAGGGATTAGTCGGGGTAATCGTCGATTCCTTACACATTTTTTTCGAGGGCATTTCCCCGCCCTTGTCCAAGGCTATTTCATCGCCACCAGAGGCGGAAGGTGGCTCTCGCCAGGATAAGCGGCTGTTGGCGAGGGGATCCGACCTTGATGGATTCGGATCCCCCCCTCTCCAGCACGGTTAGCGCGCCGCCAGACCGTTGGCGGACGCCGGGACATCGTTCAGCCTACCTATGGGAATCAGGCCGCCGTTTTCGTCGATAAGAAACTCGCTGATACTCTGGTTGCGAGTGCTCAGCGCGTACAAGAAACGGCCATCGTTGCTGAGAGCCATATCGATAGGGGCGCTACCCGCTCCCGTGGAAGCGGTGACACCGTCCTCGTTCAATGGCGTCAAACCGCCGTGTCGGTCGATCCTATAGCCACTGATGGCGCTACTGCCGGCGTTGGTGGCGTAAAGGTATCGCCCATCCGGGGTGATCAGGATCCAGCAAGCGGCGGTCAACCCCGTAGGCACCGCTCCCTCTATGAGTTCGAGTTCGCCGTTGCGGGTTAGATGGTAGGAGGACAGGGAGCTGGCATTCGGCATACCAGCTGCCGCTTCACTGACGAAGAGATTGCGGTGTTTGCCAAAACTGAAACCGAACGGCGTCTCACCCACGGAGTCGACGATCTCCGGGGTTTCTTCGGGGACACCGTCCCGATCCACCTCGTAGACCACCAGTCTATTGGTGGCCTTCTCGGTAATGACCAAATCACGCCCATCCGGGCTGAACTGGATCTGCGCCGGTGCCGTGCCGCTTCCGCTCAGGGGTCGGATGGAGAATGGAATGGGCTCAAGTTTTCCCTCTCGATGGTTCATCCGAAATCCAGCGATGCTGTCGCTCCCGGCGTTGAGTACATAGACCAAGTCGTCTTTGCTGGTCACGCTGACTGGACGATCTCCCTCGGAATACAGGGTCTGGATGTTCTTTAACCCCCTCTGACCGACTTGGAATAGGGTCAGCTCGTCACTCCCAGCGTTCACCACGAACAACCAGCGTTCATTGTCGCTGAGAACCAATCCCCCCTGGTTCCCCAGCCCCACACCCAAGCCAAGGCCACCGGTGGGATAAGTGGTCGAAGAGGTCAGGGTTCCATCCGAGGCACGCCGATAGACCTTGATGGCATTCCCGTCGACGGCATTGGTCATGGTGTAGACCGCGCCACCAATATCAGCGGGGTAAAATGAGTCGTACGAGGCGTGCGCAATCCCGGCGGCACCGATTACCGCCGCCAACGCTAGAGAGAGGGTGGTTTTGATAGTGTTCATTTGGTTGCTCCCAACGGAAATCATGTGTTGTTGCCCAATTCGGGCGGTACATGACGATGGTCTCGGGAGAACCGGTGTCCTGTTCGCTCCGCTCAGCCGAGGCCCGGCGGAGAGATCGGCTCAGGTATTCTGAAGGCCAAGGGGTCGCCTCTTCGCAGGTCAATATCTTCTGTTCACCTGCGGGCGATCATCACAGCACCCGGTTCTTGTCGAGACAGCCTCGGTGCCCCAAGTGGGCACGATGCAGCATCGTCCACAGATTGGTCGGCGTACTTGCCGATTCCTTACACAGGGTTTCGGTGTTTTCTTCCGTGACCTCGTTTGGCCGGAACAGATGGGCGGTAGTGTCCCAGGAAGTGGTGTAAGAAACTGAGTAGTTTGGTTCCCCTCGGGTGCCCCGCATGCGGGGCACCCGAGGGGCGCGATTGGGAGGTCATCGAAAACTCCGGTAAGGTATGGGTTACCA
>JBPOHE010000016.1:0-55524 GCA_052035915.1 Pseudomonadota bacterium
ACCGGCGCTTCATCTACGATACGGGCTTCGAAGCCAAAGGCTGGCGGCGGCGTCCGGTCTTCCCGGGAGGCGGTCCTATCATGAACAACCCCCGGGGAAACACAATACAAGGCTGGTGTTGAGGCGCACAGCGACGAAACCCAGCTTCTTGTGCGAACAAGCTGCTGGGATTCGCTTCGCTCATCGCCAGCCTACCCATTACTTTCTGCATGCCTTCTATGATTCTGCCGTCTCAGACGGCTCAGGCGCTCCCGTCTATTGTGGATAACCTAATAGGAGTTGGTATGACCCTTTCTGCGGCCCGAGCGACGGCAATCCCCCGATCAAGTCCGAGGAAACGCCTACAGCCCGCATGGCTTCCGGGCCTGGGCTTGTATAGCCGATTTTCTGTTCTCTATTCGAGAACAATGCGGCTCCCATAGAGATATTGTTCTCGAAAGAAGAACGAATAATGGCCGTTTTCCGTCGATGCCCGGAAGGCTGACTGAGGAGGGTTTTGCTGGATGCGGTGCTTGGCGCGCCTTATCCATCCTGCATCGAGTGTTCTCTTGGAGCCTTCTCGCAGCGGCGCATCCGGGGCTGGCCTCCGACCACTCGGGCCGGGGTGATGGCCTCGAATCCATGCGGTTCATTTTGGCTGACGACCAACCTTTAGGGCGGTTTTCATTGTGCTCTGTCAACGCCAAGGATTCTGAGTATTCTGTAAAATACTTATAGTCACGCTCCACAACCTGGAGCCTCCCGAAACGAAGCTGGATGAGACGTCCGTGGACGACACCCTGAAGCGCTTACTGGATACCGAAATGCAGGCGGAGTTCCTGGTTCGCAAAGCCGAGGATGAGCGCGAGAGCCTCATCCAGGCGGCGATGATGGAGGCCCGCGCCGACGAAGACCGCTTCGAGGCCCATATCCCGGAGCTGCATCAGATCGCTATCGACAAGGCCGAGGCCAGGGCCGAGCAGGCCATCGCCGAGATCAAGCGGCGTTACGAGGAACGCCACATCCAACTGCGGGGACTGGCGGAAGAACGGGAGGACGACGCCCTCAGCGCCGCCTTCGCCCTTTTGATCGGTTTCGAGGATTGAGCGCCGGTGAAACAACCTGCTGCGCGTTCCGATGGCGGCGTTGCGCGGTGCTCGCAAGCTCGCCGTACGTCTTGCTACTGTCTCGCTTTCCGCGCTCTGTGCGCCTTGCCCTCGGGCCGCTCGCATTGGTTGTTCACGAGGCTCTGGGTCGCGGTGACGAAGCCTACCGCTCGGCGCCTGGGCGCGCCTTTCCACCTATGAACCTTCCAGGACACCAAGCCTTCCTGAACACCCGGATCTCCATCATGGAGACCAGATTGCTGGCCCCCGGGGTCGCCGAGGAGTTCAAGGAGTCGAGCGCCCAGGAATTGGGAAAGCGTTTCGGTTTCGGGGCTTTGGTCGAGGAGGGGGGAATCGCCATCCGGCAGAAAAACCGTGCCATTCAACAGGGGTTGCTGCATATTCTCTTGGCGGAGTTGATCGTCCTCATCCGTCCCATGGGCGCCATGGAACGCAAGCTGGTCTTGCACTGGGCACGCAAATTCGCTCTCTTCAACCTCAAGGCGGTGATTCGCGGCAAGCTCAACAAGCTGGAGAATCGGGAGATCCGGGAGAACATCTTCCAGCTCCCCGCCATCCTCAGCCTACCCGAGGAGGAGTTGTTCGGCGCCGAGAACGTGTTGGAACTCCTGCGCCAGCTCGAAAGGGGCTCCCTGCGGCTGATCGCCCGCCAGGCCCGGGAGGTGTTCGAGCAGAGGCGCGAGTCCTTCCCCCTGGAATCGGCCATCGACCGCCTCTATTTCAGCGCCCTGGCCCACCAGGCGCGGGAGATCGAGGCGGCGGATCAGGAGCCTTTGCGGCAGGTCCTGGGAGCGCTGCTCGATCAGACGGCCCTGCTCTGGCTACTGAGATTCAGATTTTCCTATCGCCTCTCGCCCAGCGAGACCTTCTTCCAGTTGGTGCCCTCCCTGCATCTCCTGCATCGGGAACGCCTCTTGTACCTGGCCAATCTCGACAGCCCCGAGTCCCTGCTCGAGGCCTTACCCGAGCCACTGGCCGGTCTCATGAGCGGCAAGCCGGATATCGACGTCATCCAGTGGCGGCTCAACCGCTATCTGGCGGGTCGGGCCCATCAGGTGCTGCGGCATACCAGCTCCGGGGTGGCGCGAACCCTCGCCTATCTGATTCTGCGGGAGATGGATCTGCAGTTGGTCTTCACTCTCTTGCAGGGCAAACTGCTGGGATTGAGGGCGGACCTCATCGCCACCGCGGTGGGTTCCCCCCGCCCTGTGGTGGCCTGAAAGCGGTTCGAGCGGGAGCAGGGGCCATGTTCCGACCACTCAGAATGAAGTACTTACGGCTGCTGGTCCTTACCGAGGACCTGCCGCAGATCTCTCTGACCCTGGCCGAGCTGGGTCGCTTCCATCCCGACCCCAGGCCGATGGAGAGCGCCACCAGGGACGACGAACTCACCCTCGTCTCTCCCTGCGAGCGGTATCGCGAACACTATCAACAGGCGCGTTCCCGGCTCGACAAGATCGGCAAGCTCATCCCCCTGCCGCCGCCCAGACTCGAGTCTGTCTCCGTGGTGCGACTGCCGGAACTCATCGACACCAACGCTTGGTTGGGCCGCGCCTGGGAGGACTGCTCGGCCTGCGAGGAGGCCCGGCATCGACTGGCCGAAGAGGAGCGCCTGATCAGGGAGCAGGAATTGGCGTTGCAGAATTTCGCCAATCTCAATATTGACCTCAGCCAACTGCGCAGCACCACCCGTTTTCTGGATTTCTACGTCGGCAGCGTGCCGCAAAAGAACCTGCATCAGCTCCAGGGTTCGGTGCAACTGGCCCAGCATCTGTTGTACAGCTTTCTGGAAACAGGGCCTAACGTCCATGTGGTGATCGTCGGCCCCCATGGCGAGAACGAAAGCCCGATCAAATCGGTGCTGGACGCCGCCGGCTTTCAGACCCTGCCTATCCCGCCCGAGCTGGCCAGCGAACCGGCTCGGGTGCGGGCCGATCTCGGCCAACGCCGTCAGCGGTTGCAACAGCAACGCCGAGAGATGGAGCTCAAGCTCGAAACTACCGCCGCGCGCCTTCGCGAGGGTCTGCTGAGGGCACAATACAGCCTGATGCTGGCCGAACCTTTCGTCGGGCTCGACCCCGCCATCCGCAGCAGCGGCCACCTGGCCCTGGTTGCCGGCTGGGTACCCGCGGCAGAGGTGTCGGTGATCGAACAGCAACTGCGTCAGGCATTGCGGAGCCCCTTTCTCATCGAGAGCCGTGATCCCCGTCCGGAGGAGCGCCCCTGGGTCCCCACGGTGGCCCCCAGCAACCCGCTGTTGGCGTCTTTTTCCACCCTGGTACGGCAATACGGTATCCCCCGCTACGGCGAGATCGATCCCACCCCGGTGCTGGCGGTGAGTTTCGTGCTCATGTTCGGCATGATGTTCGGCGATCTCGGTCAGGGGGCGCTGATCCTGCTGGCCTCCGGGTTCGCCCGCCGTCGTTTCCCGGCCCTGGGGGTGATCGGCATGAGTTGCGGTCTCTCTTCCATGGCCTTCGGCCTGAGTTTCGGCAGTGTCTTCGGTTATGAACACCTGATCCCGGCCCTGTGGCTGTCGCCCCTCGCGGACCCCATCTACATGCTCAAACTGGCCCTGGTCTGGGGCGTCATCTTTCTGGTCATCGCCTGCCTGCTCAGCATCTATAACCGTGTTGCCACCGGTCACCTGATGGGGGCTCTCTTCGAGCATCACGGCCTGGTCAATCTCATCTTCTACCTGGCCCTGGTGATGGGCGCCTATGGGGTCTTCCAGGGGGAGGGATTCGGTATCCTTCCCAGCCTCCTGGTTGGGCTCTCCCTGTCTGGGCTAGCCGCCTTCCGCTGGCGTGAGATCCAGGCCCAGGTAGGGGAAAAGCTGCTGGTGGTCCTGATCGAGACCCTGGAGACCATCATCGGCTCCATCTCCAACACCCTCTCTTTCCTGCGGGTGGCGGCCTTCAGCCTGAATCATGTTGCCCTTTCCATCGCCGTTTTCACCCTGGCGGACATGATGGGCGATACCGGTCACTGGATCACCGTGGTACTCGGCAATCTCTTCATCCTGGTGCTCGAAGGTGGCATCGTCGTCATCCAGGTGATGCGCTTGGAGTATTACGAGGGTTTTTCCCGCTACTTTTTCGGCGATGGCCACGATTTCGATCCACTGCGTCTACGGGCCTCCGGCAGCAGGCACGTGCAAACATGAATCCATTCATTCGTCATTCTTTCCACCACCTCGGACTAGCAAGGAGTCGAGCATGTACTGGTTGACCGTCGCCATGACCCTAGCCATCTGTGGCCTGATCCTGACCGGATTGATATTGGAATGGCGTCCCGCCGCCGCCAGAAGTCTGGCCCAGTGGCTGAAGCCCATACTCAGCGTCCAACTGCTGGTGTTCCTTGGCGCCCAGATCGCCCTGCTGGTGCTGGGGATCCAGGACGCCCTCGCCGCCGCCGAGCCGGTGGCCGCCGCGGCCGCGGGCAAAGAGATCTCGGTCGGCATGGGGTTAGCCATGCTGGGCGTGGGTATACCAACCGGTCTGTCCACCATAGGCGCGGGTATTGCCGTCGGTCCCATCGGGGCCGCCTCCCTGGCGGCCATCACCGAACGGCCGGAATCCCTGGGCCGTACCCTGATCTATCTGGGCCTGGCGGAGGGTATCGCCATCTACGGCCTGGTGATCAGTATCCTGTTGTTGAACAAGCTGTGAGGTCCGGCCATGACCACCGCCACCCCGGAGCGCCCCAGTCGCCTGCTCTTCCTCGGCGAGGACGGCCTCGGTGACGGCTTTCGCCTCATCGGTTTCGAGACCTTGACCAATCCCAGCGATCAGGAGGTCGAAACCCTGCTCGCCCAGTTGATCCGGGAACGGGAAAACGCCTTCGTCATCGTCGACCAGCGCCTGATGCAGGCCAATATCCCCAGCCTGCGTCATATCCGCCGCGAGGGCGGGCGCATCCTCCTCATCGCGGTGCCGCCGTTGAATAACCCGGACGTGCTGGCGAGCGAGGTAGCGGAACGGGTGCAGGCCCTCTTCGGTAATTCCAATGCCCTCAAAGGGATCCGTCCGTGAACCAGATCGAAGCCTTGCAGACCGCCATCCTCGCCCGCGCCGAGCGCTTGGCGGCGGAATTCCGCGAGCAGACCCAACGCAGCCGCGACAACATCCTGCGCGAGTCGGCGGAACGACTCCGCTTGCGTGAACAGCGCGAGGAGGTCATCGGGCGCGCCCTGGGCGAACGTCACTATCGCCAGAAGGTCCAGGCCAACGAACTCAAGCTCCAGGCGCAGCTGGATCAGATGCGCTGGAATCTGGTGCAGCGAGTGGAGGAGCGGCTGGAAGAGCGGTTCCAGTCCTTCGCGGCGGATGACGCCAAGTACCTCCCTTTTCTCTCCGCCCTGCTCGATCGGGCGGCGCGCCAGATCGAAAGCGCCGCGCTGGTGGTCGAGGTCAATGCCCATGATCTGGCCCGACTGCGGCCCATCTGGAGCGAGTTCAGCCGCCAGGCGGCGGCGGACAAGGAGCTCTCCCTCGCCGCCGAACCCCTCCAGAGCCTCGGCGGCCTGGTAGTCCGCAGCCCGGACAACCGTATCCGCATCGATCAGAGTTTCGAAGGCCGCCGGGAGCGGCTGCGGCATCGGCTCTATCAGGTGATCCTGGAACGCTTGGTGCCGACCAGTCTGGAGAGCGGCGCCCTCTTTACGGGATAAGGCCATGACAACCTCGAGTCGAACCGGAAGCATCCGCGAATTGAACGGCCCCATCGTCACCATCCGCCTTCCCGGGGCGCGCACCGGCGAGCAGGTGCGCATCGGGGATCTGGGTCTCTATGGCGAGATCATCGCCCTCAAGGAGGATGAGGCCATCGTCCAGGCCTACGAATCCACCGAAGGGGTGCGCCCGGGCGAACCCGTCACCGGGCTGGGGTTGCCGCTGTCGGTAGAGCTGGGGCCGGGTCTGTTGGGACAGATCTTCGACGGCGTCCAACGCCCCCTGGAGACCATCTCCCTCCGCGCCGGCGACTACATCCCTCGTGGTTTGAAGATCCCCGCCCTGGACTGGGGCAAGAGTTGGGACTTCACCCCCGCTCCCGAACTGGAACCCGGGGTGCATCTGGGACCGGGCAGCGTACTGGGCTGCGTCCCCGAGACCCCTTCCATCACCCACAGGATCCTGGTGCCGCCCGAGGTCTCCGGCGAGTTGCTGGAGATCGCTCCCCAAGGCCGTTATACCCTGGACGAAACCATCGGCTACCTGCGCACCCGCCGTGGGCATACGCTCAAGCTGCACATGTATCATCGCTGGCCGGTCAGGCGAGCGCGTCCCTACAAGCGACGGGACGACGGTATCGCGCCGCTGATCACCGGACAGCGGGTGCTGGATACCTTCTTTCCCCAGCTCAAGGGCGGCAAGGGCGCGGTGCCGGGGCCCTTCGGCGCCGGCAAGACCGTGTTGCAGCATCAGGTGGCGCGCTGGTCCAACGCCCAGATCGTCATCTATGTCGGCTGCGGCGAGCGCGGCAACGAGCTGGTGGACGTGCTGGAGACCTTCCCCAAGCTGATCGACCCCCACAGCGGGCGCAAGCTGATGGAGCGCACCCTGCTGGTCGCCAATACCTCGAACATGCCGGTGGTGGCGCGGGAGGCTTCGGTCTATGTCGGTCTCACCCTGGCCGAGTATTACCGCGACATGGGTTATGACGTGGTCATGTTGGCCGACTCCACCAGCCGCTGGGCCGAGGCCCTGCGCGAGGTCGCCGGTCGACTCGGGCAGATGCCGGTGGAGGAGGGCTATCCGGCCTATCTCGCCTCCCGACTGGCGGCGGTTTACGAGCGCGCGGGTCGGGTGGAGACCTTCGGCGCCGGCAGCGGTTCGGTGACCCTGATCGGGGCGGTGTCGCCGCCCGGCGGCGACTTTTCCGAGCCGGTCACCAGCCACACCAAGGACATCATCGAGACCTTCTGGGCCTTGTCGAAAGAGCTGGCGGACGCCAGGCATTACCCTTCGGTCGACTGGATGGGCAGCTTTTCCCGACATGTGGCCACCGCCGCCAAATGGTGGAGTGAGGCGGTGGATCACAACTGGGAACGCCGTCGCGGTGAGGCCCTGGCCCTGCTCGCCAAGGACGCCGAGTTGTCCCGCATCGTCAACCTGGTCGGGCCCGAGGCCCTCTCCGACGCCCAACGCTGGAGCCTGGAAGGGGCCGCCCTGATCAAGGAGGGGGTGTTGCAGCAGAGCGCCCTGGATCCGGTGGATACCTTCTGTTCGCCGGAGAAGCAGTTCATCCTGTTGGATCTGATGCTCGGTATCTACGATAAGGGCGCCGCCCTGATCCGCCTCGGGGTGCCGGTGCAGGAGTTGCAGCGCCTCTCGATCCTGCCCAAGGCCCGCCGCTGCAAATCCAACTACGGCAACGAGCAGATCGAGGGCTTGCGCGCCTTCGTCGAAGAGGTGAGCCAGGAGTTCGAAGCCATCCGCCTCGAATACGCCAAGCAGGGGGAGCATCGCCCATGAGTTCCAAGGAATATCGCACCGCCGCCGCGGCCCGTGGCGGGCTGCTGGTGATCCGGGACGCCCCCGGGGTCGCCTTTGCCGACCGGGTCTCCATCCGCGATGGCCTCGACCGCTACCGGAGTGGACAGGTCATCCGCGCCTCTCGGGAGGAGGTGCTGGTGCTGGTGTTCGAGGGCACCGACGACCTGGATCTGGAAAGCACCTGGGTGCGCTTTCTCGACGAACCCCTGGAGATCTCCCTATCGCCGGAGATCCTCGGACGCATCTTCAATGGTCTCGGCGAGCCCAAGGACGGTCGCCCACCGATTCTTTCCCATCTGCGCCGCCCGGTGGCGGGCTCGGCCATCAACCCCGCCGCCCGCACCTATCCCCGGGAGTTCATCCAGACCGGCGTCTCCACCATCGACGGTCTCAACTCCCTGGTGCGCGGGCAGAAACTGCCGATCTTCTCCGGTTCCGGCCTGCCCCATAACCGCCTGGTGGCGCAGATCGTGCGTCAAGCCAAGCTGGTGGACGAGGAATCCGCCTTCTCCATCGTCTTCGCCGCCATGGGGGTGTCCTATACCGACGCCAAGTTTTTCCAGGACGAACTGGCCTCTTCCGGGGTGTTGCGCAACGTGGTCATGTTCATCAATCTGGCGGACGATCCGCCGGTGGAACGCCTGGTGCTGCCCCGGGCCGCCCTCACCGCCGCCGAGTATCTGGCCTATGACCTGGATCGCCATGTGCTGGTGGTGATGACGGACATGACCTACTACGCCGAGGCGCTACGCGAGGTGGCGACGGGCAAGGGAGACGTGCCCGCCCGCAAGGGTTATCCGGGCTATCTCTATTCGGATCTGGCGGAGATCTACGAACGTTGCGGGCGCATCAAGAACCGCCATGGCTCCATCACCCTGATGCCGGTGGTCAGCATGCCCTCGGACGATATCACCCACCCCATCCCCGACCTCACCGGCTACATCACCGAAGGGCAGATCGTGCTCAGTCGGGAGCTGCACAACCAGGGCATCTACCCGCCGGTCTACATCTCCGCCTCCCTGTCCCGGCTGATGAAGGACGGCATCGGCAAGGACGATACGCGGGAGGATCACCCCCGGGTCGCCGCCCAGCTTTTCGCTACCTACGCCCGGGCGCTGGAGACCCGCAACCTGGCCTCGATCATCGGCGCCGACGAACTCTCGGTACGGGATCGCCTCTATCTCCAGTTCGCCGATGCCTTCGATCAGCGCTTCGTCGGCCAGGGCGAGACCCAGGAGCGCGGCATCGGCGAGACCCTGGACCTGGCCTGGGAACTGCTGTCCCTTTTCCCCCGCGACATGCTGACCCGGGTCAGTGAGCTGGAACTGGCGAAATACTATCGGGGAGCGGGTTGATGCGGGCTCCTGTGTCTGGATTCTGGTTGGGCAGACAAGGGGCATCGTGCCACATCCACCAGCCATTTCTGTGTACACCCCTCGCCCGCTTTGCGGGAGAGGGGGAAGGGGTGAGGGTTGCCGTTTCAAGGATTCACCCCCTCACCCTGGCCCTCTCCCCCTTGGCAGGGGGCGAGGGGACTGAACGAATCCTCACCGGTTGACCCCATGGCCCAACAACTGATCAAGGTCCCGCCGACCAAAAACACCCTGTTGCGGTTGCGCAAGCAGGTGGCCTTCCTCGAAGAGGGCTACACCCTGCTCGAACGCAAGCGGGAGCTGCTGACCCGCCTGGTCTACGAGCGCATCGGCGAATACTGGCGACTGCGACAGGACAGCCAGGAGGCGTTGAAGCTCGCCTATGCCTGTCTGAGCCTGTCGCAACTGCGCCTGGGCAGCCGCAACCTGCAACAGGCCGCGCTGGGAGCCGAACCGGCGCTCCGGGTCAACATCCTGCCGCGACGCAGCCTGGGGGTGGAATATCCCTCGGTCAGTAGCGAACGCCTGCCGCTGAAACCCGTCGGCCTGCTGGGCACGGACGTCAGCTTCGACGCCACCAAGGACAACCTGGCCAATGCCGCGGTCTGTCTGGCGCGACTGGCGGAGGCCGAGATCGCGCTCGGGCGCCTCATGGCCGAGCAGCGCAAGGCGCAGAAACGGGTCAACGCCCTCAAATACAACATCATCCCCCTCTATCGCCGCACTATTCACTTCATCCAATCCGCCCTGGAGGAGGAAGAACGCAACACCCTGTTCCAGATGAAGGTGTTGCGGGAGCAGGCCGCGCGGGAGTAACACCAGCACGGTAGGGTGTCATAGGCTTCGCTATAGCGCCCTTGGGCCATCGTATCTCTATCTGTCAAGACCCGGGAGTCTATGTTTCCGAGTGATCGAGCGCGGCTGGCGACCCCAATCCGCCACGGAGAGAAAAACCAGACGGAATGAACCTCCTCACTCGACCATTCCGGGCATCGACCGGAAATGTCCGGTTTTCGTTCTTCTTAAAAGAACAATAGGCCGATAATTAGCGGTTAAGTTCTCGAACGGAGAACGGAAAACCAGGTATAAACGCCCGTGCCCGGAAGCGCCAAGAGACGGATGGAGCAATTGAATGGGACACAGAGCCGTCATCCGCCCGGCTCGGCCCAGTCGTGGAGACTTGGTCATCACCCCTCGGCGCCTTTGACGTCGACGAATGAACCGAATGAACGGGCCCGGGAATCATCCGCGGCGGCGCAGATATTGATTCTGATAACAGGCGATATTGGACTTGACCCGCTCCAGATCCGCCGGAGGGATCTTTCTTTTCAAGAGTTGTTGGCAGGCGGCCAGCCCGTCCCGCCAGAAAGGGGTGTAGTAGGCGCAGGCGCCGAGTTCATCCAGCGCCCGATAATAATAGACATCGGCATAGACGAAGAGGATATCCTCTGGCGGCATCGGGATCTGGGTGGCGGCCTTGGCGAAATGATAGCCGAGTGCGAATTTGCCTTGTTCCCGGAAATAGCGGGCCAGCTCATGCAGGGATTCGGCCCTGGTCGGACGATAGTTATAAGCGGCAAGCAGATCGGCGACGACCTGTTTCTCGTCGGCCCCGAGCTTGATATCACAAACGCCGACCCGATAAAGCGAATAAAACACCTCTTCGACCCAACCTTGCATCTCCGCACGCTTCGCATAGGCCTCCCTGGAGCGCTGATATTCCTGGGCATCGAACCAACTCTGTCCCAGATAGAACCAATAACGACTGTTGAGCGGCTCCCCTTCCAGGGCGCGCTCCAGGATCTCGGCGTCCTTGCGATATTTTTCCGGATCCAGGCTGCGTGCCCCCAGGCGGCGGGAGTCGATGTAGTAATGGCCTTCGATACGGCCGGAGGTGGTAGCTTGATCGCTGTGGGGATATTCGTGAAGAACACCGATATAACGCCAGTCGAGCTGACTTTTGAAGATCTGTTTCCGCCAATAGGTAAAGTCGCTGCCGAACTTCAGATCATAGGAATCCTTGGTGAGATGCTTCAGTTGCGGCTGACCGAATAACTTGTCATCCGCATCTATGACCCAGGTGTAATCCGCTTTCCCCTGGGCCAGGGCCAGGGCCTCGGAACGGTTATGACCGAAATCCCGCCAGGGTCGTTCATGAAGCTCGCCCGAGAGCCCCTTGTCGCGGAAAAAGGCACGGATCAGCTCCTGGGTACCGTCGGTCGAACCCGTATCGACGATCACCCAGGACTGGATGAAGGGGAGAACGGATTCGAGAAGCTCCCGCACCACATGGGCCTCGTTTTTCACGATCATGTTCAAACATAGGCTGCTCATGCGCTGTTGATCCCATTCGGTGGTTAGGAAAGAGGAGTAACTCTATCCTGCTCTTATCCCCAGCAACAGAGCGGGACAACCAAGATGGGTACAACTGACCGACTCACCCTTCCCAAGGTTGGCCTTCCCCAATGGTTCCCCGGGGTGGGTCAGGGCGCCTCGCTGATGTCGACTTCGAGACCGGCTTGCTCTACGGCCAGCCGATAGGGCGGCAAGGCAAGGCTGGGCGCGGCGCGCAGTCCGGGATCCAGGCTGCGCTGGTTGACACAGGGTTGTAATACCAGCCTGGTGGCGCCGAGTTTCGCCAGGCGGGCCGCCAATTGGCCGAGATCCTCGGGACTGAACAACCAGGGGTGGATGGTGGTGCGTAGTTCGTAGGCGAGGCCGGAGCGAAGCACCATCTCGACGCTGGCCCAGGCCCGCTCACCGCTGCCGGGAACGCCGGTGATCTGCTCGTAGGCATCCGGGGTAGCCTTGACGTCCAAGCCGATCCAATCGGTATATTCCAGCACCCTTGCCAAGCGTTCCGGGTAGATACCGGCGCTGTGGAGGCCGACCTTGAAGCCCATGGCCTGCACCTGGGCCATGGCCTGCCCCAAACCCTGTTGCAGGGTAGGTTCACCGCCGCTGAAGACCAGGGCGTCGAGTAGACCCACCCGTCGCCGCAGGAAACTCAGAATCCCGCTCCAGGAGATGTCCCCCTTGGCTTGCCAGGGTATGAGATGGGCATTATGGCAATAGCGGCAGCGCCAGGGGCAACCCTGGCAAAAGACCACCGCCGCCAGCTCTCCGGGATAATCAAGGCTGGTGAGGGGGATGAAGCCGCCGATCCCGAGCTCCTGCGGCTCCGCCCCCGGTAGACGCTCTGCCGTCAATCCGCCCACTCAGGCCCTGGCTCGCTGGCCTTCGACAAAGAAGAGCCGCTCCCGATGCTCGGACTGCTTGCCTGGGTTGAAGGCGGAGGTGGGCCGGTGATAACCCATGACCCGGGTCCAGATCTCGCAACGGGTACGTTCTTCGTCACGGAGCCGAATGTCCGGAGTGGGCGCTGGATGAGTGAGCATGATTGGCCTCCTGGTATTTTTGGGCGATCAGTTCTTCGTCACATTTCGGGCAGAACTCATGCTCCCCCGAGAGATAGCCATGACGTGGGCAGATGGAAAAGGTGGGCGTGACCGTGAGATAGGGCAGGCGGAAGTGTTCGAGCGAACGCCGCACCAGACGCTTGCAGGCGGCGGCACTGGAAATACGCTCACTCATGTAGAGATGGAGCACGGTGCCGCCAGTGTAGCGGCATTGCAGATCGTCCTGCATCTCCAGGGCCTGGAAGGCATCGTCGGTATAGCCCACCGGCAGTTGCGAGCTGTTGGTGTAATAGGGTGCCTCGGCACAGCCGGCCTGGAGGATATCGGGGAAACGCTTGCGGTCCTCCTTGGCGAAACGGTAGGTGGTGCCTTCCGCCGGCGTGGCCTCGAGGTTGTAGAGATGGCCGGTGGCTTCCTGGAATTCGACCATGCGCGAGCGGATGTGATCGAGAATCCGGGCGGCGAACTCCTGGCCCCAGGGGGTGGTGATGTCCTCCCGATCCAGGCTGAAGTTGCGGATCGTCTCGTGCAGGCCGTTGACCCCGATGGTGGAGAAGTGATTGCGCAGGGTACCGAGATAGCGTTTGGTATAGGGAAAGAGCCCGCCATCCATGAGCCGCTGGATGACCTTGCGCTTGATCTCCAGACTGGTCTTGGCGATGTTGAGCAGTTGATCCAGACGTCCGAAGAGCCCGGCTTCGTCGTCCCGATACAGATACCCCAGCCGGGCGCAGTTGATGGTCACCACACCCAGGGAGCCGGTCTGCTCCGCCGAGCCGAAGAGTCCGTTGCCACGCTTGAGCAGTTCCCGCAGATCGAGCTGCAAGCGGCAGCACATGGAGCGGATCATGCGTGGTTCCAGTTCGGAGTTGATGAAGTTCTGGAAATAGGGCAGCCCGTATTTCGCCGTCATGGTGAACAGCCGGTCGGCGTTGTCGCTGTCCCAGGAAAAATCCTTGGTGATGTTGTAGGTGGGGATGGGAAAGGTGAACACCCGCCCCTTGGCGTCACCCTGGGTCATCACCTCGATATAGGCGCGATTGATCAGATCCATCTCCGCCTGAAGCTCGCCATAGGTGAAGGGCATTTCCTCCCCGGCAATCACCGGCACCTGCTCGCGCAGGTCTTCGGGGCAGACCCAGTCGAAGGTCAGATTGGTGAAGGGGGTATTGCCTGTGACAAAGGTCTTACCCCGACGCCGAGCGACGAAGGTGCCATTCCGAGTGGTGGGGCACCAGACCTTGCCCTTATAGGGACGGCGCTCGATGAGCTGGATGTATGTCTCGTGGTTGCGGACCAGGTTGAGGACGAAGACGCCTGAATCCTCGCGCTTGTAGAGGGTGCTGCCGTAGCCGGCCAGCACGCAGAGTTCTTGGAGCACGTCCAGGTTGTCCTGGTCGTTGGTGTAGATTCGGGTGCGGCCGCTCTCCTCGATACTCCCATCGCCTTTGATGTAGGTATCCAGAAAGAGGCGAATCTGGCGCGCCGAGAGGGTGCGGATCAGGCTTGGAACACACTTGCGATCCGTGTGGCGCAGGATGTATTCGCTGCCCTCCTTGTTCAACCGATAGCGGTAGACGCCGTGGTTGGAATAGGTGCCGGTCTTCTCCAGGCGGTGATAGCTGAGGCCGAGCTCCTCCAGCAGCCACTCGATCTCCGCTGCGTTCTCCGGATTTCCCTTGGATTGGAATAGGCTTACGCGCCGACGACCGTCGCTGAAATCGAAATTGCCTTCGGCCACCACCCAAGCAAGCAACATGACTAGCTTGTCGTCGACTTCCAGCGTCGATGAGGTCTCCCAGGCGTTCGGCACGATTACCGGGGACTTGAGCTGGGCAACCTGTTCGATCTCCTCCAACATCCAGCGGTCCTGGGTATTGAAGACCTTGCGCAATACCTTGTGACCTGGGGTGATCCACTGTTCTTGGGTCCGGTTGCGCAACACGTACATCTCGCCATCGAAGTCATAGGCCTTCATGGCCAGGGGCTCCAGGTATTCGAGGCGGTTCTCGCGCCAGTTGAAGGTGGCGATCTTTTCGCCTTCGACGATCTGGTCGTAGCGCTTCCACCCCTTCTCGGTCAGACACTCCGTCTCCTCGTCCACGCACTGGGTCCCCCAGCGCGAAGGCACGTTCAGGTTGTAGATCAACTCCTGGATGTACTGCCGCACCTGGGTGTAGCTCAACCCGTCCTTGCGCACGAAGGGGGCCATGTAGGTGTCGAAGGAACTGAAGGCTTGAGCCCCCGCCCATTCGTTCTGCAACGTGCCGAGGAAATTGACGATCTGTCCCACGGCGCTCGACATGTGCCTGGGCGGTCCCGCCTCGACCTTACCGGGCACGCCGTTGAGCCCTTCGTGCAACAGGGTACGGAGCGACCAGCCGGCGCAATAGCCCGACAACATGTCGAGGTCATGGATGTGGATGTCGCCGTTGCGATGGGCCTCGCCGATCTCCGGCGGATAGACATGGCTAAGCCAGTAATTGGCGATCACCTTGCCCGAGGTGTTGAGGATGAGACCGCCCAGGGAGTAGCCTTGGTTGGCATTGGCCGAGACACGCCAGTCGAGGCGATCGAGATACTCGTTGATGGAGGCGGCCACATCCACCAGGGTGCGCTTGTCCTCGCGCAGCTTCTTGTGCTGTTCGCGGTAGAGGATATAGGCGCGGGCGGTGGCGAAGTAATCGGCGCCGATCAGGGTCTGTTCGACGATGTCCTGGACCCGCTCGATATCCGGTATCCCATCGGGAAAATGGCGGTGGGCGATGACCTTGACCACCTGTTTGGCGAGCCTGGCCGCTTCGACGACACTGTATTCTCCGGTGGCCTGACCAGCCCGTTGGATGGCGGAGCGGATCTTGTCGCTATCGAAGGGAAGGAGACTGCCGTCGCGCTTACGGATGACTGTAGGGATACGCGGCAAGAGAGAGGCTTCTGCCAACATCGAGGCTCTCCGTGGTTGTACAATATCTTGTGGTTATGTTCGTCTCTGACACAATATATTGTGTGATTTTGGCTGGAAGTCAAATTGATCTGGATCAATGGAACAGGATTCGGGAGAGGGATATCGCCTTGGGCGAGGGTTGCCGGATCGGTAACGGGATGGCGGACGAAGCTATACATGGTTGAGGCACATCAAGGTCGGCAAGCCCTTTTCCGCGGATAAGGGTGGCGAGGAGGTAAGACACAAGATGCAGATTTCATTGAACGAGGCCCCCCGCTCCCGGCCCGGGCATCAAGGCTGGAGCCCCTTGGCCCTCGGCTTCCGCCCCTTCTTCCTGCTCGCCGGCCTGGCCGCCCTGGTGTTGTTGTTGCTCTGGCTTGGCTTCTGGCACCATCCCATGACTGTGGAAGGGTATTACGGACGTATCGGCTGGCACAGCCACGAGATGCTGTTCGGCTATACCCTGGCGGTGATCGCCGGCTTCCTGCTCACCGCGGTGCGCAATTGGACCGGCATCGAGACGCCCAAGGGAATAGCCCTCGCCGGACTGGCCCTGATCTGGCTGCTGGCCCGTATTCTGCCCTGGATCCCATCCATACCGCCGGGGTTGACGGCGATCCTCGACCTGATCTTCCTGCCATGCCTCGTCCTGGCCCTGGCGAAGCCGCTCTGGATGGGGACTAACAAGGCGAACCGGGTATTTTTTCTCCTCCTCGGCGGGATGTTCCTGGCCAATCTTCTCATCCATGCCCAGGCGCTGGGCTGGGCAACGGGGACGGCGGCCAGGGGCACGGAGCTGATGATGAATCTGGTGTTGCTGACCTTGCTGCTGGTCACCGGTCGGGTCATGCCCTTTTTCACCGAAAAGGCCGTGGCCGCTTCCCGGCCCCGGGTCTGGCCATGGCTGGAGGGGAGTGGTTTTGCGCTGCTGTCCGCTCTGACCTTGGCGCAACTGTTCGGTCTCGGCGGCTGGCCTGTAGCCCTGCTCGCCTTCGCCCTGGCCATCACCCAGGGGTGGCGTCTCTGGGGCTGGTATCATCCTGGGGTATGGCCTATCCCTATCCTCTGGGTGCTCTATACCGGCTATGCCTGGTTGGTGATGGCCTTCGCCTTCCTCGGATTGACCCAGCTCGGACTCTTTCCCCCCAGCCTGACGGCGCATGCCTTTACCCTCGGCGCCTTCGGCGTCCTCACCCTGGGCATGATGGCGAGAGTAGCCTTGGGGCACACCGGGCGACCCATGCGCTCGGCTTCGGCGATGAACCTGGGTTTTGTGCTGATGAATGTGGCGGCCGCAATACGGGTCTTTGCCGTCTACTTGATGCCGCAGTGGTATCTGATCTGGATCATTCTGGCCGGGGCCCTGTGGTTGGTGGCCTTTGCCATCTTTCTGGCCATCTACACCCCCATACTGCTACGCCCCCGAATCGACGGCCGACCCGGTTGAGCGCCGGAGACGAACAAGAGTTGGTCAAAGAGGTCAGATGGCCTATTTCGGTGGCACGTAACCGGCTGGTAGGGCTACGCCCTCGCCGAAGAGGTATTTCTCCATCTGTTCCTCAAGGAACACCCGGGTCTTGGGGTTGATGGGATTGAGGCGGTTTTCGTTGATGAGCATGGTCTGGAATTTCAGCCAATCCTGCCAAGCCTGTTTGGAAACCTGCTCGTAGATACGCTTACCCAACTCACCTGGGTAGGGGATACGCTCCAGCCCTTCGGCCTCACGTTTCAGTTTGACGCATTGCACTAGACGACTCATGGTTTTCTCCCATTGGTTCGGATGATGTGAGAAGGCCGGTCTCCGCCAGTATCCGGCGGATCGGCGCAGGGAAGCCTTTGCTTTCGAGCTGTCGACGATCAAACCACTGTAACCCGCCGGCTTCCGCGACCCGGTTCGCTGCGGGATGGCCGCGCCCGACGCGGGGTTCGATATCGAGACGAAAGTGAGAAAAGCTGTGAAGGCGCCTACCCAGCCTTTCAAGCCGGAGGTTTGCGAGTCCCAGGCGTTCTTGGCACCAGAAGTCGATATCCACCCCTTGGGGACACTCCGGCAGGCTCCACAAACCGCCCCAGATGCCTGAGGGTGGGCGTTTGACCAGCGCCAGCCGATCCCTTTCATCCAGAATGACGAGCAGGCAGATGGGGCGGGTGGGCTTCACCGATGCCGGTTTGGGGCTGGGATAGCGGTGCGGGTTGCCTTGTCCACGGGCCTGACAGAGATCTCCCAGCGGGCAGCGGGGGCAGTCGGGGCGCGACCTGCGACACAGGGTGGCACCGAGATCCATGATGGCCTGGTTGTAATCCGCCACCCGTGAATGAGGGGTAAGCTGGCCCGCCAGTTCCCATAGACGCCGCTCGATGTCTCCCTGTCCCGGCCAGCCTTCGATGGCGAACATCCGGGTCAACACCCGTTTGACGTTGCCGTCCAAGATGGGATGGCGTTGCCCCAGGACCATGGAGAGGATGGCGCCGGCGGTGGAGCGTCCCACGCCGGGCAGGGCCTGGACCTCGCCCAGTTCTTGGGGGAAGCGCCCCTGGTGGCGGTCCATCATCAACCGGGCGGCGGCGTGGAGATTTCTGGCCCTGGAGTAATATCCCAACCCCGACCAGAACGGCATGACCTCGTCTTCATCGGCCCGCGCGAGGCTGGCGAGTTCGGGGAAGCGCTGAACAAAGGCTTGATAATAGGGAATGACCCGGCTCACCTGGGTCTGCTGGAGCATGATCTCCGACACCCAGACCAGATAAAGTGAAGGTTGCTGTTTCCACGGCAGGTCTCGTCGCCCACAGTGGTCGTACCACGCCAGTAGGCGGGCAGCGAATACCTCTTCGATCAAGAGCCTGCCCCTGCGGCAAGCAATTGTTCGAGATTGATCAGGCTTTGCTGTAGTTCTTCCTGCAGCACATACTCGATGATCCAGGGACCAAGGAGAGGGGGCACCCAGAATGACGGCTTCATGCTGGCTTCAAAATACAAGCGGGCCCCTTGCCCTTGGGATCTGACCCGCCAGATGGCCTGTCCCAGGGAAAAATCGCTCTCCTCCGGCAGCACCTGGGCCCTCATCTCCAAGTCCCGTATCTCAACGCGCTGGACCTGTTTCATCTCTTTGCAAAAGCCCAGGACGCAGGCGCGGGAGAGGGTGAGGACCCGCCATAGCGAGGGTCCTTCGCGTGCGATCGCCTCGCTGGATTGAATCGCCGGAGAGAGCTCGGCGAAGCGGGGAAAATCAGTGAGCACACGCCAAATCTTGGCCGGCGCGGTGTCCAGTGTTGCGTCGAGCACGGCATGGTAGATCCCCTCGCTACTGCTCACTTGCATGCGTTCCACCGTGGCCGCCAGCACCCTGGCGGTTGGCCACCAGAGCATGGAAAGTAGGCACAAAGTCCTTGAAGCCAAGGCGATTGCCGGAAAAAAACATACCTGAATGCGCCACCGGCTGGCGTAACACCGAAGGCGGACGATCAGACCAGTAGGCGGGCATATTTTTTGACCGAAATCGCCTAAGAATCTGCTTGGAAACCTTCGCCTCCCGGGCATCGAGCGAAAAGGCCCGATCTTTGTTCTTCTTTTGGCAACAAATAAAGAAATAAAGCCTATATTGTTCTCTTTATGTGAACGACAATCACAGGCACGGACCTTCGCCCCGAGGCGCGGAGGCTGTAACAAGACGTTCCAAACAGATTCTAAGAGAAAAGGTACGTTCATGGACTCGGTTTGGCGGTGCAACAGCGCCAACAGAGCCGGAACTGGCCGTCATTGCGCTCGCCACACCCGGGGCAGGTCCAACAGGATGTTGTCTCTTGTGGGCCGGCGAGAAAAGCCGCCAGCAAGGCCCTGGCCCGGGAAAGATCCTGGGAGCTGAGCAGCCATAGCGTCGGGCGGATATCCGCCGGCAGCTCACCGATAGCCCCCGAGAGATAGTCCCCCAGGATGACCGCGTCCACGCCTTGTTCCGCAAGCAGGTCGAAAAGCTGTTGGGCCTGCAGGCGATCGGCGGCTTCGAACAACCTCTCCATCCGGCTCGCCCTCAGCCCCAACCACAGTGGTCGGGAGTTACTTGACGGAAGTGGTCAGCTTCCATTTGCCTTCGAAAAATTCACCGGTGGGCGACGCCTGTTCGCCAGCGGCAGAGCCTCCACCGGAATCCCGGGTCGCCGCCTGCACCTTGAGGCCGCGGGTGAGTTTGGCAAGCTGGGTAGCCTCTCCCTGGAAGGCCCCGAGGCCCTGACCGATGTTTTCTACCGGCACCTCGCCCACCGGGGTCTCACCGGCATAAACCAGAATCTGATCCTGCCCATAGGGCTCGGTCACTGCCAGTTCGAACTTGTCCCCCTGGCTGGGATCTGGAATACGGTAGACCCGACCACCGCGGAAGTGATTATCCTGACGGAATTCGTTGGGCAGGAGTTGCACCACTTTGCCATCCGCCATCTGGTCGAATACCCGGGCATAAAAATCCCGATTACCATGCAGGAAAACCGTAATGCGCTCTCCGGCGTGGAAGGTCTTTTTATCCGTCCACACCCGTACCGTGAGCGGGGCATCGGCCTTCAAGAGCTTATCCGATTGGGCCTCCCCGCCGGCCACCACGTAACGCACCTCAGCCCGAATCCAGACCTTGTAGCGTTGATCCCCCTGCACCCCGAGATCTTTTTCTTCCAGCACCACCACCCGACCCTGGGCGGCGGACTCCACGATATCGAGTTTGAGCACCCCACCTTCCACCTGGGTTTTCGACTGGATAAAGGTTTCTACGTTTTTCAGGATTTGGCGGCGGGCATTCTCGAAGGCGGTATCCCGGGCCTGACGTAAAGTTTGATCCTCACCCATGGAGGCATAACCGTCGGCTTCGCGGATGACCGAACGCACCTCCCCCTCGGTGGGGACCTGTTGCAAACTCGGTGCCTGGGTTTCCGCTGGGGAGGAGGGTGAAGATATGGGGGCTGGTGACGATTGCGGTGCGAGGGATTCCTCGCCGGGGGCCAAGCCTGCGAACCCGAGGGCGGCTAAAAACAAGACGAAACCCAAACGCAGATTCATCGGGAAAACCCTCCTCTCCAAAGCTTAGATAACAATCTACAGCCACATCCTGCCATAGAATGAAGCCTAGCTGTACTCAGCCCGGAAGTCGCCCCTAGGTATCTAGGTATAAAATCGACTATGGCTAGAAAAATAAGGAAAACAAAGGATGGGGGAAAGGAGATGGAGCGGGTGATGGGAATCGAACCCACGCCTTCAGCTTGGGAAGCTGAGGTTCTACCATTGAACTACACCCGCAAAATCAGATACTTAGCTCGAGCCTTGAAGGGTCTCATTCTAACACGAGTCCCCGGGGTGGCAGCAAGGGGTAGCCGCTTCCAAGGACACACGAGACTGAAGAAGGGTTCTGTTGTCGGCGCCGCCAGACGGCGTCGAGATACCCACTACAGCCAGGGAAAACATTGTCTATGGCTATCCTTCAACCGCATCGACCTCGCTCTGTCGAGGAGGACGAGTGGCGGCGCGGTTTCATTTCGTCGGCATCCTCATGGCAAGAAACATGGGGCCGGACTCCCGCTGCACCAGCACGGCCACTATTCGCCCAGGAACCAGGGCATCGACGATTTCCTGAAAGCGATCCATGTCGTCCACCCACTGATTGTTGATCTGCAGCAGGACATCCCCTTCCTGGACACCCGCAGTCTGCGCTGGTCCGGCGACCACGCTCTCAACCAGGACACCCACTGGTTTATCCAGTCCAAGCGCGGCTCGTTGTTCCTCGGTGAGCGGAAGCACCCGCAAGCCGAGACGGTTGACACTCAACCGACCCGGGAGCGATGAAACCGACTCGATCGCCTCTTCTGAAGGCAGCTCACCGATGAGCACATTGATTTGTTCGATCTTCTGTGCGCGCAGAAAGCGCAGTTCCGCCTGATTATTCACTTCACTGGCCCCAACCATGGGCGGCAGCGAGGCCGAATTGAACACTTCCTTACCGTTGTAACTCAAGATGATGTCTCCGACCTGGATACCGGACTTGGCGGCTGGGCTCCCCGGCAACACCTTGGAAACCAGGGCGCCTCTCGGCCTCTCCAGGCCGAAACTTTCCGCCAGTTCCCGGGTGACATCCTGAATGATGACGCCAAGCCAACCCCGGCTGACATGGCCCTTGGTACGTAGTTGGTCGACCACATTCATGGCCACATCAATCGGGATGGCAAAGGACAGACCCATGAAACCGCCGGTCCGGCTGTAGATCTGGGAATTCACCCCCACCACCTTGCCGTCCATATTGAACAAGGGACCGCCTGAATTGCCTGGATTGATGGCCACATCGGTCTGAATGAATGGCACATAATTCTCTGCCGGCAGGCTTCGCCCCTTGGCGCTGACGATCCCGGCCGTGACCGAATGGTCGAAACCAAAGGGGGAACCGATCGCGAGCACCCACTCCCCGACTTTCAAATCTTCCGCGCGACCCACCGCCACCACCGGCAGACTCTTGGCGTCGATCTTGATCAAGGCGATATCGCTTCTCTTATCACCGCCGACCACCTGGGCGATGAATTCATTGCGTTCGCTGGTACGGACCAGCACCTCGTCCGCACTCTCCACCACATGGAAGTTGGTCAGGATATAGCCGTCCTCGGAGATGATGAATCCCGAACCCAGGGTGCGGGCGTCATACTCCTCCGGCATCCCCCGATTCCCCTCGCCGAAGAAATGTTTGAACAACTCATTCAGGGGGCTATCGTCCGGAATATCCGGATATTGAAAGCCGTGAGGAAGGCGACGGGTATTTTGTGCCTGTTTGGTGCTGATATTCACCACGGCGGGGCTGCATTGTTCCACCAAGGGGGTAAAGTCCGGCAGTTGGGCGGCCCGGGCCAGCCCCGCCACAGCAAACAGCCAGGAGGCTATCAAGGGAAAACAGCTACGGACAAACAGTGATATTTTCATCGGGATGAATGATTTAAAAGAAAACCTGAGCCTTGGTCTGTGGGGGGTGTTTGGCTCGGCCCAGGGGAGGAAAGGCTGAGATCCCGCCGCAACACCAGGATAGTGGGTTTTTCTTCCGGACCGGAACGACCGAACAACCGCACCCCATACAAGGCCGTCGCCAAGCCCAGCCCCGCGCCGACCAGGGTTGCCCACTCCGGCACCACGCCCGGCCAACTTTTCAATACTAGCTCGAGGACACCAGCCCCGCCGAGCCATCCGAGCAGGGGCGCACCGTAGAATATCCCGGCCGTGATCGCCAGCCGCCGCCCGGCCAAGCCGACCACCACCCGCTCTCCTGGCTGAGCGCCTATGGGATTCAAGGCCCGCATTCTCACCGGACGGCGACCGAAATATCCCGCCAGGCTGGCGGTCCCACAAGTCGGAGAACCTTCACAGGTCCCGCAGGCGGGAAGGCGACAGCCTTCCACTTCGGCAATACCCTCTCGGCAAGTGATTACCCGGGCACTCTCCTCGATCATGGCGTCAGCGTACCTCGGCTAACGGCCCGGGTTGCCGATTGCATCACCTTACTCACGGTGGCCAAGGGAACTTCGCCCACGGCCGTCACCTGATAGCCATCGATCTGACCGCCCCAGGCATTGAGGGCTCCCAAGCCCGAACCGCCGGACAGCCCCTCGCCCGGCGCCAGCCGCTCGATAAAGACCGATAGGGTCGCCAACCCATCGGAGAATACATATTGCTCGAAGCGCCGATTGGTCAGGGGATCGGCACGGGTCTCCCGGGCACTGAGGGCAAATCCGCTAGGCAAGCTGGTAAAAGCCCAGGTTTCGGGTAGCTGGGTCTGGGGGGGCGCATTTGGTTCGGGAGAGGGTATAGGCTGTTGAAGGGTTTCTGTTTGACCGCTCGTCTCCGTCCATGGCTGCAGGTCGAGATCGGTGAACATGATCTGCTCGATCGGATTTCCGCGCTCATCCACCAAATCGGATTTCAAGGGAAAGGCCGTATCCCTGTCCAGATATAATTTATAGCCATAGCGATAGGAATCCCGGGGTGTGATGCCGATCACCCGCACCTCTCGCCCGGCTACGCGGTCATCCTCCAACCAACGAAAATCATAGTAGGGACGCAATGATTCAGAATTGGCCGGCATCCAGATGGGGAACTGCCACTCCGAGCGGGATTGGCGCCACTTGGCGTCGCTTTCCGGGGCTATGCAGGTCACCTTTTGACTATCGCCCACCACTTGGCGCGGACTCCCGTTCAACGACCAGACCCGCTCCTCGACTTTGCCGTCCTGCAAAACGTGGTGGATCCGCATGGCCTCCAATTGATTGTTGTGGAGATAGACGAAGGTTCCCTGGTAATTGCTTCGTTGCAGGGTGGCCGCCATGCGTTCGAGCATTGGCAACACCGGGTCCGGCCCGCCCCCCCAGAGCGGTGCGGAGGCGGCCAGACAGCAAGCAATAAGCCATTGAACTAGAATGGAAAATCGATTCATCCTCTCAATGACTCGGGTTGAAGCCTATGAGCGAGGCATAGGGTCGCATGCCTTGCATATGGGACACGGGGGCATAATTCTGGTGGCTTTCCAGATACAGATTGAGTCTCGCCGCCAGCTCGGACTGACGTTGTTTGACCAAGGCGGCGACCACGGCGTTGTCTGAGGTGCGAACATCCCGGGCGGTTTCCTGGGCCAGATCCCGTCCTGTCAATCCGGGTCCCTCCAACAGATGTGGTATCACCAAGATTACCGCCGCCACCAGGGAAGCCGCCATGGCGATCCCGCCGACCTGCCGGATCCAATGTGGCTGCCGCGATCGGCGCCCTCTCGGTGCCAGCACCGTGGGTTCGTTTTCCAGTCTGGATCTGACCGCGGCGGCGATATCCATATACTCCGGTCGGACGGATTCACCCCGCATGGCGTCCCTGATCATGTGGTAACGCCCCCACGCCAGCCGCAGGGCCTCGTCCTGTTCCAGATGTTTCAATACGTCGTCGATCTCGTCCGTTTCGACCTCTTCGTCCATCAATGTGGATAGCTTTTCCCGGTAATCTCCAGTCATCGCTGTTTCCTGATGTTCAGGTCTCAAGTAAGGGTTGGAGTTTCTTGTCGATGGCTTCGCGGGCACGGAAAATCCGCGACCGCACGGTGCCGATCGGGCATGACATGACCTTGGCAATCTCCTCATAGCTCATACCTTCGAATTCCCTCAGGGTGATGGCCACCCGCAGGTCTTCCGGAAGATCCGCGATCGTCCTCTTCACTGTGCGCTCGATCTCGTCCTTCAGCAGCAGACGTTCAGGTGTCGCCCCTTCGCTGAGCCGGCCGGAAACATCGAACTGTTCGGCTTCCTCGGCGTCGATATCGGCGCCTGGAGGACGTCGTCCCTGGGCCACGAGATAGTTCTTGGCCGTGTTGATGGCGATACGGTAGAGCCAGGTATAAAAGGCGCTGTCGCCGCGAAAGTCACCTATGGCCCGATAGGCCTTGATGAAAGCCTCCTGGGTGACATCCAGGGCTTCGGCATGATCCTTGACGAATCTTGTCATCAAAGCAGCCACCCTCCCCTGATACCTGAGCACCAATACATCGAATGCCTTTTTGTCGCCCTGTTGCACCCGCACAACAAGCTCTTGGTCGAGTATCGGCTCGCTTGCGGTTGTTCTTGCCTTCATCACGGCTCGCAAGCCCCGCTACTCAGAGTGAATGGACAGCGACAGGCCGGTTTAGTTCGTAACCGGTGGGCGAGGCGCCCGAAACTGTGGAGTTCTCGCAACGGAGGAATTGGTTTAGCATGTGGTGTTATCGCCCGTGTTAAGCGAACAAGTATGACGGTAAAGGCACCGGCCCGTAAACATGACCTCTTCCTACGAACATGATGTACTCATTATCGGGAGCGGTGCGGCCGGCCTGAGCCTGGCCTTGCGGCTGGGAGAGCGCCTGCGCATCGCCGTGGTGGCCAAGCGTTCTCTGGAGGAAGGCAATACCTTCTATGCCCAGGGCGGTATCTCGGCGGTTCTCGGCAAAAACGATTCCATCGATTCCCATGTAAATGACACCCTCATTGCCGGCGCCGGTCTCTGCGATCCGGATATCGTGCATCTGGTTGTCGAGCGAGGGCCGGAAAATATCCATTGGCTGTTTGATCAGGGGGTGGAATTCACCCGTCGGGACAAGAGCGGGACTGGGGATGAGTTCCATCTCACCCGGGAGGGCGGGCATTCCCATCGTCGGGTGGTGCATGCCGCCGACGCCACCGGACGGGTGGTGGAAACCAGGTTGTTGGAACGGGTCCGGGCCAATCCCAATATCGAATTGTTCGACGATCATAATGCCATTGATCTGATCCTGAGCGGCAAATCCGGGCGAGGCCGGCGTCGTTGCCTGGGGGCCTATGTCCTCAACCGGCAAAGCGGTCGCGTGGAAACCTTCCGGGCCCATTACGTGGCCCTGGCCACGGGGGGGGCCAGCAAGGTCTATCTCTACACCAGCAACCCGGATGTGGCGACCGGCGACGGCATCGCCATGGGTTGGCGCGCCGGCTGCCGGGTTGCCAATATGGAATTCATCCAATTCCATCCCACCTGCCTCTATCACCCCCAGGCGAAATCCTTTCTTATTTCCGAGGCATTACGGGGGGAAGGCGCCCGGCTGTTGCGCCCGGACGGCAACAGATTCATGCCGAACTATGACGAACGGGCCGAGTTGGCACCGCGGGATATCGTCGCCCGGGCTATCGACCATGAGATGAAACGCCTGGGCGCGGATTGTGTTTTTCTCGATATCAGCCACAAACCGGCGGATTTCATCCGTTCCCATTTCCCCACCATTCATTCCCATTGTCTCGAATTCGGCATCGACATCACCGCCGAACCCATCCCGGTGGTACCCGCCGCCCATTACATCTGCGGCGGTCTGATTACCGACGACTGTGCCCGCACCGACGTCCCCGGACTCTTCGCCATCGGCGAGACCGCCTATACCGGGCTCCACGGCGCCAATCGCATGGCCAGCAACTCCCTGCTCGAATGCCTGGTGTTTGCCCAGCGGGCCAGCGAGACCATCCTGGGCGAGATCGATCAGGTCTACCCGCCGATCAATGTGCCCCACTGGGACGAGAGTCGGGTGACCGATTCAGACGAAGAGGTGGTGGTCTCCCACAACTGGGACGAACTGCGGCGTTTCATGTGGGACTACGTGGGCATCGTGCGCACCAATAAGCGCATGGAGCGGGCCAAGCGACGTATCGACACCCTGCGGATGGAGATCCGCGAGTATTACAGCAATTTCCGCGTTACCAACGACCTCCTGGAACTGCGCAACCTGGCCGAGGTCGCCGATCTCATCATCCGCTCGGCCTTGTCCCGCAAGGAAAGCCGCGGCCTTCATTACACCCTCGATTTCCCCCAACGCGACGATACCCATCAACGGCGTCCCACCATCCTCCTCCCCGATACCTATTGCCCCCCCCAATCGGCCACATAACCTTGAGACTGGCTGTCAGGATCAAGACCGGCGTGATCCTGGGCTCAGAAAGACCATGAACTTGACCGGAGAGACAGGGAAAACCGTCACGGCTGGGTAGTCGGCGCTCCCGGGCATGAGTTCTTTACACCGGGCTAGCGTTCTACAATGGAGAACAATTACAGATTTTTTTGCTTAATTGTTCTCTAAATAAGAACGGAAAATAGCCTTTTTCCACTCATGCCCGGCCCCGGAAGAGGGATTCCGACCTGAAAGAGGGCCTGTATTCGGGCCGAATCGACGCCTCTCACCCAGGGAAGCCGCTGCCGGAACAAGGGGCGGTGTCGAGGCCCCGAGCGAAAATCGAATCAGAACCCGGAATGGCAGTCTTTACCGCCACACTGACCACAAGCGCCGCGGCCGCATCCCCCCTCTTCCCTGGCTGGACCGAACTGCGGGTGGCGGGCGGCGAAGCGGCGGGCTATATCCTGCACCCAGAGCCAGCCGATCAGGAGACCAAGCACCAAAAAAGGGGCGAGCAGGATTTTAGTCACCGCCGCCGCCCATGCCGCCGAAGCCCATGAAGGCGAGGGACAACAGCCCGGCCAGGATAAGGGAGAGCCCAGCGCCCTGGCTGATCTTCGGCAGGCTCGCCAGTTGGAGTCGTTCGCGCAGACCGGCCATCAGCAACAGCGCCAGGGTGAACCCTAGTCCGGCCCCCAGGGCATAGACCAGGGATTGCACGAAGTTGTACTGACGGCTGGTCTGCAATAGGGCGAGTCCCAGCACGGCGCAGTTGGTGGTGATGAGGGGCAGATAAATGCCGAGGGCACGGAAGAGCGCCGGGCTGTATTTCTTCAGCACCATCTCCACCAATTGCACCGCCGAGGCGATGACAACGATGTAGGAGATCAGCCGCAGAAACTCCAGCCCAGCCGCCACCAGGGCCAGATTGATCCCATAGGCACAGAGCGAACTGATGATCATGACGAAGGAGGTGGCCGCCCCCATGGAGAGCGCCGTCTTGACATGGCTGGAGACCCCCAGGAAGGGGCAGATGCCGAGAAACATCGCCAGTACGAAGTTATTGACGATGACCGCGTTGAGCAGCAGGGTCCAGAGGGATAGGTCGTTCATAGAATCTCAACCTCCATGGGAATGGGCCACGCGGCCCAATGAGTCCTGCATCTCGGCAAGGCGCCGCTGCTGGCGCTCTTTCCACCAGGCAAACAGCAGCATCCAACCGCCGAAGACAAAGAAACCGCCGGGTGGCAGGATCATGATCACCCAGGGCTCGAAACTGGGTCCGAACAAAGAGATACCAAAGAGGGTCCCCGACCCCAGGATCTCCCGCACCGATCCCAGGCAAAAAAGCGCCAGGGTGAAACCCAACCCCTGTCCCAGGGAGTTGACGATGGTTTTGCCCACCGGCTGGCGCGAGGCATAGGCCTCGGCGCGACCGAGGATGATGCAGTTGACGACGATGAGCTGGAGAAACACCCCCATGGCCTGATACACCGGGGGTGAGATGGCGTGCAGGACGTAGTCCACCACGGTGACAAAGGCGGCGATGATGACGATGTAGGTGGCGATGCGCACCTGCTTCGGCACCACTTTGCGCAGCAGCGAGACCAGAATCCCCGATCCCACGAGTACGAAGGTGGTGGCGGCCCCCATGGTAAAGGCATTGGTGGCATTGACCGTCACCGCCAAGGTGGGACAGGTGCCAAGCACGGCGACGAAGACCGGGTTCTCCCGCCATACACCGCTGACGAAGGTATCGAAGCTGAGGCTGTCGGAGGGATGGATGTCTTGGGCCATGGGCAACCCTCAGTCGTTGGGTTTGAGTTGGGAGAGATGCTTGACCACCCTGGGCAGCAGTGCTTCGGTACCGCTACGCAAGGCACGGGTGTAACCACGCGAGGTGACCGTGGCGCCGGAGATGGCGTCGATCTGCCAGGCCTCGGTCTTGGTACCGTGCTTGACCAGCTTGATGGGGTGGGCCGGGGCGGTGCCCTCGGCGTTCAGGCGTACGTCCAGTTGGTTGAAGTTGGCGCGAAAGTCCGTCTCTTTTTCCGCCCGATCGCCGAACCCCGGGGTGTCTTTGTTTTGCAGGGTCTGGACACCTATGATGCAGGCGCACCTGGGATCATAGCCCCACAAAAGGATGATCTGATCCGCATAGCCGGCCCCTGATCCCGTCCCGGCGATCCCCACCAGGGTCCCGACGGCATCGAAGGCGGCATAGAAGAGGAGCCCCCCTTCCACAGGCCCCTCCCCCGGAACCACCCGATCCGGCAAGGCGATGTAGGGTCGACTGGTCTGGCCCTGGGGCAGCACCCGCAGCACCGCCTGTTCCTGTTCCTGCCGTTGATAGCGGGCGATGGGTACCTTGGTGTATTCGTAGGCCAGGGAGATCAAGAGCCCGGAAATAGCCGCCACCAGACCCAGCACCAGCAACATGGTGCGATTGTCCTTTGCGGCCGTAACTGTCGACGCCGAATGGCTCATCCCTTGGCGTCCTTCTTGGCGCCTCCGGGACGCTGACCATACACCCTGGGCTGGGTCAACATCTGGATCAGCGGCGAAGCGGCATTACCGAGCAGGATGGCGTACATCACCCCTTCCGGCAGCCCGCCGAAGAGCCGGATGATGACGCTGAGAAAACCGATCAGAGCCCCATAGATCCATATCCCCAGCGGTGTCACCGGTGAGGCCACCATGTCGGTAGCCATGAAGACCGCCCCCAGCATCAGCCCCCCGGAAAAGAGGGTGAAGACCGGACTGGGGTAGTGCTGGGGATCGAGCAACCAGAAGGGAAGCACGGTTAGGGCGGCACCACCGAGTACCGCCGGGGGGATGCGCCAGTCCATCATGCGGCGACCGGCCAGGTAGATCCCACCTAGAAGGATAAGGATGGCCGAGGTTTCCCCGAGCGAACCCGCGGTCAGGCCGAAGAAAAGATCGCTGGTTCCGGTGGTGATGTATTGAAACTTTTGCAGCGATAAGGGCGTGGCGCCGGTAAAGCCATCGATCGCCACCTGGCGACTCCATTCCAGCGTGGATGGCGGGCGGGTAAAGGGCAGCGTCATGGTCGAGGGGATGAATTCGGCAAAGCGGTGGGGAGCGAAGGCCGGCGTCCAGGTGGTGATGGCTACGGGAAAGGCCGCCTGCAAGAAGGCCCGCCCCACCAGGGCGGGATTCATGACATTGAACCCCAGGCCCCCGAATAGGGCCTTGCCCAGACCGACGCCGACGAAGCCGCCGACGGCGGCCATCCAGAGCGGAAATCCCGGCGGCAGGGTCAGACCGAGGAGCAGGCCGGTAATGGTTACACTCCAGTCCCCCAGACTGTCCGGACGACCGGCGAGACGATTGAACAAGGCCTCGGTGAGCAAGCAGGTCAGGGTGGTGGTCAGGATAAGCAAGAGCGCGCTCAGGCCGAAGGCAAAAACCGCCCAGCCGCACACCGGCAGCAAGGTGTAGACCACGTTGCGCATGATCTTTTCGACACTGAGTGGCTGCTTCAGGTGAGGCGAGGTACGCAGCTCGATGCGCAGATCGGTATCGGGGACGCTCATGCCGCCTGCTCCCGATGCATGGTCTTGGCGATGCGGAAATATTGCACCAAGGGAATGTTCGAAGGGCAGACATAGCTGCAACAGCCGCACTCGAAGCAGTCGAGCAGATGATGTTCCTCCACCATCTCGCCATAGCGTCTCTTGGTGGCCAGCATCCCCAGCGAGGAGGGATTGAGGTGCATGGGGCAGGCCTCGACGCAACGCCCGCAACGGATGCAGGGATGCACCTTGCGCGGTTGCAGATCGGTATGGCCACGCTCGAACACCACCACCCCGGACATGGCCTTGGTCACCGGCACATCCAGCGAAGCCACGGCCATCCCCATCATGGGGCCACCCAGGATGACCTCGTGGGCCTCGGGCTTGGCCCCCAGATGCTCGAGCAGAAAGCGGATGGGGGTACCCACGGGCACTAGGTAATTGCCCGGACGTTGCGCTCCCAACCCGGAGACGGTGATGACCCGCTCGGTCAGTCCTCGTCCGTAAGGGAGGAGTTCCCCGAGTTGGGCCAGGGTGCCAACATTGAACACCACCACCCCCACCTCCACCGGCAGGCCACCCGAGGGCACCCGACGCCCGAGTAGCGCCTCGATGACCATCTTCTCCGCCCCCTGGGGATACTTGGTCTCCAGGGCGTGCACACTGATACCCATCTCCGGCTTGAGTCTGGCGGCGATGGCCGCGATGGCATCCGGCTTGTTGTCCTCCACCCCGATCATCGCCCGAGTCACGCCCAGGGCGCGCATGAGGATGCGGGTGCCGAGCAGCAGGGCCTCGGTCCGCTCCAACATGATGCGGTGGTCACAGGTAAGATAAGGCTCACATTCGCAGCCGTTCACCACCAGGGTGTCGACCGTCCGACCTTCCGGGAGCTTGAGTTTGACATGACTGGGAAAAGCGGCCCCGCCCAGGCCCACCATGCCCGTATCCTGTACCGCTTGCACCAATTCGGCCGGGCCCAGACGTTCCCAATCCAGAGGCGCCTCATAGAGGATCTCCTGACTGGCGCCAGGATAGACATCGAGCAAGATGGCGGGCGTCTTGGGCCCTTCGGCGGTATGCACCAGCTCGATACCCTTCACCCTTCCTGTCGCCGGGGCGTGCAAGGGCACGGAAACAAAACCCGTCGCCGCCGCAATCGGCTCGCCTCTCACCACCTCCTGGCCGGACTTGACCAGGGGTTTGGACGGGGCACCGCGATGCTGGGAGAGAGGCAGCATGAGGCGGGGGGCAAAGGGTAGACGCCGGATTGGCAGACCGCAGGTCAGGTCCTTGTGGTCCTCGGGATGGATCCCATGCTCGAAAGTATTGCGGCGAAAGAGTCGCATCAGGCCCATGGCGGCGTCTCCCCGCGATCAATCCCGGCCGGGCCGGGATACCGACATCCAAGGCGGGCTCGAGGCAGACTGAACTCCCTCCGCCCGACCACAAAGTCATATCCCGAAACCGGTCTCATTGGTATTTCTGCGCCCGTTGCAGGAGTTTGTCGACGTCCTTTTCCACCGGATTCCATGGCGTACCCGGATGGATACAGCCTGCGGTGCACTTCTCCGCCGCCTTGACGATGTCCTTATAGGGACCACCCTTGGGATCCAGGATGATGGTCTTTTTCTCGCCGTTGTAAGCGAAGATCTTGGGATTGATCTTCATACACTCGTCGCAGGCGGTACACTCGGGCGTATCCACCCAAACCGGCTCCCAGCCACCGCTCCCCCCTTGGGCCAGGGCGCCTTGTCCATTGCCCCCCGGAGACGGCAAGGGCGGCAAATCGCTCAACTTGCCAAACCCACCCCCGGTGGCCATGGCCAGTAAGGAGGCGGTGAGCTTTTGCGCCATGTCGCGTTTGGCTTGCTCGACCATGGCCGCAACATCCACCCGCTTGTATTGGCCGGCCAGGGATTTGAGTTGACGCCAGAATTGCCGCCGCTCCTCGCAGGAGCGCACCAGTTCGGCGGAAACCAACACCCGCATCAAGCGGTTTTTCTGATCGACTCCCCAGATGAAGGGGAAGCGACCCTCCCGATCTTCCGCCTGCAGATCGAGAAACTCATGCAGGGGTAGCATGTTGTCGTTCCAGGTCTCGGGCGGAGCCTTGCGGAAATGTTTGCGGAAGCGTGCCTCGGTGACGGCGAAATCGGCAAAGGTCATGGGCACTTCGAGGCTCTGCTCGCCCCCTTTCTCGTCCAGGTATTTGAGACCGTAGCTGGGCCAATCCTCATCCAGATCGGGATTGCCTTCGATATCCAGACATTCTTCCAAGGTCTCGCCGGCATCCGGATCAAATTTGAGCAAGGGATAGGCGCGCCCTTCCAGAGCGAGCTTGCTCTGCACGAAGGTAGCGTCATCCGCCACCCCATGCTCGGGCTGGCAGACGGCATAGACGTTGAACAAGGCCGGACGGCGACTACTCAGTCCATCGATGAACCCTTCCAAGAGGTGGGTGATGTTGGCGAGGGAACCCTGCATCACATAGGCCGTGCGGTGGGCCAGACCGATGAGGCTCATCTCCTTGCGCGCCTCGGTCTTACCCTTCCACGCCTTGCCATAGGGGGCCATGTCCGAAACCTGGCTGATGAAGCCGGAGGTACAGGCCTGTCCACCGGTATTTGAATAAACCTGGGTATCCAGCACCAGCACCTTGATCGGCATGCCCGACATCAAGGCCCGGGACAGATTCTGGAAGCCGATATCGTACATGGCACCGTCACCGCCGAAGGCGACCACCGGCGGACAGAGCCACCATTCCTCATCGCTGAAGGACTTCCAGTTGAAATAGGTGAAGAAGTTGTCATGCTCCGCCGGGACATACTTCCCCTCGAGTTCCAACTTGGCCATGCGGATCGCCTTGAAGCCTTCGGCCATCTTGGCCATGTGGCCCTCGAAGATACCCATGGCGACGGATGGCGAGTCCTGGAACAGATGACTGCTCCAAGGGAAGGGATAGGGGTTGAAAGGATAGGTGGAGCCCCAGACCGAGGTGCAGCCGGTGGAATTGACCACGCCCATCGAAGCCCGCCCCTGGCGGTTGACGCCCTGGGTATAGAGCCAATGGAGATGCTTGAGTTTTTCCAGCAATTGGGTCACCCAGCGTAGCCAATGGGGATCCACGGGGCGGGATTTCTGCCCGGCCTCGAGAGAGGCGGACAGCTCTGTCAGAGTCAGGTCCCGGTCCTGGTGGCTGTCCAGGGCCGATCGAATGGCGGAGATATTGCCGAGATCCATTCCCTCGGCCAGCTTGAGACGGATATGCCGCTCCAATCTCTGGATCAGATCCTCGATCTGTTTCAGATGCTGCCGCACCCGCGGCTGCATGAGCGCGGAGATGGTAGAGGTAAAGAGATGGATCAAGGTCTTTTCGCCGCATCCCATGCAGGCGCCATCACCGCACACCATGGAGCCGTAGTTGCGCTTGTCCAGCAACAGGGTCTCCAGGGCACCGATCCGCTGCTCCAGATCCTCAATGCGGATGAACTCGGGCTTGGTGGTCGGCAGTTCGAGCCAGAAGGCCCAGCGACGACGCATTTGCTCCACGGCTTCGCTGGTCTGGGGTTCGGCCACCAGGGCACCGTCGTCACAAATGCGGACGCACTCCATACAGCCCTTGCAGGTATAAGGATTGACCGTGATAGCGAAAAGTCCACCGCTGCCCTTGTCCTTTTTCTCCCGATTGCCCCAGTAGGGCTTGGTGATGGAAAACTGAAAATCGCCGATCGCCTCCGACAACAGCCCGAGTTCCTTTTCCAGACTTTCTCGCTGCTCCGGGGCGACATCCGACTCCGAGAGGGTCTCCAGCATCGCCCGGTCGAGCAGCTTGCCCACCTCGGCGGCCTCGCCCGCCTGCTCCAAGAAACTGCGTAGACGTTTCTCGATCTTGCGGCTCTCGCGCCGGAGATGCTGGGTCGGTTGTACCTCCCGCTCGATGCGGTTGATGGCGGTGGTGAATACCTCGCCGATGCTGCTGACCAACCCGGGGATGGCGCTATCCGGACAGATGCTGAAGCAATCGCCGCAGGCGGTGCAGTTCTCCGGGACGTATTTGGGGTACTCGAAGCGGATCTGGGTCATATCGCGATAGACCCCGGTGGCCACCGGCATGATGGACAGCGCTATGTAGGGATCCGCCAGATTGTCATTGCCGCGACCGGTGGCATAGAAATAGCCGGTCTGCTCCCAGAAGCGATGGATATCGGAGACGCCGCCGTCGGCTTCCGGCAACTGTTTGAGCATGATGGGTAGACCGGCTTCCTTGCGTTTTCCGCCCATCTGGGTCCGGCTGAGGACCTTGTTTTTGACCTCCCGGATCTCGTCGAAGCCGCGATGCACCACCCGCAGATTATCCTGCACCACCCGCTCACCCTTGGTGCCGAACTTGTGGCGCAGCTGGTCCTCGATGGCCCCGAACAGACCTTCTTCGTCCAGTCCGGCCCGCTCCATCAGGGGCGAAGCGGCAAAGAAGGCCCCCTGGAAGGCATTGCCCTGCATGCGGAACTGCAACTCGGGATCGGTGGCCTCTTCCCGGGCGATTTTGAAGCCATCGAGATAATAAAAGTGATAGTCGTTGTCGAGGATCTGCTTCTGGGCCTGGTAGGGAATGCTGGCCCAGACCGCTTCCTCGTTCTCCAAACCCGATTGGATGATGAAGACGCCTCCCTTACGCAAGCCGTTCAAGGGGTTTGAATGGTGGAAGACATTGGGATCCGGCGAGATCACCACGTCCACATAGTGATATTCGGAGTTCAAGCGGATGGGCGTCGGCGCCGCGGCCAGATAATAAGTAGTGGGTTGACCCTTCTTCTCCGAGCCGTATTTCGGATTGGCCCGGATATCGAACCCCAGCAACTCGAAGAGGGTCATAGCCAGGTTCTTGCCCGTGGTCACCGCACCCCAGCCGCCCACGGAGTGCATGCGTACGGTGATGGAACCCTCGGGCATGAGGTTGGGGTTCTCACTGCCGCGGATACCCAGTTCCTTCACCTGGGGATAGGCATCCAGCAGGGCCTGCAGGGCGATCTCCTGTTTGGGGGTGGCGGGATCCCGGGCAAAATCCACCGAGAGGTAGAAGAATTTGCGCTGTTTTCCCTCCGGCAGCATGTTCTCCACCGCGCCGATCAGCCCTTCGGGTTGCAGATCGCGACTGCCGAGACCATAACAGCCGGAATAGAGCCGCGGCATCTCGGTCGGCTTGAGGCCGTCATACTGCGGATAAGGCATCGCCTCCCCGCGCAGGACGGCGCCGTTTTCCAGTCCCTTGGTGAGGGCGGCGCGTACCTCCCGCATCAGGGGTAAATCCTCGGCCAAGGGCTGATCGGTGCGCTCGAGCACGGCTACCGCCTTCTTGCCCTTGAGCAGACGGACCACCAGATCCCCTGGGAAAGGCCGGTACATGGTGATGTTCACCACCCCTACCTTGAGCTTGCGTTTCTCGCGCAGGTAATCCGCCACCGCCTCCGCCTGGACCACCATCGAGCCCATGCCGAGAATCAGGTAGTCGGCGTCTTCCACCCGATACCCGCTGACCCGCCGGTAACGCCGCCCGGTCAGGCCGTAATACTCGTCCATCGCCTGCTCGGTGATGGCCTTGATATGGTCGAAGAAATAGGGACGCTGGGCGGCCACCGCCTGCATATAGGCGTCCTGATTCTGCACCGAGCCGGAGACCATGGGATTGTCGATATTCCACAACTCGGGCACCCGCCGTCGTTTCGGCCCATAGACCAAGCGCTGGGCCGGAGTCGGGCACTCGATGATGTCATCCGGTCGACCGAGAAACTCGGCGATCAATTCCCGCTCGGGGACGTTCAGGGGTTCGATCAGATGGGTGGTGAGAAACCCATCCTGGGCTACCGCCGCCGGGGTCAGGGAAAGCTCGGCGATCTTACGTCCGATGAGGTTGAGATCCGCCGCCTCCTGGGCGCTCTTACCCATGACCTGGAAGAAGCCGGTATCGTCGATGCAGTGATAATCGTCATGGGCGCAGTGCACATTGAGGCTGGCCTTGGTGATGGCGCGACAGCCGATGTTGAGCACATAAGGCAGGCGCTTGCCCACCGCCGCATAGAGCGACTCGTGCATGAAGGCCACGCCTTGGGCGGAGGAGAAATTGGCCGCCCGCAGACCGGTCATGGACATCCCGGCCGTCACGGCCGCGGCGGCATGCTCGGATTCCGGTTCGATAAAGATCAGGGGCCGATCGGAAATATTGATATGGCCCTTGGCCGTCTCTTCGGCCCAATACTCGCCCATTTGCGTCGAAGGGGTGATGGGATAGGCCCCGGCGGCATCGGAGGCTTCCCGTTCGCACATAATGACAGCGGAATTGCCGTCCATCGCCATGCGAATACCGGGATATTTGAACTGCTGTTGCTCCTTCTTACCAAACATGGGAAACCTCGCAATGACTGGGTTATGTTTGCTCGGGGGACCTGAAGGCTGGGGTGGGTCGGTGACGACCTCGTTTCACCCCGCTTGATCAGGATGAGCGGATAGAGTGAAGACGAGATAGGTCAGGGGATGGGTAAGGCCTCTTTGCGATAAATCTTCTTGGCATGCCTGCCTTTTTGTTTTGCTTGTTTGTCATCGAACCAGATGATGGCGCCGGTGGGACAACGCTCGATCGCCAGGGGCGAGGCCAAAGCATTCTTCCCATAGTCGATGACAGCAAGATTGTGCTTGATCGCCACCACTCCCTCGGGGGCATCCGCGGCACAACGGCCACAGGCCGTGCAGGCGACCTCGCAGAGCGATTCGGCGGCCTCGCCGAACTCCTGATTCTTGCAGGCCACCCAGAGACGATGCTCGACCGGATGCAGGGAGAATAACTTTTTCGGGCAGACCTCGACACAGTCCCCGCAGGCGGTGCATTTGTCGGTATCCACATGGGGAAGCCCGTGGCGGTCCAGTTTGATGGCGTTGAACTCGCAAACCACCTCGCAGTCACCCAATCCCAGACAACCCCAGGTACAGCCCTTGCCGCCCCCGGCCACCAAGGCGGCGGCACGACAAGAGGCCAAACCGGCATAGTTGGCACGCAGCAAGGCGACATGATTGCCACCACCACAGGCCAGCCGCGCCACCCGTTTTTCCACTTTACCCAGAGAAACGCCAAGGAAATTGGCGATGACCTGGTTCATATCCCGGGTGTTCACCGTGCACTGGGCGGGTTGTAATTCACCCTTCACCAGGCTTTCAGCAAAGACGCGGCATCCCGCCGTGCCACAAGCGCCGCAGTTGGCGTGGGGGAGCATCTCTTCCACCGCATCGATGCGGGGATCTTCGTAGACGTACAGGCGGCGGCTCGCCAGTGCCAACAACAACGCCAGCAACAGACCCAGCCCACCCATAAAGGTGGCCGCAGCGGCGATGGTGCTCATGGGGTCCATGGCGGTTTGCTCGATTCTTGCAAATTTCTATGGCTGTTTATTGCAATACTATTACGAGATGCAGTATAAGCAGTCAGGAAGTATTTGCCCAAGCAATATTTTTAATCGTTAATATTAGAATGGACAATAAAACCAAGGCTTTGCCGGCCTCCATTCCCCTCTACTACAAGCAGAACCGCCTCAAGCAATTGCGCGCCTTCTGCCGTGCGGCCCAGTCGGGAAGCATCAGCCTGGCGGCGGAATCCCTGTTTCTGAGCCAGCCGACCATCTCCTTGCAGATCCAGGCCTTGGAACGGGAACTGGATATCATCCTCTTCGAGCGCCGAGGACCCAGCATCCGCCTGACTCCGGCCGGGGAGGCCCTGTATCTGCTGGCGCAACCCCTGGTCGACGGCATCGATAAGCTCCACGAGACCTTTCTCGCCCAGTTCGGTCGCCTGGAATCGGGCGAGTTGAACATTGCCGCCGGCGAATCCACCATTCTTTATATATTAGCCGAGCCTCTGCGGCGGTTTTCCCAGTTGTATCCCGGGATTCGCCTCAAGCTGCAGAACGTCACCGGCCGCGACGGCCTGGCCATGGTGCGGGCCGACGAAGTGGATTTTGCTGTCGGCTCCATGCTGGAAACGCCCGACGACGTCGATTACCAACCCTTCGTGACCTATGCTCCAGCGCTCATCACCCCCCTCGAGCATCCTCTGGCCAAGCTGTCCGAGGTACACCTGGAAGACATCAGCCCCTACGGCCTCATCCTCCCCCCCCGGCACCTGACCACCTGGCGCATCGTCGATCTGGTTTTCAACCAACACAACCTCGGCTATCAGGTCTACCTCGAGGCCGGCGGCTGGGAGGTGATCAAAAAATATGTCTCCCTGGGTCTGGGGATCTCCATCGTCACCGATCTGTGCCTCACCGGTCAGGAACCCCTCGCCCGTCGCGATCTGAGCGCCTTCTTCCCGCTGCGCAGCTACGGTACCGTGGTGCGGCGGGGGAAGTTCCTCTCGCCCCAGGCCAAACAGTTCATCCGCATGCTGGATCCCGACCTGATCACCGAGCCTACGGGATCGTTCCACAGCCCGGCCTTCGAGAGGCTGGATTACATTCCCCAATAGGATTCGCCACCGCCGGAGATTATTTCGGCAACTCCAGGATCACTTTGCTCCCCAAGGCCTCGCGGATTTCGTTGATGGAGGGCGGCAGGGCCTTGGGCGCATCGTCGAAGCCGCCGCGACAGGACAATCGGCGCACCTCGGAGCTGGTCTCGCCCTGCAACTTCATATGCACCGTCTCGTGCCACATCACCGAACCTCCTCCATCCTCCCCGCTGACCAATACCAGGGAGGCGAGTTTGAGAGGGTGGCGCTGGACCACTTCCTCCCGATCCCGGTAAACCCGCACCACCAGATAGTTCCCGGGAGGAACATCCTGTGGCGTCTCCAGCACGCGCTGGACCTCGAAATTACAGCTCGGGTAATACCAGTTCACCCCGCTGTAAGGGAGGGCGGCACCCTGCTGGAGGAACACCCGCGCCCAGCCAGGCTGGATCGGCAGGGGCTCGGTGACCACTAACCGCGTCCCCTCCGGCGGAAAGACATAATGGGAGTCCGTGCCCTGGGGTAGCATGGCTTGGCAACCGGCCAGCCACAGGACCGATAAGGCGATTGCCGGAAAAAGATAGACCTGAATGCGCGGGATGTTCGTTCGCCTTCCAGGCGCGCCAGCCGGCGCAGAGCGAGTTCTGTAACGGCTGGCGTAACACCGAAGGCGGTCGAACAGACCAGCAGGCTGGTCTATTTTTTGACAGAAATCGCCTAACAACAGATAGGATTTCGACATGCGTGTCTTCCTCCCGATTGGACAACCGCCACAGACCGGATCTCGACCTTTTCCGCCCGGCGATCGGCGGCTGGAAACAACCTCGCTCCAGAACCAAGCTTCGCTCTCTATCCAGAATAGCCTGGAAAGAAAGGATCGCCACCGCGGCGGTGCTCCGGCCCTGAGTGAGACGGCGGCTCATACCCTTTCTGCAATACGTTTTGGACTTTCCGAGCCAGCGGGCGTGGGCTGTCCCCCGAATCCGTCGCGGAGAGAACGATCCGATAGGAGTGGAGATGAGCGCTCAACAGCTCCGGGCATGGACTGAAAATCGCCAGTTTTCGTTCTCTTATAGAGAACAATTGGCCATACAAAAGATATATTGTTCTATTTTTGAGAACAAAAAATCGGGCCACAGCCCCCATGCCCGAGAGCCGCCTCTCGACATCCGGGTCGAAGTAGGCTGATGTCGAGACGCCAAGCGTGGTTTGGTAGGGGCCAAAACACTTTCTAGTGGGGGAACCTCTCTTCTCGAGGCGGTTCATCCTGACCCACTTCCGTCCGGCCTTCGTCGCCTCCCTTGTCCCATCCCCTGGGCAACCATTGCAACAGCAACTCATAGAGACGATCCGGATCGACCGGTTTGGCCAGGTGTTCGTTCATGCCCGCCTGTAGACAGAGCTCCCGGTCTTCGGGGAAGGCGTTGGCGGTCATGGCCAGGATGGGGGTGGAGGCATAGCCGGGTAGGGCGCGGATCCGGCGCGTCGCCTCCAGCCCATCCATTACCGGCATCTGCATATCCATGAGCAGGAGGTCGTAGTGATTTGACCTGGCCAGATCGATGGCCTCCTGGCCGTTCCCGGCGACATCCGTCTCAAGGTGGAAGGTATCCTCGAGGAGTTCGTGAGCGACTGCCTGACTGATCTGGTTGTCCTCTACCAACAACAGACGACAATGGCGAGACGTCCCCGTCAGCCAGTCCCTGGCGAGGCCCGGGAGGGACTCTGAGTCAGGCTCGCTCTTCGTCGGCCACACCTTGCCCAGACGGGTGGTGATCCAGAAGCGGCTGCCCTGGCCAACCTGACTGCTGACGCCGATCTCCCCGCCCATGAGGTGGGCCAGTCGCTGGTTGATCGCCAACCCCAGGCCGGTGCCGCCGTAAAGCCGGGTGGTGGAGGTGTCGGCCTGTTCGAAGGCGAGGAAAATTCTCCTGAGCTTTTCCTGGGGGATGCCGATACCCGTATCCTCCACCTCGAAGCGTACCAGGATGTCCGTCTTGGTCTCCGCCTCTTGGCGCCCCCGCAGGGTGATACTCCCGGTCTCGGTGAATTTGACGGCGTTGGCGAGAAAGTTGATCAGCGCCTGGGAGAGCCGGGTAAGGTCGCCGATCATGTGTTTCGGCAGCCCCTCCAGGTCCAGCCGCAGCCCGAGCCCCTTGGCCTGGATCTTCTCGATCATCACCGAATTCAACCGCGTTACCAGGTCATCGAGCGCGAACTCCGCCCGTTCCAGAACCATCCGCCCCGCCTCGATCTTGGAAAAATCCAGGATGTCGTTGAGTATGCTCAGTAAATGCTTGGCCGCCGCGGCGATGCGCTTGAGCTTGTCCTGTTGCTCGGGGGTGCACTGACTCCGCTGGAGAAGGTGGGTGAGACCGATCACCGCGTTCATGGGGGTGCGGATCTCATGGCTCATGTTGGCGAGGAATGAACTCTTGGCGCGGTTGGCGGCCTCGGCCCGATCCTTGGCGGCTTCCAGCTCCAGGGTACGCTCGGTCACCAATTCCTCCAGCCGGTGGCGATGACGCTCCAGTTCTTCCTCCGCCTGACGGCGTTCGCTGATGTCCTGGACGAGCCCCACCACCCGGAGCGGCGTGCCGGCCTGGTCGTATTGGAACTCCCCCAGATCCAATACCCAGCGCCCACCTCCGTCGGGTTGGGGGATGCGGAATTCGGCCACGAAGGGCTTGTGCTCCAGCTTGGCCTGCTCGAAGTTCCGAGTGATCATCTCCAGATCATCCGGATGGACCAGTTGGGTGAACCGCTCCAATGTGGGTTCAAAGGGTGGCTTGTCGAACAACTGGAAAATCTCGGGGGCCCAATACAGCTTGTTGCTAAGGATGTCGTAGTCCCAGACCCCCATGCGACCGGCCGCCATGGCCATGCGCAGGCGTTGCTCGCTCTCCCGCAGGGCGGCCTCGGCCTGTTTGCGGGCGGTGATGTCATGGCCGATGCTGAGAACCCCGCTGGGGCGGTTAAGATGATCCAGGATGACCCGGTTCGACCAGCGGAGGATGAGGCGGCGGCCATCCTTGGTGATGTTCTCGTTTTCGTTCTCCGCATAGCGTTCGGGGTCGAGGAGAATGTTATGGACCATTTCCGCCAGATCCCGTCCCGTACCCGACTCCTTGAGCGGGACGATGCTCCCCACCACAGACCGACCCAGGATCTCCGCCGCCGCATAGCCGAACAGGGTTTCGGCGAACTCATTGAAGTAGGTTACCCGGCCATCGGGTGACAGCCGCAGGATGACAGCATTGGCGTTATCCACCAGTTCCCGATACTTGGCCTCGCTCGCCTGTAGGGCTTGCTCGGCCTGGAGGCGTTCGGCGATCTCGGTGCGCAGGCGGGTATTGAGCCGGCGTACCTTGACGACGAAGATCAGTGCCGCCAGCAGCAAGCCGACGGTGCCGATCAGGGTCCAGATCAGCCAGGGCGGGATACGGAGCGGGGTGGGATCGAAGATGAACCCCTTGAGGTCGAAGTCCGCCGGCATCTTGTGCTGACCGGCGTAGACCTCGGCTACATGGCGCCAGCGACCTGGACTCATGTAGCCGGGTTCGACGATCTCGGTGAGGGTCAGTTCGCGAATCCTGGCCGCCTCGAACAAGAGATGCGCCCGGGATTTGTTCTGGGTGTTGAACTTCGCCAGGATGATATCGGTCAGCTCCTCCGGATGATCGAGGGCATAGACCAGTCCTCTCAAGGTCGCCTCACGGAAGGCCTTGAGGGTACCTGAGCGGCTGCGAACAACCTCATCGGTGCTGAACAAGAGGTTCCCGAACAGGTCGATTCCCGCCGATCTGGGCGTCAGCAGGAGAAATTCGTGCTCCCGACCCTGGATCAGAAAGGGTTCGTTGGAGACATAGATGGTCTTCGCCGTCACCTGTCCGGAGATCAGGGCCTCCAGGGTCCAATCGGTCTGATCGACGAGTCGGATATGGGCGACGGGGAGGCCCGAGGCGCGGAGGAAGGCCTCGATCTCGTCGCGACTGTGGGGATCGACAGCCAGGGGTCGGTCGGCCAGGTGATGCACGCTCTCGACATCCTGGCCACGCAGGGCGAGGAGGCCGATGGGGGAATGCTGCATCAGGGCGGCGAGGACCACCACCGGCGCCCCACGTGAGCGCTCCACGACCAGGGCGGAGGTGCCAACACCGAACTCGGCCCGGCCAGCCACGACCTCCTTGACGACGTCGATACCTGGTCCACCCTCGAGGATCCGCACCTCCAGTCCGGCTTCGGCGTAGTAGCCCCGCTCCAGAGCGGCATAAAAGGCGGCGAATTCGAATTGATGCTTCCAGTTCAATTGCACCGAGACCGACTCGGTGGCCATGGTCAGGGGAGAAAACAGGCCCAGGCAGATGGCCAGGGATTGCAGGGTGGCCTTCATGACAGCCGCGGCCCGTCTTGCTGTCACGCCAGGGTGGTGAAGGAACACCCCCTTATCGCCGAAAGAAAAGAAAGGATTCAAAGCGGAGCACCAGCGGACACAAGGCTACAGGGCACGAATCGTAAGGCGTTAATTGTAAAGTATATCCTGCCGGTGAAGCGGAGAGGCTTGCCGCAACGATCCAGGGTCCTAGAACGCCATCCTTGCTCCCCGGATCGGTCACCCCAAGAGTCAGTCCGAATCCTCGGTCTCATTGTCCAATCCCAACTTGGCGAGTTTGTACCTCAGGGCGCGAAAGGTGATACCGAGCTTCTTCGCCGCTGCGGTCCGATTCCAGCGGGTCTGCTCCAGGGCGCGCAGGATGGCGCTCCGCTCGACTCCGGCGAGATAGTCTTCGAGGGGGGTGTCGTCCGGGACAATCGGGGGTTTGGTTTCGCCGGACGTGCCCGGCGCGAGTTGCAGGTCTTCCACCTCCACCGTTTTGCCTTCGCAAAGCGCCAGGGCGCGCTCGATGATGTTCTCCAGTTCGCGCACGTTGCCCGGAAAAGCATACTGCTGTAGGGCATGGAGGGCGCTGGGGGAAAGATTTTTGGCGGTATAGCCGCTCCGCGCACCAATCCGGCCGAGGATATGGGCGGCGAGGATGGGGATGTCCTCCGGGCGTTCCCGAAGCGGCGGCAGGCGTAGCTCGATAACGTTGATGCGATAGTAGAGATCCTGTCGAAACAGGCCGTTGCGGACCAGTTCCTCAAGATTTTTATGGGAGGCGCTCAGGATTCTGGTGTCCACCGCCACCTCCTTCGCTGAACCTATGGGGCGAATACTCCGTTCCTGAATGGCGCGCAGGAGTTTTACCTGCAAGGGGAGGGGGAGATCCCCGACCTCGTCAAGAAAGAGGCTGCCGCCCTCGGCCTCTTGAAACAGCCCATCGTGATCACTCAGGGCGCCGGTGAAGCTCCCCTTCTTATGACCGAAAAGTTCGCTCTCCATGAGTTCGTGGGGGATGGCGCCGCAGTTGACGGGAACGAAGGCTTTGTCGCTCCGGGAGCCGAGTTTGTGGATGAGTCGGGCCGCCAGTTCCTTGCCGGTACCGGATTCGCCGCTGATATAGACCGGGGCTTGACTGCGGGCCAGCTTGGCGATCATCCGCCGGCTATCCCGGATGGCGGCGGACTGACCGGGCATGATCCGCTCGGGTTCGGGGAACTCCTCCTCCAGGTCCTTTTCCAGGCGCAGAGCACTGTTGACCATCTGCCGCAGGGTGTCGAGGTTGACCGGTTTGGAGACGAAATCGAAGGCACCGGCCTTCAGGGCCTCGACCGCGGTCGCCATGCTGCCGTAGGCGGTGATGATGGCCACCGGGATCTGGGGGTGATGCTGGCCGATGTGGCGTACCAACTCGATACCATCGCCGTCCGGGAGACGCATGTCGGTGAGACAGAGGCCGAATCGCTGTTTGGCGAGCAGGGCCTTGGCGCTGGCCAGGTCAGCCGCGGTCTGCACCCCAATCTTCATGCGCTGCAAGGTGATGGTGAGCAATTCGCGAATATCCGGTTCGTCGTCGACGACCAGACACAGGGGCTTGGATTCCATGGGCGCTTCTCAGAGGCCAGAGAGGGTACTGTCGGGCATCAGGAGTTTCTCGATGGGCCGGTTCGGGAAGGACCGGGGTTCATGGCCAGGTCAGCCTGGGGTCGCGGCTTGATCCTGGCCGCCCGAGGGTTGCAGAAAGGTGAGACGGAAGCAACTGCCGCGGGGTTTGGACTCGCGATATTTGATATGCACCCCGTTGACGTCACAGAGTTCCTTGGCGATATAGAGACCCAGCCCCGTCCCCTGGGCGCGGGTGGTGAAAAAGGGCTCGAAGAGATGCGGAACCTTTTCCGGGGGGATGCCTGGACCATTATCTACGACTTCGAGCACCACCCTGGCATTGGTATCGGTAATCCCGGCCCGGAGCTGGATGCGCAGGATCTCCACCGGGCCGTTGAAGTGGGTCAGGGAGTTGTCGCAGAGGACGGTGAGCACCTGGTGCATCTGGCTGGGATCGGCGCGTACATACAGGTGCTGGGATGGCAGATTGATGACGAAGGCTTCCTCGAAGTGGGGATGGGATTGCCGATACTGGGAGACGAATTCGGCCAGACACTCTTGCAACAGCAAGGTCTTGGGCTGGGACGGGTTGCGGCGGGAGAGTTGCAACACATTTTCGATGATGTCGTTCAAACGGGTGGTGTTGTTGCGGATGATCTCCACCAAACGGCGGTCGGTCGGGTCCAGATCCGGGGATTCGCCGAGCAACTGACCAGCATGACCGATGGCCCCCAGGGGATTGCGGATCTCATGGGCGATGCTCGCCGTCAGTCGGCCCAAAGAGACCAGCTTATCTTTCTGCGCCTCCGCCGAACGGGTGGAGTTGTCCTCGATGGAGACGATGGTGCCGGCATGCCCCTCCTCTCCCAGGGGGGTGAACTGGACCAACAGCTCCTTGTCGCCCTGGGTGTAAACCGGATCTACGGGTTGCTCCGGGGTACGGCGCCATTTCAGATAGAGCGCGCTCAGGTCGGCGGACACCTCCTTCAGCGGTTGCCCGAGGGCGTTTCCTTCCGCACCCAGCATCTTGATGGCCGCGTCATTGGCCAGATGGATCTGGGATCTGGGATTGAGGACCAGTACGCCGATATGGGCATGCTGGATGATGTAGTCGTTGAGTTGTTCGAGGTTGGCCAGGTCCAGGCTCCGACGACCGGCCAGCTCTTCACTGCGGCGGGCCTGGGAGGCCAGGGTATGGGCAAGAATGGCCATGGCGAAGACCAATACCCCCAGCATGCCGGCCTGGGTGTAGGCGGTGCGTTCGAAGCTCTGGGCCCAATGGGAATACGCCTGTTCCCCGAGCGCGGCGATGGCGGCCCAGGCCGCCATCAGCAAAACCGTCCGCCCTTCGGTCAGCAGGCTGCCAGCGGCGACCGAAACCACCAGCAGCATCCCGAGCCCGCTTTCGACACCACCACTGCTGTGCATGAGCAGGGTGATGGCGAGGATGTCCGTAGCCACCATAAAGTGGGTCTGTGGCTCGACGTCGAGGTGTTTGCGAAACAGCATCAAGCCATTGATGAGCACCAGGCCAAAGAACAGGAGACTGGAGACCAGAAAGACCCTGGGCTCGGTTTTGCCGAGAAAGGAGGGGGCCAGCCCGGTAACGAAGGACACCAGCATGGTCGTACTCAGGACCAGTCGGTAGAGAAAGAACATCACCAACGCCCAGCGGCTTTGTTCCCGCGTCTGGATGCTGTCCGCCAAGGACCAGCGGTGCCGGGAGCGGGCGGACTGGGCCGGCCGTCCACCCTCGGGAAAAACGGTGAGCATCGTTTCCTTAGCCACGGGCTGCCGGTGGTCCTTGTCGCTGGGAAGGCCGATGGTCATGGCAGCAATAGAAGGCCTCGCCCTCCCTGATCGCCTCGGGCTTGGGGAGATGGACGCCACAATAGGCGCATTTCACCATATCCACTTCCTCGAGGCGTGCCTGGGGAGGTGGGCTGTGGCGTCGACGCCACCAGCGTCGCAGCAACCAGTAAGCGATCACCCCGAGAACAGCAAAAAAAAGCAATCTTCCCATAATCTTGGTAAATAGCCCGTGGTTCGGCTATTGTTGGAAGTTGGCCGAATGAGCAACAGCATAAGCGAAATCCGGCTCAGAGTGTTTTCTTTGTCCAGGTATGAGCGCGCATGAATCTACACGAATATCAAGCCAAACAATTATTCAGCCGCCATGGGATTCCCGTTCCTGAAGGGTATCCCGCCACCAGCGTCGAGGAGGCACGCCAAGCCGCTCAGCGGCTTGGTCGTGGACGTTGGGTGGTCAAGGCTCAGGTCCACGCCGGTGGACGTGGCAAGGCCGGCGGCGTGGTGCTGGTGGACAGCATGGAGAAGGTCGAAGCCGAGGCACGCCGTCTTTTCGGCGCTCGACTGGTGACCAAGCAGACGGGCGCTGGAGGTCTGCCCATCCACACCCTCCTGATCGAACGTCCCACCGCCGTGGCGCGGGAACTCTATGTCAGCATGTTGGTGGACCGATCGCGGCAAAGGATCGTGGTCATGGCCTCCGCCGCCGGGGGTATGGATATCGAGGAGGTGGCGGCCCACAGCCCGGAAAAGATCCTCACCACCCATATCGATCCAGCGGCGGGGTTGCAGCCCTATCAGTGCCGTCGGCTGGCCTTCGGGCTCGGGCTCGCGGGCGAGCAGGTCAAGCAGATGCAGGCCATCATCAGCGGGCTCTACAAACTCTTCCTGAACTGCGATGCCAGCCTGGTGGAGATCAACCCCCTGGTGGTGACCGATGCCGACAATCTGTTGGCCCTGGATGCCAAGATCAATCTCGATGACAACGGGCTCTTTCGTCATCCAGATCTGGCGGCGATGCGCGATCTCACCCAGGAAAACGAGCGCGAGGCGGCAGCTCGGGCCCATGATCTCAGCTACATCACCCTCGACGGCAATATCGGCTGCATGGTCAACGGTGCCGGCTTGGCGATGGCGACCATGGACGTGGTCAAGCTGTTCGGCGGCGAACCGGCCAACTTTCTCGATGTCGGCGGCGGCACCACGGCGTCTCGTGTGGCGGAAGCCTTCAAGCTCATCCTCTCCGATCCCAAGGTCAAGGCGGTATTGGTCAACATCTTCGGCGGCATCGTACGGTGCGATCTGATCGCCGAGGGCATCATCGCGGCGGTCAAGGAGGTGGGGGTCAAGGTGCCGGTGGTGGTCCGTCTGGAAGGCACCAACGCCGAGCCGGGGTTGGAACTGCTCAAAGCCTCCGGTCTGGCGTTGCAGACGGCGGCCGATCTGGCCGAGGGGGCACGCATGGTAGTGGCGGCGGTGCAGGACTGAGGGGAGAACGAACCATGAGCATATTGATCGACAAGCACACCAAGGTCATCTGCCAGGGCTTCACCGGCAAGCAGGGGACCTTCCATAGCCAACAGGCCATGGACTACGGCACCCTGATGGTGGGGGGCGTCACCCCGGGCAAGGGCGGCGAGACCCATCTCGGGTTGCCGGTATTCGATACCGTGCATGACGCCGTTGCTTCGACCGGTGCGGAAGCCACCATGATCTATGTCCCCGCGGCCTTCGCGGCGGACGCGGTGCTGGAGGCGGCGGATGCCGGCATCAAGGTGATCGTCTGCATCACCGAAGGCCTCCCGGTGTTGGACATGATCAAGGTCAAGGCCGCCCTCCAAGGCTCCCCGGCCAGACTCATCGGCCCCAACTGCCCCGGCGTCATCACGCCGGGAGAATGCAAGATCGGCATCATGCCGGGGAACATCCATCGCCCGGGAAAGGTCGGCATCGTCTCACGCTCCGGCACCCTGACCTACAAGGCGGTGTTTCAGACCACCAATGCCGGGCTCGGCCAGACCACCTGCGTGGGTATCGGCGGCGATCCCATCCAGGGCATGAACTTCATCGACTGCCTGGCGCTGTTCCAGGAAGACCCCAAGACCGAGGGTATCATCCTGGTCGGTGAGATCGGCGGCAGCGGCGAAGAGGACGCCGCCGATTACATCAAGGCCCATGTGACCAAACCGGTGCTGGCCTATATCGCCGGGGTCACCGCCCCACCCGGCAAGCGCATGGGCCACGCCGGGGCCATCATCACCGGCGGCAAGGGCACCGCGGCCGGGAAATATGCCGCCCTGGAGGCGGCCGGGGTAGCGACCGTCCGCTCGCCGACCGAACTCGGCGCCCGTATGGCGCAACTACTCCAGGGCTGAGCCCCGGATCATCTCGGCCGGATCTGGGGAACGTTTCCACGAAGATCCCTTGACCGGCTGAGACCCCGCCCAGATTGGGATAAAATCAGCCGCCGACGCCCTCCCCGGCCCAGTGACCGCACACCGAGCCGGGGAGCGGTCCTCCCCAATAGCCATCCGAGGCCCACCTTGAGCTTACGTATCGCCCTCGCGCAGTTGAACCTCATGGTTGGCGACATCCCCGGCAACACCCAGCGGGTGATCGCTGCCGCCAAGCAGGCCAGAGACAATCTGGGCGCCCATGCCGTGCTTTTCCCCGAACTCAGTCTCACCGGCTACCCGCCGGAGGATCTTCTGTTGCGGCCGGAACTGAGCCGGCGCATCGAGCAGGCGCTCGAACGTCTTTGTCAGCAGGTCGAGGGGATCGATCTCATCCTGGGCTATCCCCGGGCCAGGGGGAATCAGCTCTTCAACGCCGTCGGCCTTATCCGCGACGGTGAGTTGCGGGCGGAGTATTTCAAGCAACTGCTACCGAATTACAGTGTCTTCGACGAAAAACGCTACTTCGAGCCCGGCATCGATCCCGTCCTCATCGAGCTGCAAGGGGTAAAGGTCGGTCTCAACATCTGCGAGGATGTCTGGCAGCCCGGCCCCGTCGCCCAGGCGGTAGCCGCCGGCGCCCAGTTGATCCTCAACATCAATGCCTCACCCTTCCATTCCGGTAAATCACCGGAACGGGAAGAGTTGTTGCAGCAGCGGGCACGGGACAACGGGGTGCCCATCGTCTATCTCAATCTGGTCGGAGGCCAGGATGAGCTGGTGTTCGATGGCGGTTCCTTCGTGGTCGACGCCGCAGGCCGGCTCACCCAGAGAAGCCCCTTCTTCCAGGAACACCAAACCATCGTCGAATTCGACCTGAGGCTGCAACCCGTGCCGCGGCCGGCTTTGATCACCCCCCATCCCAATGAGGAAGCCGGGGTCTACCAGGCCCTGGTGCTCGGCGTGCGGGACTATGTGGCGAAAAACGGCTTTCGCGGCGCCGTCCTGGGGCTGTCCGGGGGGATAGATTCGGCTTTGACCCTGGCGGTGGCGGTGGATGCCCTGGGGGCGGACCAGGTCGAAGCGGTCATGATGCCGTCGCGTTTCACCAGCGACATGAGTAATGAAGACGCCCTCATCGAGGCGCAAGCACTGGGCGTGCGTTCCACCAGCATCCCCATCGAACCGGCCTTCCAGGCGTTTCTGAGGCTGCTGGAGCGCGAGTTTGCCGGCATGCCCGCCGATGTGACCGAGGAAAATATCCAGGCACGCTGTCGCGGCAACATCCTCATGGCGATCAGCAACAAGAAGCGTAAGATTCTTCTCAGCACCGGCAACAAAAGCGAGATGTCCGTGGGTTACACCACCCTCTATGGCGACATGGCCGGGGGCTTCGCCCCCATCAAGGACGTGTTCAAAACCCTGGTGTATCGCCTGGCCGAGTACCGCAATGCCATCGCCCCGGTAATCCCGCGCCGGGTCATCGAACGCCCGCCCTCGGCGGAGTTGGCGCCCAACCAGAAGGACCAGGACAGTCTCCCCCCCTACGAGGTACTGGATCCCATCCTCCAGGGCTATGTGGAACAGGACAAGAGCGTGGAGGAGATCATCGCCGCCGGTTTCCAGCCGGAGGTGGTACGCCGGGTTGCCCGGCTGGTGGATATGAACGAATACAAGCGTCGCCAGGGGCCGCCCGGGGTGCGTATCACCCGGCGGGCCTTTGGTCGCGATCGCCGCTACCCCATTACCAATGGTTTTTGATTTATTGTGCGAAGAGGCCTGAACAGCATGAAAAAAGTCGATGCCATCATCAAACCCTTCAAGTTGGACGACGTCCGCGAAGCCCTGTCCGAGGTGGGTATCACGGGCATGACCGCCACCGAAGTGAAGGGCTTCGGGCGGCAGAAGGGCCATACCGAACTCTATCGAGGGGCCGAATACGTGGTCGATTTTCTGCCCAAGATCAAGATCGAGGTGGTGGTGCGGGACGAACAGGTGGAACATTGCATCGAGGCCATCACCAAGGCGGCGCGCACCGGCAAGATCGGCGATGGCAAGATCTTTGTCACCACGGTCGAACATGTGGTGCGCATCCGCACCGGCGAGGTCGACGACGACGCCGTCTGATCCTCATTCCGACCAGCAGCGAGCCGGGTACGACCTGGCGGCTGGTCCGCCGCGAAAGTATGGGGAGATATCCGCTCAACAGCCACCGGGGCCTTGTTCGCCGGTGGCGGAAACGCCCCCATTCCGGGAGCACAGAAGCCTCGGAAGCTGTTTGGAAATTCCCGTCGCAACTTCCGAGTCTCGGGGCCGAGGTCTGTTTCTCTAGTTATTGTTCTCTTTTAGAGAACAATTTTGGACTTATTTCTTTATTTGTTCTTGTTAACAGAACGGAAATCCGGCCTTTCAGGTCGATGCCCGGGGCCTTCAAGCTTGCCGCTCGGGGGCCGAGGGTTTCCAAACAGCTTCTCAGTTCCTATCCAGTTCCAAATAGTCCCAGATACTACTGGCCCAGTTTTTTTCCTCAAGCTTGGGCTCCGCCATATTGAAGGTGCCTTTTTCCAGATTCAGGGCCAACACCCGCTGGGCATCCGCCGCCAGATCATCGAGCCCGAGATGGGTATAGGCCGTAACCATGGCCTCGAGGGCCCCCTTCACCGCCGGGGTGTGGGGATAGTTCTCCACCACGCCCACGGCGCGTTCGGCGGCAGCTACATAAGCGGCGCGTCGAATGTAGTAATCCGCCACATTGACCTCGTGCTGGGCCAGCATGTTGCGCAGGAAGATCATGCGCTGCCGGGCGTCCGGGGTGTATTGGCTGTCCGGGAAGCGACGCACCAGCTCGGCAAAATCGTTGAAGGATTGCAGCGCGGCCTTTTGATCCCGTTGGGAAGGATCAGCGGGGACAAAACGGTCGAAGAAGCCGACATTGCGGTTGAAATTGACCAGTCCCTTCAGATAGTAGGCATAATCCACATGGGGATTGCGTGGGTTGAGCTTGATGAAACGATCCGCGGCGGCGATGGCCGATTCGGGTTCTTCGTATTTGTAATAGGCATAGGCAACATCCAACTGGGCCTGCATGGCATACTTGCCGAAGGGATAACGCGCCTCCAGTTTCTCGTAATACTTGATCGCCTGCTCATAGCCTCCGTTGCGTAGGTGCTCCGAAGCGGTCGAGTAGAACTGGCTCGCCGTCCAGTCCTTCGTCTCGTCCTCTTCTTTGGTGAACCAACTACAGCCCGAGAGAATCCCGAGCATCAGGGACAACCACAATAAACGCCGAAAGGTCATGAGTTCTCGTGAAATCAGTCAATAGAAAGCCCGCGGAGAGTATACCCGAAACCCAGGAAGAGTTGGCGGACAGCGGCGAGGCCGAGGGCGAATGGCTGAGCGCCGAGATCCCCCCGGAGCATCAGGGCTGGCGGCTGGACCAATCCCTGGCGGAACTCTTCCCCGACTATTCCCGCAACCGCCTCCAGCAGTGGATCCGCGAACAACGGGTAGTGGTGGACGGCGGGACCAGACGCCCCCGGGATAAGGTCCGGGGCGGGGAATGGGTCGAGATCCAGGCGGTAATCGAGGATCGCTGCGCCTTTCTGCCCGAGCCTATCGAACTCAAACTCATCCATGCCGATCCGGATCTCTTCATCCTCGACAAACCCGCCGGCTTGGTGGTCCATCCGGCCGCCGGCAACTGGCAGGGCACCCTCTTGAACGCCCTCTTGTACCAGGACCCGGATCTGGCCCGCTTGCCCCGGGGAGGGATCGTCCATCGCCTGGACAAGGAAACCTCCGGCCTCATGGTGGTGGCGCGTAGTCTCAAAGCCCATGGCTTTCTGGTGGAGGAACTCCAGGCCCGACGGGTGCAACGGGAATATCTGGCCATAGTGGTCGGCCTACCCACCGCGGGCGGACAGATCGAGGCCCCCATCGGTCGTCACCCGAGACTCCGTACCCGGATGGCCGTGGTCGAAGCTGGGCGTCCGGCCCTCACCCACTATCGGGTGCTGGAGCGATACCGGGGTCACAGCCTCTTGCAGGTGCGCCTGGAAACCGGGCGTACCCACCAGATCCGGGTCCACATGGCCCATATCGGTTTGCCTCTGCTTGGCGATCCGGTGTATGGCGGGCGTCTGCGGCTGCCGGCACAGGCCACACCCGCCTTGGTCCAGACGTTGCGTCGCTTCCAGCGCCAGGCCCTTCATGCCCGGCGACTGGAACTGACCCATCCCAGCTCGGGGGAACGTCTGAGTTGGCAGGCCGAGATGCCACCGGATATGGCAGACTTGCGCCAGCAATTGCGGTTGGATCTTGAAGCGGGGGAATAGATGTCGGTACAGGATGGCGTTCATAGGTTGAACTGGATCGAACCGGACTGGCCGGCCCCCGCCCGGGTGCGGGCATTGACCACCACCCGGCAGGGGGGATGCAGCCATCCGCCTTACGCAGGACTGAATCTGGCGAGCCATGTAGGGGACGATCCCGCCGCCGTGGCCGCCAACCGGAACCGGCTGACCGCAGAACTGGGGTTACCCGCGGAGCCCTTGTGGCTGACCCAGGTCCATGGCTGCGAGGTGGCGGACGCCCGGCTGGCCAAGCCGGGTTGCCAGGCGGATGCGGCGATAGCCTCGACCCCCGGGGAAATCTGCGCCGTCCTCACCGCCGACTGCCTGCCGGTGCTCTTCTGTGACCGGAGCGGTACCCGGGTGGCGGCGGCCCATGCCGGTTGGCGGGGACTGGCGGCGGGGGTGCTGGAAACCACCCTGGAGCGCTTGGCGTTACCCCCCGGAGAACTCCTCGCCTGGCTCGGGCCGTCCATCGGTCCACAAGCCTTCGAGGTCGGCGACGAGGTGGTGGCGGCTTTTGTCGCCGAAGATCCGGGGGCGATGGCCGGATTTCGCCAAGCCACAGCAGACCGCTGGCAGGCGGATCTCTACTGGCTGGCTCGGCGCCGTTTACTGGCTCAGGGGGTGAGACAGGTCTCGGGTGGTGACTGGTGCACCTTCAGCGATCCGGAGCGTTTCTATTCCTATCGCCGCGATGGGGTCACCGGACGCATGGCGTCCCTGATCTGGTTGCTGGATTGATGACAAAACAACGAGGTGAAGCTATGAGTGCGTGGAATATGTTGGCCCTGGTCGGGGAGGACAAACCCGGCATCGTGGCCCAGGTGACGGATGTTCTTTACCGCCACGGATGGAATCTGGGGGAAGCCTCGATGATGCGGCTGGGAGGCAACTTCAGCATCATGATGATGGTGCAGGGGACGGGCGGTAAGGAGGTACTCAGGCCACTGATCGAACCCGTCGCCCAGGCGTTGGGCCTCAGGTTCCATGTCTTTCCCATCCATGGCGGGCTGCATCGACACTTGGTGCCCAATATCCAGGTGCGGGTGAATGGGGCGGATCGGGCCGGGATCGTCGCCAAGGTGACCGGCGCCCTGGCTCAACAGGGGTTCAACATCCTCGAACTGGATTCGGACGTGGCCGGCACCCCGGAACGGCCCATCTACATCATGTGTATCCAGGGCTTTGCCGAGGCCACGGTGGAAGCGCTGCAAGCGGCGGTGGACGCGGCCAAGGACACCGATATCCAGGTGGACGTCTCCCCCATCGAAACCTTCATTGGCTGACCCGCCCATGGCTGTTCTGGAAATACTCACCCTGCCCCATCCCCTGCTCAAACAGGAAGCGGCCCCCGTCGAGGTGTTCGATGATGAATTGCGCGCCTTTATCGCCGACCTCGAAGAGACCCGTCGCGCCGGCCCGGCCGCGATCGGCATCGCCGCCACCCAGGTTGGGCGCCTGCAACGCCTCCTCATCATCGATCTCAGCAGCAAGCCGAAAATCCCCAATCACGGCCATCTGGTGCTGATCAATCCCGAGATCACCCACTGGGAGGGCTTCGAACTGGGCCGGGAGGGTTGCCTCTCGGTGCCCCATTACACCGGTAACGTCATCCGCGCCGAGCGGATCAAACTCAAGGCCCAGGACCCCCATGGCGCGCCGCTCGAATTCGAGATGCAGGGATTCGAGGCCCGGGCGGTACAACACGAAGTGGATCACCTGGACGGGTTGCTCTTCATCGACCGGGTGGTGAGCCGACGGACGGATCTGTTTCAGCGCAAGGTCTATCAGAAGGCGGGAGGATGAAGCGCGGCAAGTTATGGTGAGTTGGGAAAAGCGCGGCGTTGCCCGACATTTCATGACCACCATACTGCGCAACGAGCAGAGTAGGATGCAATAGAGGTAAGCCGCATTGCGCCGAATGCGAGAGCCCGCGTAGCTCCGATCAGCGACAGCGTAATCGGAGGAATGGAGCTTTCATGCGTGCTGGTTGCATTCAGTTAAATGCTGGGTTGGCGATACGTCCGCCAACCCAACCTACGGTGCTAGCCCGCGTAGCACGGATCGGGTCGAGGTGACGGGATTGCGCCCGTCACCCCTCCCACACCACCGGACATGCGGTTTTCCGCATCCGGCGGTTGGACCCAGCGGCTCAGGCCGCGAGATCGGATGGAACATACAGG
>JBPOHE010000078.1:0-4425 GCA_052035915.1 Pseudomonadota bacterium
TGAGTGTGTTGTAACCCATACCTTACCGGAGTTTTCGATGACCTCCCAATCGCGCCCCTCGGGTGCCCCGCATGCGGGGCACCCGAGGGGAACCAAACTACTCAGTTTCTTACACCACTTCCTGGGATACTACCTTGGTAAGAAACCAAACCCTCGGTATTTCCTGTTAGGCGGCTTCCCAAGCTTGGAGCTATGGGAACCAGCGAAGATAGGCATGAGGACGAGGGCCGATGTTGAACCGCCCGGGGTTTCTTCTTGCTTTTTGTGCTCTGGATCGCAGCCACGGCCTCCGGCCCTGCGCTATCTTGCTTAACGTCCTCCCCACTTGTTATAGAGGAAGCCTCGTCCCTACCAATAACCAGAACAAATTAGATCGCTTGTTTTTCTCAGTCGGCCCTTGGTTCCCGCCGTGACGGATATATAAAGTTTCCTGCTGTTCTTAGCAACACGGCAGGGTGGATGGATGATATTGGATTCTATTTTCATGGTGCGAAGTCATGAACAGATCAGACGCGATATTTCTCTATCACCAACCTAAAAAACGACCTTGGCGAAGCTTCTTCGGCGAGGCGCTGTTGTCGATAACATTTTTGTTGTGTCTCCTCTTTCCCGCCGGATCGAGCTACGCCGCCACGGTTAACGGCAAGCTCGCCAATCTGGTGGTGGCGAATCTCAGCCCGGCTTTCAACCCGGATATCTTCCAATACAGCATCCCCAAAACCTCGAATTGCTCGGTGCCGGTGACCGCCACCCTGGCGACGCCGACGCTCAAGCTCTATGTGGCCAATACCCCGACCACCAGCGGCAAGACGGTGAACGCCTGGATCTGCGACGGTCATTCCAAGATCGACATCATCGTGTACCAGAATTGGAAGGAACTCAGCCGCTACGTCATCACCCCGGTCGCCCAGCCGACGCCGACGCCGACGCCGACCCCGACTCCGTCGCCCACACCGACGCCTACGCCAACTCCCTCACCTACCCCAACCCCAACCCCGACTCCGTCGCCTACACCGACGCCTACGCCAACTCCGTCGCCCACACCAACGCCTACGCCTACGCCTACGCCGACCCCGGTGCCGGTCGACAACCTCGGTGCCGTGCGTTTCCTGGAGCGGGCGAGCTTCGGGCCGACCGCCGCCGAGGTCGCCGCGGTGCAATCCTCGGGCTTCCAGTATTGGCTGGCCCAGCAATTCCTCCAGCCCGAGAGTGCCATGCCGGATGGTCTCGATGTCGGCCAAGTGCGTGCGCGTCTGTTCCTCAACATGGCCAACGGCACCGATCAGTTGCGTCAACGCATGCTGTTCGCCCTCAGCCAGATCTTCGTCGTGTCGACGAACAAGAACGTCAACGGCGAGGAACTCATCCCCTGGGTGCGGCTGCTGTCGCGCAACGCCTTCGGCAACTATCGCACCCTGCTCAAGGAGGTCACCCTGAGCCCGACCATGGGCAAATTTTTGGACCTGGCCAACAGCATGAAGGCCAGCGCCACCAGTTCACCGAACGAGAACTACCCCCGGGAGGTGATGCAGCTCTTCAGCATCGGTCTCTGGGAATTGAACCAGGACGGCAGCCTGATGCTGGACGCCCAAGGCCAGCCGATCCCGACCTATAATCAGACGACCGTGCGCGAACTGGCCCGCGCCCTCACCGGCTGGACCTACCCCACCCGACCCGGCGGCACCCCGAACGTCTCCAACTGGGAGTATTTCGTCGGCTTCATGGAGGCGCGCCCGGCGTACCATGACACCGGCGCCAAGACCCTGCTCGATGGTCAGGTGGTACCGGCGGGGCTGAGCGTGGAACAGGATCTCGAAGCCGTGCTCGACAATATCTTCCTACACCCCAACGTGCCGCCCTTCATCGCTACCCGGCTGATCCGCTCCCTGATAACCAGCAATCCCAGCCCGGCCTATATCACCCGGGTCGCCAATGTCTTTGTCAACAATGGGCAAGGGGTGCGCGGCGATCTGGCGGCGGTGCTGAGGGCGGTCCTGACCGATGCCGAGGCCATCGCCGCCCCCGGTTCCCAGACCGGCCACCTCAAGGATCCGGTACTGCACATCATCGGCCTGGGACGGGCACTGGGTGCCCAGATCACCGATCCCAATATGTTCCTTTATCTGTTTGCCAACCTCGGCGAGCTGGTGTTGTCGCCGAACTCGGTGTTCAGCTTCTACTCGCCGCTGGCGGGCTTGCCGGGTCACCCTGAACTCTACGGGCCCGAGTTCCAGATCTATACCCCGGCGCTAGCCATCCAGCGCGCCAATTTCATCTATGACATCCTCAGCGGGCAACTCGGCTCGGCCTTCAGCGTCAACCTGACCCCCTTCACCTCGGTGGCCGGGGATGCCAATGCCCTGGTGGAAAAGGTCAACCAGACCCTGTTGCAGGGTCGCATGTCGCCGGAGTTGCGGCAGCAACTCCTGACCGCGACCAATGCCCTGTCCGACAACTGGCAACGGGCCATGGGCGCCCTCTATCTCGCTGCCATTTCCAGCGAATACTCGGTATCCCGCTAACCAGCCGTGAAGAAGGCATCGCCATGAACCATCAACATCTCAGCAGTCGCCGTCGGTTCCTCCAACTGGGCGTGGGTCTGGCCCTGGGTCTCGGCGGTCTGGGGCTCCATCGCCCGGCGCGGGCGGCCCAACTCAGCGACTACAAGGCCTTGGTCTGCGTCTATCTCTACGGCGGCAACGATGGCAACAATGTCATCGTGCCCATGGACAGCGCCAGGTACAGCGCCTATCAGAGCCTGCGCGGCGGCCTGGCGCTCAGCGGCAACAAGTTGTTGCCGCCCATCACCGACGCCAACGGCAACCTCTACGCCTTGCACTACGGCTTGCCGGAGCTGAACTCCATCTACGCCGAGGGCGCCCTGGCCTGGGTGCTCAACACCGGCATGTTGCAGCGTCCCCTGACCCGGGCCGAGGTGATTCAGGGACAGGGGTTGCCCACTAACCTCTTCTCCCACTCGGATCAGACCATGCAGGCCCAGACCGGGCTGCCGACGATCAACGGCACCGGCTGGGGCGGACGCCTGCTAGACGGTTTCGACACCCCGGACAGCCTGGCGGCCATCTCCTTGTCGTCACCGGCGCTCTTCCTGCAAGGGTTCGACGCCGGCGGTAACGTTATTCCGCCGGGTACCAATCTCGGCCTCTCCGGCCTGAGCTTCTGGCCCCAGTCCGCCGCCGATATCCGCCGACAGGCGCTCAACAACATCCTCTTGCAGGACGGTGGCAACCTGATGCGTCAGGCGGCCAACAAGAAGATTGCCGAGGGTCTGATTCTCTCCGATGCCCTCAAATCCGGCGGCAACCTGACACCCTTGACCACGGTATTTCCCGGTACCTCCCTCGGCAACCAGCTCAAGGAAGCCCTGCGGCTGATCCGGCTGCGTGCCCAGCAAGGCCCCGGCAGACAGGTCTTTTTCTGCTCCCTGGACGGCTTCGATCTCCATAGTTCCCAGGATTGGAACCATTGGTACCTGCTCTCCACCCTTTCCCAGGCGCTGGCGGCCTTCTACGACGCCACCCAGGAGGCGGGACTGGCGGATCAGGTCACCAGCTTCACCCAATCCGAGTTCGGTCGCACCCTGCAACCCAGCGGCAGCGGCAGCGATCATGCCTGGGGCAATCACCATCTGGTGCTGGGCGGCGCGGTACGGGGCGGTATCTACGGACAGATACCGACCCTCGCCCTGGCGGGCCCGGACGACGCCAACAACCGCGGGGTCTGGATCCCCAAGATCGCCACCGCCCAGTTCGGCGCCACTTTGGGCCGCTGGTTCGGCGCCACAGACGCCGAACTGGCCCTGGCCTTCCCCAACCTGGCCCAGTTCCCCAGTAGCGACATCGGCTTCATGCTCTAGTCAGCTCACGTCGACCAAGGAGATTCTCCGTTCATGGCCAGGATAGCGGCCCATGAACGGAGAACCCTCTACCCTTCACCTTGAGATTGCCCGCGACGACTGTTGCGGATTGGGCTGTCGCCTTTCCGATCGGTGCAATTCGCTCGCTCAGCGGGACTTATGGCTTGGCTCGCTCTGCTCGGCGGTGATGACGCTCACGGGCACCCCGAGACCGGCTATCCGGTGGGCAAGGTCGAGGTGCAGCCAGCGGGAGACCCGCTGAGGGAGCGTCGATACGATGACTTCGTCGTAAGGCTCGCGTTCGAGCGCTTCGCGTACGGCCTCGTAGGGATCGGTGGCCCCGACGAGGCCGCGCACATGCGAGCCCGCGGCTAGGTCGAGCAGAGGGATAGCGAGCTCAAGAATGATAGACGCCTCCTCGGGGTAGTGTCCCAGGAAGTGGTGTAAGAAACTGAGTAGTTTGGTTCCCCTCGGGTGCCCCGCATGCGGGGCACCCGAGGGGCGCGATTGGGAGGTCATCGAAAACTCCGGTAAGGTATGGGTTACCA
>JBPOHE010000050.1:0-11318 GCA_052035915.1 Pseudomonadota bacterium
ATACCATTTCTCGATAGGTATTATCGATATTCGTAGGCTGGTGTTGAGGCGCGAAGCGCTGAAACCCAGCTTCTCAGTAGCTGGGATTCGCTTCGCTCATCGCCAGCCTACCCCATGGCTTTCAGGCGGAAAAACTAATAGGAAATGGTATGAGGTCACCCTCGGCCTGATGGCATTATCGGCGGTCGCTCAACCCGGGTGTTCCTGCCGCTTCGCCTCTTCCCAGAGGGCGTCCATCTCTTCCGGGGAGGCGGCTGCTAGATTTTTCCCCCTGGCGGCGAGGCCGGTTTCGATATGACGGAACCGCCGTTCAAAGCGCCCATTGGCCGATCTGAGGGCCGGCTCGGCGTCGACCTGGAGGTGCCGGGCGAGGTTGACACAGGCAAAGAGCAGATCCCCCACCTCTTGCTCCAGCCTCGGCGAACGGGCCACCCCGGCCAGTTCCTGTTCGATCTCGCCGATCTCTTCCCGGACCTTGGCGAAAACACCGCCGATATCCTCCCAATCGAAACCGACCCGGGCGGCCCGGCGCTGTAATTTGTCCGCCCGCACCAGCGCGGGGAGGCTGCGGGCAATGCCATCGAGTAGTCCCTGATGGGATCGGCCCGCCCGTTCCCGCGCCTTTTCTTGTTCCCAGGCCAGTCGTAATTCGGTCTCTCCCTGCCAGTTTGCCCCGGCAAAGACATGGGGATGGCGGCGGATCATCTTGTCGCAGATACCGGCGACCACGTCCGCGAAGTCGAATTCGCCCTGCTCCTTGGCCAGTTGGGCGTAGAAAACGATCTGAAACAACAGGTCGCCGAGTTCGTCCCGTAACTCGTCCATGGCCTGGCGCTCGATCGCGTCGGCCACCTTGTAGGCTTCTTCCAGGGTGTAGGGGAGGATGGTGGCGAAGCTCTGCCTGCGGTCCCAGGGGCAACCCTGTTCGGGATCCCTGAGCTTGGCCATGATGGCGAGCAGGCGGTGGATATCTCCGGGGGAGGATGGGGCGTCGAGCATGGCGATGGGGATCCGATGGCGTCACGAGGGAAGCCGGGAGGATAGCAGGAGCGCCCCGAGAGGCAAAAAAATGCCGGCGCAAGGCCGGCATCAACAGGAACAAGTTATGGATGGAAAGCGATTAGAAGGTCTTGGTGCCGATCCACCAGAAGATGGCGGCGATCAGACCGCTGGCCGGGATGGTGAGCACCCAGGCGATCATGATGCGGCCCGCCAGGCCCCAGCGCACCGCGTATTTGCCGCGGGTGCTGCCGACGCCGAAGATGGAGCCGGTGATGGTGTGGGTGGTGGAGACCGGGATACCCAGCATGGTCGCCATGCCCAGGGTGATACCGCCGCCCAGGGCGGCGTTGGAACCGCTCACCGGGGTCAGCTTGGTGATCTTCTGACCCATGGTCTTGACGATACGCCAACCGCCCAGATAGGTGCCCCAACCGATGGCGAAGTAACAGGCATAGATGACCCACATCGGCAGGGTGGAGACATCCTTGGTCACCACATGCCCGATCAGGGGCACCGCTCCGGCGCCGGCGGTGATCAACAACAGCCATATGACGCCGATGGTCTTCTGGGCGTCGTTACCGCCATGGGCGAGGGAGTAAAGCGCCGCCGATACCAACTGGGCCCGCATGTACCAGCGCCCGACCTGATGTGGCGATTTATTGCGGAACACCCAGGCCGTCCCTACCTGCAACAAGCCACCGATGAGAAAGCCGATCAGCGGCGAGAGGACGATGAAGGAGACGACGGTGATCAATCCCTTCAACTGCCAGAGGCTGCCCCAGACGATGGCCTGGGTGCCGCCGATCTTGGCGATGGTGGCGCCGACCAGACCGCCGATGAGGGCATGGGACGAGGAGGAGGGAATGCCGTAATACCAGGTGATGATGTTCCAGGCCAGGGCGCCGACCAGACAGCCGAAGACCACATAGTGATCGACGAAGGAGGGTTCGATGACGCCCTTGCCCACGGTGGCCGCCACCTTGAGCTGGAAGACCCAGATCGCCACGAAGTTGAAGGCGGCGGCGAAGAGCACCGCCTGTTTCGGGGTGAGCGCCCCGGTGGCCACGATGGTGGCGATGGAGTTCGCCCCGTCGTGGAACCCGTTCATGAAGTCGAAGGCCAAGGCCACCGCAATGAGGAGGACCAGGGTCCAGGTACCGATGAGTACTGCAGCTTGAGCTTCCATCATGGGTACCTCAAGCGTTGGCGAGGACGACTTCTTCGATCGTGTGGCTCACGGATTCACAAGCGTCGATAACTTCTTCCAGGACCAGGTAGATCGCCCGCAGCTTGATGATCTGCCGGGCGTCCTGTTCCTCACGGAAGAGGCGCGACATGCCGTTGCGCAGCACCTTGTCGGCCTTGGATTCGATCTCGTCGATCTCTTTGCAGAAACTTAGGGCGGCGGTGGCTTCACCGCTATCGCCGATCAGGTTGACCGCCTTGCGCACCCGGTCGACGGCGTCCGCGCCCAGTTCCGCCAGTTCCCGAGCCTCGGGGGTGGCTTGCTGGAGGTCGTACATCATCACCGACTCGCCAACGTCCTGCAGTTTGTCGAGCACGCTATCCAGGCCGCTGATGACCATGTGGATCTGGTCGCGATCGATGGGGGTGATGAAGGACTTGTGCAACATGACGATGGTGTCGTGCTCGATCTGGTCGCCGCTCGACTCGGCCATGTCGACCTCCTGCATCAGGCGCTTGACCTCTTCGGGCGATTTCCCTATCTGCCCCATCAAGCGCATGACGGCCCCGGCGCCGGCGACGCAACGCTCCGCATGGAGGCTGAATTGCTCAAAGAACTCATTTTTTTTCGGCATCATCTTGTTGAACATACTGTTCCCCTTCGTGGGCGTTACTACGGGCGCAAAATAAAATACCGCCAAGTTTGATAGAGCGTCTCGACGGCTGGCTGATTGGAGGTGAAGTCATTGCCCCCCTTCCAAGCGCCGAATTTTGTTACTTTTTTCTTACAAGAATGTTACAAAAACCAGGGGGGGTTGCTCTTTCCTCCAACCCCTTGACGGTGATCAATGAAGCTGGAAAAAAACTTGAGGGGAGCCTGGAAATAGACAAATCCCTTTGACAATTCCATGTCCAGGGTAGGCGTTCAGCTCTCCGCTCTCCCCAGGGGGCGATGGAGTCTGAACGGTTGGTTTCCCGGTTTTGATGAGCGCTCGCTTGGTTTCGGGCCTTGGCTGAAAATGGCCGGTTTTGTTCTTTTTCAGAGAACAATTACGCAATTTTTGGCGGTTATTATTCTTTATTAGAGAACAAAAAGCCGGGTAAAAACTCTCATGCCCGGGAGCCTCGACAGGCGAACCGGCCAGCTCCTTTCCCGCCGACGGGAGAAGGGGGTGAAGGGTTATACCATTTCCTATTAGTTTATCCGCCTGAAAGCCATGGAGTAGGCTGGCGATGAGCGAAGCGAATCCCAGCTACTGAGAAGCTGGGTTTCAGCGCTTCGCGCCTCAACACCAGCCTACGAATATCGATAATACCTATCGAGAAATGGTATTACCCTCGTACTTCGCCCCGCCACGAAAGGAAGCGTTCGGGGTACACTTTGCCAGGTTAGCCAAGTTGACCCCCTTCCCCGGGGAGGCTTGGGTGTATTGAGGTTTGCAGGTGGAAAATGAATACGGACCCCGAACAGATCCATGTCTACCGCATCGGCGCGGAATCCCTGCGGGAGCGAACACGCAACATTTTCTGGGGGATGATTCTGAGCCTGGCGCTGGTCGGCGTACTCGAGTTTGAGCGTTACAGAGATCCCGACAACTTCAACGACGCCCTACGCCGGTCGGTAGTCATCTTTTTGATCTTGGCCAATGGCTTCAACTACTACCGTCACCGACGCTATCTCCGTCTGACCCGGGACCACCGGGTGGAGATTCATCCGGGCCGGGTGCAGTTCTGGACTGGTGGCGCCAAAACCGAGCTCGATATCAAAGATGTCGCCGCCATGAAGCTCTATCGCCGACGCCGGAACAAGCGGCTCGGACATATCCAACTGCGACTCAAGAACAGTCGCGGTATTCGCCTCGAAGGCTACGAGGATCTGGAAGGCCTGGCCGCCAGGCTCGCCGAGCAGATCCCCAAAGCCCACATCCTGGAGCCTTCGATCTGATCCGACGGACCTTCGGGATGAGCAAGGGCGGCACTCCATTGCCGCCTCGATTCCGGGCGAGCGCCACCACCGGGTCACAGATCGGGCGCCGGCCCAATCGGGTGCGCAAGGCGACCCTCCCTCTCCCGCAAGCGTGGAGGGTTGGATTTCCCCTACCCGAGCATCCGCAGCAGTACCCGGATCGCCGATTGCAAGGACACCAGTCCCACCAACCTTTGACCCGCCTTTTCCAGCACGTCGATGGGGCTGCCATGCTGAACCAGCAGACGAATGCCCTCCCACAAGGGGGTATCCGGGTACACCGTCTTGGGGTCTCTATCCATCACCTCGCTCACCTTGAGCGGCAGCAACTCTCGCAGGTGCTTGGCGACATCGGCCGCCGTCTTCACGCCGCAGCCCAACCGTCCGACCAGCCGCCCCTGGCCCGGGTGGCAAGGAACCAAGAGCGTCCTCCTGCCCGCCTGCAGCCCCCGGATCGTAGCAAAACCGGCACCGATCCGACCGACTCGCCGTCTCTAGGTCAGCAGACGGGAGAGATTCGGTGAAACCGGCCAATCGAGCGGAAGGGGCGCGGTTCCGTCGTCCGTCGGCGTGGTCATCGCCGCTCTTTCCACCTGCCCCAGGGTTTCGTTGAGGAGATGCCGCAAAGGCTCGACCTGGTAACGCAGCGGCACCATGGTGTCGCCGATACGGGTGAACACCCCGACTTGCTCGGGATTGGCGCTGTAGAGGATGTGGTGATGGCGGAATCCACCGACATCCAGCCACAGGGTATCGATGCGGTCGAGGGGGGTATGGCCGACGATGAAGGGGACCTCGGGATCGAGCCCCAGGGATTTGCGGAACCGCCGCACATCGCCCCTGGTATAGCCTTGGGGCCGGTTCGGGCGCTGCATGCGGTTGGTGATCAGATCCAGGATCAGGCCCGGATAACGGTGGAGGTCCACCAACATCCCGGGACTGATCTTGACCTTCGGCGGGGCGGCATGGCAGGTGATGAAGCGCTGGGAACAGGCCACGTAAGGCATGAGCTGGTAATAGCGCTCCATGGCTTGTAGATAGGCCTTACCCCTGGTCTCGACCAGGGCCTTGGCCCAGAGCAGACCCTGGGGAATGCCGTCCTTGGCGATGTCCTCGCAGAAGGCATCATGGTTGCCACGCAGAAAGAACACTCGGGTGGGAAAACGCCGCTTGAGCCGGAAGATCAGATCCATGATCAGCATCGAGGTCTCCATCGCCTCCATCTCGCCGTCGAGCTCGGAATGTACCGCATCGCCGATGATGATGAGACAGGCGCTGCCGTCTTCGAGCCCATCGAGGAAGGCATTCTGACTCAGAACCGTGAGCAGATTGTCTACCCGGGCATGGAGATCGGCGACCAGGATGGGGGTGATGGCCTCGGGCAACTGGAGCAGACCACCCGGCAGGCCGCGATCGTCCCGCGGGCGAAACGCATCCTCGGCGGTGATCTCGATCACCTGCTCGATGAGTGCCATGGCCTCCTGTTGCCCCAGGGGTTCGATCGGACCGCCGAAAATCTCGCGCAGGCGCTGGAGTTTGCCGAGCCGGTTCGACTTGGCGTCGTCCAACAAGGGCGAGATACAGGTAGGGGAAGGGGTCAGATTGCAAAAGACGATGGCATCGCCGTCATGGATCAGCAGCAGATGATGTTCTTCCACCGTCGGCGGATAGGCGAAGATGGCCTGCTGCCCGGCGTCCGCCCGCCCCAGGATCAGTCGTTCCCCGAAGGAAAGACGCAAGAATCCGCTGATGCGGGAAAAATAATTCTCGGGGTCGACGATGAGAAAACGGCGCGGGCCAGCATCGCCCATTTCGCCCTGGAGCAGGGTTTCGGGATAGAGATGCAGCCGCTTCTCCTCCGGGCCGAGCAGGATCTGAATCGGGAAGCCCTCGAAGGGCACCCTCACCTTGCCGCCTACCAGGGGACAGGTCTCCCGTAATCTGAGGTGACGGCATTGCCCGATACCAGCCAACAAGGCCCGCAGTCGGCCGAGCAGACTTGATAGCTTGCGCGTCAACCAATGGTGGGTCGTATTCACTCTGGATGGGGACCAGTTTCGATGATGGCCATGGGAGAGGCGTCCATACCCTGACGGATATAGACATGGAGACCATTATGGTGCAGATACAAGGCTATCCGACGATAGACCTGGATCTGCTGGCGCACCACCTCCAGGGTCAGATGGGCGTCCACCGGATGGGTGCCGAGTCGGGCCCGCTCGGTGCGCCAACGGAACACCAATTCCTCCGGCGGCAGCAAGAACTCGAAGACATAACGCCGATACCAATCGGGATTGAAAAAAAATCGCTTCGGTGGCGGCAAGCGGATGCGCTCACACTCCAGCCGCGGGGGTGGAGAGCCGGCCAACCACTCCTGATCGAACACCGCCAGGGCCTTGGCGAAGCCAATGAAAGGAAAGCCCAGGTGGATTTCCCGCGGACGCAGGGTAAGCGCCTGGCTGGTCCACCATTTTTTTTGGGTCAGATCGAGATAGCCTTCCTCGGACCAGCCGCCGATGCGAGCGACGAGGGTACTCTTGCCGACACCCGGCGGGCCGGTCACCAGGATCTGGCGAAAACCGACCTCCGCCGGAAAGGCCACGCCATGGGTATGGCGCACAGCAAGGATCGGCTGCAAAGCGTACCCGGACAGCTCCGGGCAAGGCATCGCGGATGGATCCAAACCCGATCCGAAAGGAACAAGCGGCCGCTCGGGGCCGCTTGGCGATGAGATGGAGAGGTTCAGGAAAAGATCGCCTTCAACAGGTAGAACATGAAGGCGGCCAGGGCGGCGCCGATGGGAACGGTGATGAACCAGGAGATGACGATCCCGCCCACTACCCGCAGATCAATCGCGCCTATCCCCCGGGCGATACCCACCCCGATCACGGCCCCTACGGCGATGTGGGTGGTGGACACCGGCAGGCCGAGGCCGGAAGCAAATACCGTGGTAGCCGCCGCCGCCAGGGTGGAGGCATAGCCCCGGGTGGGGGTGAGTTCGGTGATCTTGTGGCCGATGGTGGCCATCACCTTGTAGCCATAGGTCGCCAGACCGATCACGATGCCGATCGCGCCCACAAACAGCATCCAGGGGGCGACCGGGGATTTGGCGCCGATCTGACCGCCGCTGTCGAGCAGGCCGATAACGGCCGCCATGGGACCGATACCATTGGCGACATCGTTGGAACCATGGGCGAAGGCCATGGAACAACCGGTCAGCACCATCATGGGGATGAACAACTTCTCCACGCTGGCGTAATGGAATTCCTTATCGGCCCTGGTATCGATCTGGATGCGGCCCATCATCACCTTACCTATGATGGCCACGACAATACCGAACAGGATGGAGAGAAGGGTGGCCTCGGTGTCGTTGAGGTGGATGTTGACGTGCTTGAGTCCCTTGAACACGGTCACCGAGGAAACGATCCAGCCCACCAGGAAGGCGTAGAAGGGTCCCCACTTGCGCACCTGGGCAATGGGATCCGGGGTATTGAGGATGAGTTTGCGGATGCTCAGCATCAACAAGAGACCCACGAGGCCGCCGGCCACAGGGGAGATAAACCAACTGGCGACGATCTCCGTCATCTTGCCCCATTGCACCGCATGGAAACCGACGCCGGCAACGGCAAAGCCGACGACGGCACCGACGATGGTGTGGGTGGTGGATACCGGCCAGCCCTTGGCAGTGGCCGCCATCAACCAGATGGAGGCGGCAAAGAGGGCGCCAAGCATCCCGTACGCCAATTGCTCGGGATGAGGGGCGAAGACCTTGGCATCCACAATACCCTTGGAGATGGTGGCGGCCACCTCTCCACCAGCCAGATAGGCGCCGGCGAACTCCATGAAGGCGGCGATGATAATGGCTTGGCGGATGGTGATGGCGCCGGAGCCGACGGAGGTCCCCATGGCGTTGGCGACGTCATTGGCGCCAATGCCCCAGGTCATATACAAACCGAAGATGATGGCGAGGGCGTAAAAGATCGTATAGTTCTGAGTGATGATTTCCATGGTCGGTTCCTATAGGTTGTTTGAGTCGTGATGCCCGCGGCCCACCTCGAGCCTCGAAGGCGGCCCGGTCACCCGAAGGTTGGCCGATCGCGGGTTATCAGCGCGCAATGAGCAGGCGCAGCCGGTCGCCGACCTTTTCGGCATAATCCGCCAGGTCGCCGACCCATTGGATGAGTTGGTACCAGAACATCACCGAGACCGGTTTCAAGCTGTCTTCCTGGGCGAACAGGGTACGGGCCAGGGCCATGCCGATGATATCGGTGTCGTCCTCGATCTTGTTCAACTCCTCGACCATGGCCTCGACCTGATCGGCCTCGCGACCGCGGAACCCCATCTCCACCAGTTCGTCGATTTCCTCAATGATCTTGTGCGCCTGTCCGCAGGCATCCACACAGCGCGCCACCAACCTCATCAGGGGCTCGGCCATGTCGGCGGGGACCTCCATCCGGCGCTCCACCAGCAGACCGGCGATGTCCTGGGCGACATCGGCGATGGAATCCTGCATGCCCAGCACCTCAAGGAGATCGCGCCGATCCACCGGCATCAGGAGGCTTTTCGGCAGATGGCCGCGGAGATCGTTTTTGAGATCGTCCGCCTCGTGCTCCTTGGCGAAAATCTTGTTTTTCTGCGCCTCGAGGGCGGCGGCGTCGCCCTCGACCAGGGCCTGGAACAGACCCGGCACCTCGGCGACACATTCGGTGACGATGCGCATATGTTGTTGAAGCGGCTTGAACGGCGATTTGCCGAACAAGGCGGCAATGGGGTTCGTGGATCGCATGCTATTCTCCGTTGATCAATGGCGTAAGAAACCTGAAATCATTCCTGGAGGCGTGGCAGGCCAAGGACGGCTTTCCGCACGGCATTCCGCGCTTGTCTGACGAAGCCGTCAGGCTGGGCTCTCGCCGCAACCCTTTCGCGGTGCATCAGAATATTGCCAAAATATTACAAACGCCTTACCACAAGCCATAAGTGGCTGTGTTTTTATAACAAATCCATTGGGTTCGGGGATTGACGGGAATCAGTATCCGGTCTTCGTCCCGCAAGTCGTTTGGAAATCCCGACTCGCGGCCTTGGAGGTGTCTTGATTCGAACCGCCGCATCAGGGAGGCGACGGCTGGAGCTCTCTTGAAGGGCAAGATTCTCCGTTCAGGGTTCGACGCGCATACCCGAACCGCTGGCCGTCGTCGGGCGGGTCAGCGGTATGTTGGTGCGGACCCGGGTCCGCCAAGCCCCAAGACCAGGCAACCGCATGATCCCGGGCTACGGACGGAAGTTAACGATAGTCCAGCAGCAAGCCGAGAAAGATCAGCATGCCGAGCGGATTGTTGTCCAGAAAGGCACGGAAACAGCCGGCCGGTTCCCGATGGCGGATGAGATATTGCTGGCGCAGGAACATCAGGGCGGCCAGACCGAGACCGAGGTAATAACTCACCCCTCGGTCGGCGAGCCACCCCACCGCCAGCATGAGTCCCAGAAAACTCAGTTGGAGCCCTCCCACCGCCAGTCGATCGAAACGCCCGAAGAGGATGGCGGTGGATTTCACCCCGATCTTGAGGTCGTCCTCTCGATCCACCATGGCGTATTCGGTGTCGTAGACCATGGCCCAGATCAGGGTGGCGACGAATATCAGCCAAGCGGTCGGGGGCAGGGTTTCCAGGATCGCCATGAAGGCCATGGGGACCGCCCAACCGAAGGCCAACCCCAGCACGGCCTGGGGCCATTGGGTGTATCTCTTGGTAAAGGGATAGACCATCGCCAGGGCCAGTCCCGCAATCGACATCAGTATCGTCTGCCAGTTGAGGAAGAGCACCAGACCAAAGGCGAGGAGACTCAGGACGACAAACACCCCCAAGGCTTCGGCGGGCTTCACCAGCCCAAGGGGAATGGGACGCTGATTGGTGCGGGCGACATGGCCATCGAAATTCCGGTCGGCGAAGTCGTTGATGGCGCATCCGGCGGAACGCATCAAGGCCACCCCCAACATGAACACCAGCGCCACCCGCCAGGGCGGTCGCCCCTCGCCCGCGATCCAGAGCGCCCAGAGCGTGGGCCAGAGCAACAGCAGAATGCCGATAGGGCGATGCAGGCGCACCAACAGGGCGTAGCGCCTCAGGCGCTCCAGCCAGGTCGGCGGTTGCGGGATCAGTTCAGTGGTCTTGAGCTCTGTATTCATGGCCGCTCTCCCGTCATCTCCACCAGGGGAGGAAGGAAGATTTCGTTTACCAACAGGGTCTTGCCGCCATAGCTGTAGAGCCGGCGGCGTCCCCAAAGCGCCGGGGGACTGGTCGCCAGCTGAGCGGCGGCGGCCGAGTAAAGCCGATGACCGGCCAGCAGCCGGGCCACCTCCATCTCGCCGTGGCGCACGCCACGACTGGCGAAAAGCACGGCCCCGAGCGGTCGTTCCTTGAGGCGGCCAAGACGCCGCGTCTTGCCGTGGAGATGGCTGGCCGGGATGATGGTGCGGGCATAGACCCAGGGCACCTCATCGCACAGGAGGAGCACCTGGCGGACCAAGGCCCGTTCCCTGGCCGCCATGGCGAGTCCCCGGCGCTCGCTGAGCAGGGGCTGTCCCCAGGACTGGCTCAACAGACGCACACGGAAACGGCCATCACAGGCGCCGATCACCCGTTTGGTCAAAGATCCCTGTTCGCCCAACCAGGAATGGATATGAAGCGGAATCCTCCCCCGACACAGGCGTTGCCAGGGCACCCAAAGAGGCTCTTCGCCGGACCGAGAACAGGACATCCCCCGCAACCATCCCCTGAACCAAAGCCGGTAATTATGACACAGAGCCGCATGGCAGGATTCGAGAACGACAAGACATCATCTCTCTCAATACCTTTCCGGCTTCCGAGTGGACGGGTAGGATCACAGGACGTGGTAATACCAATTCCTGTTAGGGTTTCCGCCATCGACAGGTGAGAGACTGGCGCTCGAACCCGCCTGAAAGCCATGGGGTAGGCTGGCGATGAGCGAAGCGAATCCCAGCTACTGAGAAGCTGGGTTTCAGCGCTTCGCGCCTCAACACCAGCCCAGGGCAATCGCATCAAAGTAACGTAAGCCCGAGGAGGTTGGCGCGATAGGAATCAGAAGACGCGGCCAAGATGCGGCGGGTGTGGATGCCGCCCTTACGGGAGGTATCGAGACGGAGCAAATT
>JBPOHE010000160.1:0-25099 GCA_052035915.1 Pseudomonadota bacterium
CATCTTCCGGATCTCCTGTAACAGTTTCGTTCGGTTCATCGGGTACCTCCTCGGCACCCACTACACCGGACAGATCATGTGCTACAACACCGGACAGTTTATTTGCTCCCTACAGGAGTGCATTTTCCGCTTGGCAACTCCCGCAAAGGGGATAAGCTTATAGCCATGTTTCGTGCCGGTCGGGCTGACCGGGGGTGAACAACCCCGGCATCCTTCCGCGCTCAAGCCGTCATTTCTCCGCTCTTCTTTCCGTCGACTGCCAAGGGGGTTGTCATGTCCGCCCGATTGTTCCCTCGCTTTCAGATCCTTGGGGTTATCGGTGTCTTGCTGGCCTTGGCCCTGGGTCCTCTTCCCCTCGGTTCGGCGCCTGTCGTTGAGGAAAGGATCAAGGCCGAGGTGATCCCTGCCAAGGTCGAGCCGCGGGGAGAGGCCAAGGCCCTGGTGAGGATCCCGAGCTTCGGTCGCTACTCGATCAGGGCGAAGGCTGGACAGGGGGTGCAACTGCAACTGGTCGACCGCATGACGGGGCCGAAAACCCCTGATGGGCAGCCCGGGGAGCGGGATGGGCGCTTGGATCTCTTTCTCGATGTGGGCGAATATCGCCTGCTCACCCGTGGTCATGACAAGGCGATGGGCCAGGCGGAGCTGAGCGTCCAACCTTTCCGCGAGCGCAACGACCCCGCTCCCCAGTTGGTGGAATACAAGCTGGTGAGCGACACCCTGGCGGATCTGGAACAGCGCTCCTATTGGCTCCAGATCACGGCCCGGCGTTGGGTCTATCTGGAGGCGACCGGACGCAGCCTGCGGGAACTCGGGCTCTGGCGCGACGGCAGTTGGCTGGTGGAGACCCGGGTACAGACCGAGTCTCTCGAACCCAGTCCCGGCCAACCCCTGACCTCGATCCGCTTGGCGGCGGAGCTGGAGCCCGGTCTCTATCGCCTGACCGCCTATGGTGGTCCGCCTCAACCCTGGTCGGTGAAGCCGTCGGGGCAGACTGGAGCGGCCGAGCCGCAACCTTTTTATCTGCGTTGGGAGATCCCCAGGTTGGCCGCGGAAGGGCGGACCCGCTACCAAATGAATCCCTTCGGCCTGGATCGCTGGCTGGTACCCGCCAGCGCAAATTATCTCCGCTTGGAATTGCCCGAGTCGCGCCCCGCCGAGCTGATGGTGGCGGACTATGACGAGGCCAACCCCTTGCCACCGACCCTTACCCAGGAGAACCAGCCGGCCGCGGACCAGGCCGAGGAGACTGGGGAAGAGGGGGAAGCGGAGGAGGACACCGAGGCGGAAGGAGAAGAGGCAACGGGCGAGGAGGAGAACGCCGAAGCCACGGAAGGGGAGGAAGGCGCCACGGAAGAGGAGAGCGAAGACACCACGGCCACCGAAACCCCACCCCCGCTGCTGGCTCAGGGCGTTGTCGCCCGCATCGAGAAGGAATCCCGCCGCCCCGTGGCCGAGCTGCAAGTGGAAAAACGGCCACAGGGATGGCGCCTGGTAAGCCTTCGCGCCGCCGCCGGCCAGCCCTTTGTGTTGCAGCACTTCACTTACGAGGAGTTCTACCGCTTCGAGGGCAACGGCAAATATTGGATCTCGACCCTGCATGCCGGTCATCCGGAAGACTCGGTGGATGCCACTGCCTTGCTGGTCCGTTATCCGCATCAGGGGGAGGCGCCGAAAAAGCCCCTGGCCGCCCAGGCGTTCAAGATCGGAGCCGAGTCGTCCTGGTCCAGGCGCGTCAATCTGACCGGGCCTCTGAGCCTGTTTTTCCGCGTTGAGCAGGCCGGGCGGTACCGGGTGGATATTTCCGGAGTGGAGGCCCGCCATATCCTCGAACCCTTCCATCTTTCCCCGCCCAAGGATTACCAGCCGCCGGGCTGGCGGCGGGGCGGTTCGGTGTGGGATCTCAACCCTGGCTACTATGTGCTGGAGGTGAAGGCGGACAACCCGGGTGTGGCCCAGCTCGGTCTCTCCCAGGTCGCCAAGACCAAGGGGGCGACCACAACGGCGCCCGAATCACCTCCACTCCAGGCGTCGGCGCGTTTCTCCACCATCGAGCTCCTGGCCGATTCGAGCTATGGGCTCTTCCTGAATCGCCAGCCCGAGGTCAAGGCCGGTATAGTGGTGCGTCCCTTGCCGTTGGATCTGAGTGCGCCGCTGCCGCTGAGCCTGGAGCCGGGGAAAACAGTCGAGGTGCCTTTCAAGGTCAGCGAGAACGGCAGCCTCCAGGCCCTGGACGAATCCGGCGTCGCCCTGGAGTTGGCGGTCGACGGCGCACCCTGGGCCACCCAGCCCAAGGTCACGCCTGGGGTCCATCGGGTGGTGATCCGCCACTCCGGTCAGCAGGTCGCCCTGGCCGCGCTCGGTTTTCTGCCCCAGCGGTTGGCGGCGGATGTCCCCCTGCCGCCCCTGCCGGCCAAGGCGCTAGCGGAGTTACCGCGTTTTCTCGAAGTCAGCGAGGCTCAACCCCAGTTCTTCGATCTGGGCAAGGAATCGAGCCGCACCTTCGCCCTGCGCATCGACCAGCCGGGCTTCTATCGTCTCGAAAGCACAGGATTGCTCGCTACCCAGGGGATTCTGCGCAATCGCCTGCAACCCAGGATCGCCACCGCCGAGAGCGGCGGCAGTGGACGGAATTTTCTCATCGATCAGTATCTCGGCAGCGGCGACTATCAAGTCACCGTCACGACTCTGGGCCGTTCCGCCGGTCACCTGGGATTGCGACTGAGTCGAGGGGAACTGGTCTCCGGAGGCACCCTGACGGAGGAGATCCCGGCCCGGGCCGAGCTGCGATCCGCTCAGGGATTGGCCTACGACATCGAGATCCAGCGGGCCGGGGAGTACAGATTGCGTACCCTGGGATTGAGGAAAGGTTTCCGCTACCGACTCGAAGATGCGGATGCTTGGCCCCAGGAGGCCCTGGGTATCCCTTCGGACCTGCAACGGCGTTTTGCCGTTGGGCGCTATCGTTTGCTGATCCTGCCCGAGGCGGTCGGTAGCCGTCGGGTGAGCCTGCTGGAGCCCATCCCGCTTCCCGTCGAACGCCAGGGGCACGGCCCGCACCAACTGGCGTTGAACACCCGGGTCGAGTATCTCTGGTTGGAGCCGGACAAGGGGGCCGAGCGGCTCCCTGATCGTTGGGATTTTGTCCTCCCGGCGGCGGTCGAGACCAGGATCCAACTGGATGGCGATCTGAGCGGACGGCTGCTGAGGCTGGACGGGGAGAAGGCCGAGGTGGGAAGCCTGGCCCCACGCCGGGGTTGGAACGGCCGGCTGGCCGAGGGGCGATATCGTATCGAGCTTGTGGCCTCCAGGGTCAACAACAGGCTGCCCTATGCCCTGGAGGTGCGGCCCCAGGCCCTGGTGCCGGGAACCAGCCAGCACATCGAGGCCCCGGCCAAGATCACAGTGGCGGTCGGCGCCTCCCGGCTGGTCGACGCCAAGGGGGCGGAGGACGGTCCTGCGGGATCCAGGGGCTTGGTAGAGCTGACTTCCCTGGGTACGGCGGATGTGCGCGCCCGTTTGCTGGACGCCGATGGGAGGCTGATCGCCGCCAGTGATGATCGCCTGGGGGATTGGAATTTCCATCTCGCCCAGTTGCTGGCGCCCGGTGACTACAGTCTGGTGGTGGACCCGGTGGGGACCCGTTCCGCGAAGACCCTGGTGCGCCTGGAGGCCAGACCCGGGGTGAAAACGACGACCCAGGATCTCCCCTTCACCCGTAGCCTGAACCTGGGTCGGGAGGTGCAGATCCTGCCCCTGTCCTTGCCTTCGGGCGGTGAACTCCTGGTCGTGGGGGCGCAATCCAAGGAAAGTCTGGGCTTGGCTCTCGAGGTGGAGCGCAACGGCGACTGGTATCCTCTCGCCGGCGATACTGGCCTCAGGCCTCGTCTGGCACTGGCCCTGCCTGTGGCGGGACAGGTCCGTCTACGTCTCTGGTCCCTGGATCGTCGCGGTTATCCGGCGGAGGTGGCCGTGGCGGTGGCCGGACAAGCCACTACGGAAGAGGCCCTGAGCCGGGGCCTGGAACTCAGTCCCATCCCCGGTCTTGGGGTGGCGGTGACCCATGTCCGTCTGTCGGCGCCGGGGAGCTTCCGTCTCGCGCCCGAGGGGATACGAGTCGCCAGGGCGGCGGGGCAGCCCTTGATGAGCTACCCCGGTCATCTGACGGCTACGGCGGGAACGGATCTCTGGCTGATGGCGGAAGCCCCTGCGGCTGGAGCACGCCTGAAGATGGAGCGGATCACCTTGAACGACGCACCGTTGCAACTTGAGATCGCCCCCGAGCGTCCCGCCGTGATGGATCTGGAGTCTCCCGGGTTGGTGCTGGTCCGCGCCAAGGCGGCCCTGGGACAGCCTCTGGTAGCTGGGTTGGCTGACCAGGGTGTCGCCGCCCAGACCCTGGCCGGTACCGAGGCCCTGACCTTGAGGCTGACGAAAGGGCGGACAGCGGTACGAGTCTGGCCGGGTGAAGGCCAGACCACGGATGTGCAGGTGCGGCGCCTGGCCTATCCTCGCCCCCAGGCCCAGGGACTCGGCTTCGGGATGCTGGATGGTGATCTGCTCGCCGGGGAGGTCAAGTCCTTCAGCCTGCCGCCCGGGGCCAAGCGTCTCCGCATCGCGGCCACCCCGGGGGTGGCGGCGGCGCTGATCTCGGGAGACTCGGTGTCGAGTCTGCATGGGGGTGGAGCCGAGGCCTTGAGCGAGTCCTTCGATACCGCCGCCAACCTTCTCTATCTGCTCCCGGGAACAGCGGAGGCCCCACGCTTCAGCCTGGAGCTGTTGCCCTTGACCGAGGTGCAACAGCTCACGCCCGAGCATGGCTTCGAGGCTATCCTGCCCAGTTCGGGGACCCAGCGCCTGCAGGTGGCTGCCGGGACCGGAACCCTGGAGATCCGGGGGGCGGCGCAGGAGAGCCGTTTTCTCTCCGCCGAGGGCGCCATCAGTACCGGAAACCGAATTCAGCTCAAGGGCGGCGGCGGTATCCTCTGGGTACCCCATGCCCCCGGATTGCTCAGCGTGCAATGGCAAAAAGAGGCCGTGGGTGGTTCGCCGACCCAGGCGGTGGCTATCCCATCCCGCAACAAACTCCAAGGATCGGCCCAGGGCTTGGTGCTGGAACCCAAGGAGGGGATGTTGTTGCGGGTCACCACGGAAGTGGGCGCCGAATTGGGCGTCCGTCTGCCGGGAGGCGAACGACACTGGCTGCAACCCGCGGGCGGGGTGGTGAATCTCTATCTCCCCGCCGGGCGGGCCGAGCTGAACCTGCGGGCCTTGGCCGGCGGTCAGCTCAGTGGTTATCTGGAATTGGCCGCTCTCCCTCTGATCGATATCGGTGAGGGGCTGGGGTCGGAGGTGCTGTTGCCTCCCGGCGGTGGGCGGGCCTTCCGCTTCCGTTTGTCCCAGTCCTCCCCCCTTGGGGTCGGGGTGCGGGCCATACCCGACCGGGCAAGCTGTGAACTCCTGGATATCAAAGGCGCGACCCTGGGCACCGGCGTGGTGCAGCGGCACGAACTGGCGGCCGGAGACTATGTACTCTTGGTGTCGGCCCCGGCGGAGGGGGGACCCCTGCGTATCCGGCCGGCGCTGGTCGGCTTGCAACAACCTGGAAGCGGACCGCCGGAGGAGGTGATCCGCACCTATTTGGAACTGGCTAAGCAAGGGGAGGGCGGGCGATGAAAGCCTGGTTGATGATACTCGGATGTCTGTTGTCCTGGCTGCTACAGGGACCGGCGGCGGCGCAGTCGCCGCCCTCGGGGACCTGGGTGCGTCCCGCCTCGGTGCCGACGGGCACCTTGGTGGTGCCGGATCGGTTTTTACGCCGCTGGGATGCCCTCACCCTGTTCTTTGACCGGGATCTCGGCCGGGCCGGGGCACCGGAAGATCATCCGGAACAATTCGTCCGTCTGCAGCCGTCCCATCCCGGGGCCTTCGTCTGGCTGGATGCGCGTACGCTCCAGTTTCGCCCCGCCGATCCCTGGCCACCGCTGAGCCGTTTCACCTGGACCGCCGGCGAGCGTAGCGGGGAGTTGCTGACCTTGATGGAGGCACCGCAGCAATTGATTCCCTCTCCCGGCGCCACAGGACTGACGCCGATCGAGGCCATCACCCTGAGCTTTGCCGAACCGCTGTCGGCGGAGGCGCTGGCACAGATGGTGCGGATCGAGTTGCGTCCGCTGCCCGGTCTCGGGGAGGAAAAGGTGCGCACCCTGGGCGCCGAGGATTTTCGCGTCAAGGTACTGGAGCGACGCACCCTGGCGGACCCGGCGAGTTATGTGCTCGAACTCGCCACCCCCATCCCCTTTGGCCTGGAGGTGAGTCTGGGGTTGCGCCTCTCCGCCGCCGAGGACGAAGGGCGGTTTTTCGCCGAGTACCGCTTCTCGACCGCGGCCCCCTTCCGGGTGCAGCGCATGGGTTCCGGCTACAACCGCTATCCGGTGGCGCTGGCCGGCAGTCGCTACGGTCGTGATCAGGCGCTCAACGCGGGGTATAGCGAACGGCTGTTAACCCTGGAGTTTTCCGCCCAACCAGCGGCGGTGGATGCGGTGGCGGCGCGGAGCCTGGTGCATCTCTCTCCGCCGGTGGAGAAACTGGACTTCCAGATCTCGGGGAACACTCTGGAGATCCGCGGCGATTTCAAATGGGACAGCCTCTATCAGTTGCTCCTTACCCCGGGTAGCGGCCTCAAGGACACCCAGGGTCGGCCCTTGGAGATGGCGGGAGAAAGCGAACTCTATTTCTATTTCCCCATCCGCTCTCCCTATCTGCATTGGGGCAAGGGCCAGGGGGTGATGGAACGTCATGGTCCGCAACAACTGCCGGTCGAAGGCCGGGGCCAGGAGCGACTGGATCTGCGCATTCATCGTATCGATCCCCTGGATCGCTCCTTCTGGCCCTTCCCGGATCGTTTTCTGACCCAGGACGAAAGCCAGCGTCCGCCGGGGCCGGGAGAGACGCCGGTGCCCTTTACCGCGGTCGGCACCATCAACCAACAGCAATTACTGGAGCAGATCAACGCCCTGGGTACCCCCCTGGTGTCCACCCTGGTGGATCTGCCCCTGACCCGACAGGGCGGGGCCGCGAGTTTCGGGCTGGATATCGCCGAGCATCTGGCCCGCATCTCGGGTCCCGACGCCCCTGGTCATTATCTCGTCGGGCTGCGGGCCCTCGGCAAGGGCGCGGAACGTCTCTGGCTGCGGGCCCAGGTCACGGACCTCTCCCTGACCACCATGGAGGAACCGGACGCCGTGCGTTTTTATGTCACCTCGTTGCGGACGGGGGCCCCAATCGCCGGCGCCTCGATCCGGGTCGAAGGGGGACAGGAAAACGCCTGGGTCAACCTGGCCTCCGGCTCGACCCTGGCCGACGGCAGCTTCACCTGGCGTGCCCCGGGTCTCCAGAGCCGTGGTCACCAGGCCCGGGTGTTGCGCATCAGCGTGGAGAAGGCCGGGGATGTCCTGGTCCTGGATCCCAGCCGGTCGCCTGAGGTTTTCGCCGACAATGCCTGGTCGTCCGATTCCGCGACCTGGTTGCAATGGGCCTTCGAGGATCTGGGCTACCGAGTGCCACGGCCCGAATATCTGGCCCATGTCTTCACCGAACGTCCGGTCTACCGTCCGGAGGACAAGGTCTACATCAAGGGCTATCTGCGCGAGCGTCACCACGGTGAGTTCAGACTCCTGGCCCTGGGAAAACCGGCGTTGGTGGTGGATGGGCCCGGCGGCCTGCAATGGCGTTATCCGCTGACCATTAACGAAGCCGGCAGCTTCTTCCATGTCTTTCAGGAGAAGGACATCCCCACCGGCGAGTACAACACCCATGTCGAAGGTGTGCCGCCGGGCGGCGGTTCCTGGCGCTCGCCGGATCAGCCCTTCCGGGTCGAGGCTTACCGGGTGCCGGAATTCGAGGTGAACCTCCATGTCCCCGATCGGGTGCCTCTGGACAAGGACTTCCAGGTCGGGCTCACCGCGACCTATTACGCCGGCGGACGGGTGGCCGGTCGACCCGTCTCCTGGCGGGTGACCCAGTTCCCCTATGCCTGGCAGCCCAAGGGCCGGGAAGGCTTTTTCTTCTCCTCGGACAGCCGCTTCTCCCGCAACGCGCGCTTCGAGGCCAAGGCCGCCCAGCAGCAGGCGGAGGTCACCGACGCCGAAGGGACCTCCAGCATTCGCATCGATCCCACCGCCGATCCCAGCGCCCAGCCCAGGAGTTATTTCGTCGAAGCCACCCTCACCGGGGCGGACGACCAGACCGTCTCCAACACCAGGCGTGTTCTCGCTTTGCCGCCCTTCGTCCTCGGCTTGAAACTGCCCCGTTATCTGGAGCGGGCACAGGAGCTGGAGCCGGAGATACTGGTGCTGGGACATGACGAACGACCTCTCGCCGGGCAGGCGTTCAAGCTGCGGCTGTTGCATCGGCGCTGGCACTCCCATCTGCGGGTCAGTGATTTCTCCGACGGGGTCGCCCGTTATGTCACCGAGACGGTGGACGAGAAGGTCCAGGAACTCAACCTGGTGAGTACCGCCGAGCCCATGAAGCTGAAGTTGCCCATCGCCGAGGCCGGGGTCTATCTGGTGGAACTCGAGTCCCAGGACCGGCTGGGTCGCACCCAGGTGATGAGTCTCGACCTCTTTGCCGGCGGCGATCAGGCGGTGGCCTGGTCCAAGCCGAGCAGCAAGGTATTCAAGGTCGATACCGACAAAAAGCTCTATAACCCGGGTGAGACCGCCACCTTCGTGCTGGAGAGCCCGTTCCAGAACGCCGAGGCCCTGGTGGCGGTGGAAACCCCGTCCGGCAATCGTTATTCCTGGTTGCCGGTGCGGGGCGGTACCGCGGTGTTCGAACTCAAGGTCGAGCCCGGCTGGACCCCGCGTCTACCGGTGCACTTCCTGCTCATGCGCGGACGTCTGCCGAACACCGGCCCCTTGCCGGCCACCGCCCTGGATCTGGGTAAACCGGCCACCCTCGGTGCTACCACCTGGATCCAGGTGGCTCCCCGGGCCAACCGTATCGAGGTCGGTCTGGAACACCCCGAGCGTTCCCTGCCCGGTCGGGTGGTGGAGGTTGCCATCCGTCTCCAGACCCCGGAGGGCAAGCCGCTTCCGGGAGAGGTGACCCTCTGGCTGGTGGATCAGGCGGTGCTGTCCCTGGGCAAGGAGCAGCGCCTCGACCCCCTGCCGGATTTCATCACCGAGGTACAATCCCGTCTGAACGCCCGGGATACCCGCGCCATGCCCTTTGGCCGCCTTCCCTTCGCCGAGGCCCCCGGCGGTGATGGCGAGGCCGAGCCGGAAGAGCCCCTGGAGCGGGAGACGGTGCGACGCAATTTCCAGGCGGTGCCTTTCTACGATCCCAACATCAAGGTGGGGCCGGACGGCCTCGCCAAGGTCAAGGTCAAACTCCCCGACAACCTCACCAACTTCAAGCTCAGGGCCAAGGCGGTGAGCGGAGCGGATCGTTTTGGCTATGCCACCGGCACCCTGGCGGTGCGTCTGCCGATCATCGTCCAGGCCGCCTTGCCGAGATTCGTGCGTCCCGGCGATCGCTTCCTCGCGGCGGCCATCGGACGGGTGGTGGAAGGGCCGGGTGGCCCGGGGACAGGCGGGTTCGAGGTCGAAGGTCTCCAGCTCGAGGGAGCGGCCCGTTCCGAGGTCGACTGGACCCTCAATCAGCCAAAACGCCTGGAGGTGCCGGTGCGGGTGGCTCAGCCGGGGTATGGCCAGGATGGCCGCCCGAAAGGACGCCAGGTGCTGGTGCGGGCGCGGGTCGACCGCCAGGCGGACGGCGCGGCGGATGCCTTCGAGGTCAAGCTGCCGGTGCGGGACGACCGTCGTCCCCAGAGCGAACGTCGTTTGATCGAATTGTCGCCCGGTGAGCCGGTCGCCCTCCCCGAGTTGAGCACCCAGGCCCGTCCGGGTACGGTGCGGCGGTCATTGCTGATCTCGGATCGCCCGGCCCTGGTGCGCATGGCGGCGGCCTCCAGCTTCCTCGCTGAGTATCCCTATGGTTGCAACGAGCAACGCCTGGCCCTGGCCCGGGCCCATCTCGCCCTGGCCCGCTTCCGTAAATCACTGCAACTTGGTGGAGGCGATGAGGCGACCAAGCGGGCGGTCCAGTCCAGCCTGGAGGCGGTCAAGGCCAGCCTCGATCCCAATGGTCTGGTGGCCTATTGGCCCGGTGGACCAGGTTATGTGAGCCTCACCGCCTGGACCCTGGAACTCCTGGCCGAGGCCAGGGAGGCCGGACTCACGCCGGATGACAAGTTGCTGAGCGGTCTTACTCGCACCCTGGAGCAGACGCTACGCTCCGACTACAGCCACTTCATCGACGGCGAGTCCCGCGCCGAGCGGGCCGCCGCCCTGCGCGCCCTGGCTCGTGTCGGACGTTTCGATGAGGGCTATGCCGCCGAACTCGTCCGTGCCGCTGAATATCTGCCGCTGGAATCCAAGGCCCAGGTATTGCAAGCCTTCACCCTTGGCAAGAGCGGGGCGGAGGTGCTGCGCGATCGCCTGGCCGAGTCCCTCTGGCAGGGGGTGCTCACCCGCTTGCACCAGGGGCGGGAGGTCTACGCCGGTCTCAAGGATGTGAGCCGTCCGCGTCATGGACTCATCCTGCCCAGCGAGACCCGCACCCTGGGCGAGATGATCCGCGCCCTGGCACCACGCGGGGACAAGGAACGCCTGCAACGCCTGGTCGATGCCCTCGTCAATCTGGGGCAGGGCGATGGTTGGGGTAATACCCAGGCCAATGCCGCCGCCTTGTTGGCCCTGTCCGCTTTAGTCGACCCCAGCATCGCCGATACCCAGCCCCAGGCGGTGCAGATCGAGGGCTCCGGGGCGCCGGAACGCCTGGGTATCGGTCCCCAGGCCCCCTTGGCCACGCTGCAGCAGACCCAGGGCGGACCGGCGAAGGCGATGCTGGTCGAAGGTCAGGGTCCCCTGATCCTGCGCGCCGAATTGAGCTGGGTGCCCGCGGAGGAGGGGAGCCAAGCCCCGGCCACGATGCAGGGTTTTGTCATCAGCCGGGATATCCTGCGTCAGCAAGCCGAGGGTCCGCCGGTGCGGATCGCCCTGGAAAACCCAGGCACCCAGGTCAAGCTTCTGGTTGGGGATGTGGTGGAAGAGCATGTCCGTCTGGTCAACCCGGAGGATAGGCACTTCGTCGCCGTCGTGGTGCCTCTCGCCGCCGCTATGGAGCCACTCAATCCCAACCTCGCTACCGCCCCCGCCGAGGCCAGGCCCAAGGGACAGCTCAGTCTGGCGCCGACCTATGCCGCCTATCTCGACGATCAGGTGGCCTTCTACTACGACAGCCTGCCGAAGGGGAGCTATGACTTCTACTTCCGCACCCGGGCCGCTACCCAGGGACAATTCACCCAACCCGGCGCCTATGCCGAACTCATGTACGACGGCGCCGTGTGGGGCCACAGCCCGGGGGCGAAGATCGAGGTGGGACGCAGGAAGGAGTAGGGCGGCGGGGGCGGTCGGCACATCGACCCGATGATGGATTCGCTCCATGAGGCGCTTGGCGAAACGGTTGATACGGAGGTGATCATGACGAGCCTGATCGAGCAACACCGCGACGCCGTTGCCGACCAGGCCAAATTCGCCTAACGATGGGTTAACACCCAGCCTACGCCTCTTGGCCGCCTATAATGGATAACCTAATAAGAATTGGTATAACAAAGGTTCCTTTGGAGCCGAAGGATGGGGTCTGGCTGGCCCATCGGGGGATAGCGATCGGGAGATAGGGTATCCATGGGCCTGGCCGTCGGCTGATGACGCTGAGGGAAGCTGTCCCTATACTCTTTTCAGGTTTTTTCCTGGCTAATCGAGCCACAGCCAGTATTGGAGGAGCCCCGACGGTGTCCAGATTTGATTCCTTTTGTCCCCCCACACGAGTTCTCATGGGCCCCGGGCCTGCGGACGTCCATCCACGGGTATTGGCGGCGATGGCGCGGCCAACCATTGGCCACCTGGATCCGGCCTTCATCGGTCTGATGGAGGAGATCAAGGCGCTGCTCAAATACGCCTTCCAAACCGAGAACCGACTCACCACCCCGGTCTCGGGGCCGGGCTCGGCGGGGATGGAGACCTGTTTCGCCAATTTGATCGAACCCGGCGACGAGGTCATCGTCTGCATCAATGGCGTCTTCGGCGGGCGCATGCTGGAGAACGTGGAACGCTGCGGCGGTGTTCCCCAGGTGGTCAAAGACGACTGGGGTGGGGCGGTGGACCCGGCCAAGGTGGAAGAGGCTCTCGTCACTCATCCGGAGGCCAGGATCCTGGCCTTCGTGCAGGCGGAGACCTCGACCGGCGCCGAGTCCGACGTGGCGACTCTGGTCGAACTGGCTCATCGTCATGGTTGCCTGACCATCGTCGATGCGGTGACCTCGCTCGGCGGCACGCCCCTCAAGGTGGATGACTGGGGTATCGACGCCGTCTATGCCGGTTCCCAGAAGTGCCTTTCCTGCACCCCGGGTCTGTCGCCGGTGAGTTTCAACGAGCGGGCCAGCGCCAAGATCAGTAACCGTAAGACCAAGGTGCGGAGCTGGTTTCTGGATCTGAATCTGGTCATGGGCTATTGGGCCACGGCGCAAAAACGCACCTATCACCACACCGCGCCGATCAACGCCCTCTATGGATTGCACGAGGCCCTGTTAATGCTGCGCGAGGAAGGTCTGGAAGCGGCCTGGGCGCGGCATCGCCGCCTGCATCTGGCCCTGCGCGCCGGTCTGGAGGCTATGGGGTTGACCTATCTGGTCAAGGAGACCGAACGCCTGCCCCAACTCAATGCCATCCTGGTCCCCGAGGGGATCGATGAGGCCCTGGTCCGTTCCCGCCTGCTCAACGAGTTCAATCTGGAGATCGGCGCTGGTATCGGTCCCCTGGCCGGCAAGATCTGGCGCATCGGGCTGATGGGACAGAGCTGCCGTATGGAAAATGTCAGGCTCTGCCTCCGGGCCTTGGAACAGGTGCTCGCCGATCTCGCCGCCCCCATCCGCACCGGCGTTGCCTTGGAGGCGGCCCAGGCCGCGTTGCGGGACCCGCCGACAGGGGCTCTTCCTGAACCGGCATGCTGAGCGGACGCCGCTCCCCGCGGACCCTGGCGCAGAGAATCGGCTTGGCCCTCACCGCCATGGCGGCCCTGGTCCTGGGCTATTTCTGGGGCAACGATTTTTCGCGGCAACAACTCCAGAAACAGATCAGCGCCGGCTTGATCGCGGAGGCGCCCGAACTGCCCGAGTTCCAACTCCTGGATCAGCAGGGGACACCCTTCTCCAAGGCCGATCTCAAGGGCCGTTGGAGCTTGCTCTATCCGGGGTGCCTGACCTGCCCGCGGAATCAAGCCGCCGTCCTGCCGCTCTTCGTCCAGGTGCACAACCGGCTGGCGGATCGGCCCGGGTTGCAGGCGAACACCAGATTCCTCTTCCTCGCCACGGACCCGTCCGAAACCACGGAGGAGGCCTTCCGCTCGCCCTTCGCCTTCCTGCCTCCTGCCTTCGTCGGTCTGAGGGGTGCCGCGGAACCCCTGATCGAATGGTTGCGGCCATGGTATCCGGGATGGGCGGAGCCGGGTGCCCGGATGGACGCGGAGTCGCCCCTGTTCCTGATCGACCCGGGGGCCAAGCTGATCGCCGTTTTCCGCGGTTGGTCGGCGGCCGAGGGCATCGCCGCTGATCTCAAAACCCTGGCCGATCGCTTCGGAGACTGACCCCGGAGCCGGGGGAGGGACATCTCCCAGGATCAGCGTCACCACCTTTCCAGCCGAGAACCACCACCATGATTCCCACCCCCGTCCATGCCTGGCTTGAGCGTCTTTTTGTCGCCGCCCAATATCTCCTGCCCCATCACCTGCTCTCCCGCCTGATGTACCGCCTGACCCGGAGTGAATGGAGGGTTCTGAAGGATCGGCTCATCCGCACCCTGATCCGGCTCTACGACGTCGATCTCAGTGAGGCCGCCAATCCGGACCCCGCCGCCTATCGCTCCTTCAACGATTTCTTCACCCGGGCCCTTCGCCCCGATGCCCGTCCCCAGAGCGATGACCCGCGGTCCATCCTGAGCCCGGCGGACGGGCTGGTGAGCGAGCTGGGAGATATCAGGTCCGGGCGGCTGCTCCAGGCCAAGGGCCGGGATTACAGCCTGTTGGAACTGCTCGGCGGTGATGGCCTCTGGGCGGAACGCTTCCTGGGCGGTCGCTTCGCCACCATTTATCTGTCCCCTCGGGATTATCATCGGGTCCACGCCCCATTGAGCGGCGCCCTGAGCCGCATGATCCATGTCCCCGGGCGTCTGTTCAGCGTCAATCCCATCACTACCCGCTGGGTGCCCGGATTGTTCAGCCGCAACGAGCGGGTGGTCTGTCTGTTTGAAACCCAGGCCGGTCCCTTGGCGGTGATCCTGGTCGGCGCCATCTTTGTCGCCAGCATCGACACGATCTGGTCCGGTCCGGTGGCGCCGGCCTATCGTCAGGTACGGCGCTGGGATTTTGCCCGGGAACGGCCGCTGGTGGAGTTGGAACGGGGGGCGGAACTGGGACGCTTCAATATGGGTTCCACCGTCATCCTGCTGCTGGGGCCGGGTATGGCTGAATGGGATCCGGCTTTGGTCCCGGGGGCGAAACTGCGCCAGGGCCAAAGCCTGGGCCGAGTGGGCGGAGAGACATCCTTTTCCTTCGCTTGGCGGAGTTCCCTCGGGCCCGCCCCCTGGCTGCGGGGCTGAGTCTAAGAAGCTGTTTGGAGAGTCTCGGTACAGCCTCCGCGCCTCGGGGCCAAGGTCGGTGCCTGTGATCATCGTTCTCATAAAGAGAACAATTTAGGCTTTCTATCTTTATTTTTTGCTAATAAGAGAACGAAAATCGGGCCTTTCCGCTCGAGGCCCGGCAGGCGAGGGTTTCCAAACAGCTTGTAGGTCGGCATCCCCATGCCGACGCCTGCTCAGGCGCGATCGAGCGGGAAGGCGATGACCTCGTCGATCCGTTGTCGGCCCAAGGCCAGCATCAGCAGCCGATCCACCCCGAGGGCGACCCCGCTGCATGAAGGCAGACCAGCCTCGAGGGCGGCGAGAAAATGCTCGTCCAGGGGCGGCACCTCTTGGCCCGCTCGACGTCGGGAGTCGGATTCCTGCGCGAAGCGCCGTCTTTGTTCCTGGGCATCGGTCAACTCATGGAAGCCGTTGGCCAGTTCGATACCCTGGACATAGAGTTCGAAGCGCTCGGCCACCGGGGGTGAGTCCGCCCTGATACGGGCGAGGGAGGCCTTGGTGGCCGGGTAGTCGTAGACGAAACAGAGTCCCTCGCGACCAAGCCGGGGCTCGATGCACTGCGTCAAGAGAAGATCGAGCCAATCACCGGCGGTAAGATCGAGTGCGTCGACCCCGGCCAACCCCTGTTCGAGGGCACAGGCACGCAGCTCCCTGGAGTCCGCCGCGTGGGGATCCAGCCCAAGATACCGGGCGAAGAGATCGCCATAGCTGTGTTTCTCCACCGGTCGATCCGCTCCCAGAATCCTCTGCGCCAGGGCGGCGACCTCGCCCATCAATCCATGATGATCCCAACCCGGTCGATACCATTCGAGGATGGTGAATTCAGGATTGTGCCAACGCCCCGCCTCGCCGTTGCGAAAGGCTTTACAGATCTGATAGATGGGCCCGCTGCCGGCGGCCAGCAGGCGCTTCATGGCGAATTCCGGCGAGGTCTGGAGATAGAGGGTCTTGCCCCCGGGGTACAGGGGGCCGAGATAGCGGGTGCGCAGGCTGGCCAGGGTCGGGTCCGGGGTGGGCGCCGAGGCGCAGAGCTGGGTCTCCACCTCCATGACCCCGGCTTGGCGAAAGAAGTCGCGAATCTCGGCCAGCAACCAGGCGCGCGCCCGCAGGGCGGTTGGATCGGCGCTCGGTTGCCAGGCCGGTCGGGACCGGCCGGTCGTGGCCTCAGGCCCGGGAGACGTACTCGCCGGTGCGGGTGTCGATGCGGATCTTGTCACCGATCTGCACGAACAGGGGTACGCGGACGCTGGCCCCGGTTTCCATGGTGGCCGGTTTGCCGCCGCCGCTGGAAGTATCGCCCTTGAGGCCGGGATCCGTATCCGTCACCGCCAGCACCACGAAGTTCGGTGCCTCGATGGCCAGCGGCGAGTTGTTCCACAGGGTAATGGTGCAGATGTCCTGTTCCTTGATCCATTTCGCGGCGTCGCCCATGGCGGTGGCATCCGCCGTATATTGCTCGAAGCTTTCCTGATGCATGAAATGCCAGTACTCGCCGTCGCTGTAGAGGTACTGCAAGGGGGTCTCGATCACGTCGGCACCTTCCAGGACGTCGCCCGATTTGAAGGTCCGCTCATTGACCCGTCCGGTCTTGAGATTACGTAATTTGACCCGGTTGAAGGCCTGTCCCTTGCCGGGTTTGACGAATTCGTTTTCGATGATCGAGCATGGGTCCCCGTCCAGCATCACTTTGAGACCCGATTTGAATTCATTGGTGCTATAGGTGGCCATGTCATCCTCACTTGAGAGCCGATGTGCGGCGCGCATGATACCCTGAACCGGGAGCCCTGTCAGATTCCATGCCGGCTGAAGTGGACCCGAAAACCGGGACCCCGGTCTTCAAGGACAACGGGATCTCCTCCTATAGTCCGGCCTGACCATCGGCAAAACCATCTGGGGGCGACCTTGGTTAGGCATCGCCCCGCCTGGGGATGAGTACCTGGTAATCGAAGTCGAGCACTACCGCCGGATCATAGCGACCTTCGGCATCCTTGAAGGGGAAGTCGTGGCCGGGGCGATCCTTGGTGGCGACGGTCCGGATCCGTAGCACCCCCACATCCTCGTGGCCCGGTAGCGTGGTTTTGTCGAGGACTTCGGACCAGGCATAGATGGTGTCACCGGCGAAGCTCGGCGCGACATGGCGTCCACCGTTGATCGCCACCAGCTTGAAGGCGTTGCCCAGGCCGTTGAAGGACAGCGACCTGGCCAGGCTGATGATGTGGCCGCCGTAGACGATGCGGCGACCAAACCGCCCATCTTTTTCCGCATGCTGGTTGAAATGAACCCGGGCGGTGTTCTGATAGAGCCGGGTGGCTAGCATGTGGTCGGCTTCCTCGATGGTCAGGCCGTCCACATGGTCGATTCGCTCGCCGACCTCGTAGTCCTCCCAGAGGTAGGGACTGCCGGCGAGGGTTCGGTCGTAGCCGCTTAGATCGAGTAGCGGCGGGACGCTCAGCTCGCTCCCAGCCACGGCCTCCGGGAACTCGGGCACCAGGGGTTCGGGCGCCGGGGCTGACGGATCACGCTTGCGCACCATGACCCAGCGGCAATAGTCGAGCACCATCTCACCGCGCTGATTGCGGCCGACCGAACGCACATAGACCACGCCGGTCTTGCCGTCCTTGTTCTGTCTGAGTCCGAGCACGCTGGAGCTGGCGGACAGGGTGTCGCCCGGGTACAGGGGCACGCCGAAGCGGCCCGAGGCATAACCCAGATTGGCGATGGCGTTGAGGGAGATATCTGGCACCGTTTTGCCGAGCACCAGATGGAAGACCAGCGCATCGTCCGCCGGGGCGTTCGGCAGGCCGAGGGCGCGGGCGAATTCGAGCGAGCTGTTGATGGCGAACCTGGAACCATAGAGGGCGATATAGAGAGAAACATCGCCTTCGGTGAGGGTTCGTGGCGTGGCGTGGGGGATCTCCTGGCCGACGCGGAAATCCTCGAAGAAGTGGCCGATCTGGGTTTTGCTGGTCGTTGTCATCTCCTCAAAACCCATAGGCCCGCGCCAACTCGGGATCACGTTGGGCGACCAGGCGCGCCAGATCGAGGATCACCTTGGCCTGTTTCCAGGTGGCGTCGTCCTGCATCTTGCCGTCGATGAGGACGGCGCCGGTGCCGTCCGGCATGGCCTCCAGGATACGTTTGGCGAACAGCACCTCCTTGACGTCCGGGCTGAACACCCGCTTGGCGATGGCGATCTGGCCCGGGTGCAGGGTCCAGGCGCCGGCACAGCCGAGCAGGAAGGCATTACGGAACTGGGATTCGCAGCCGGCCTCGTCCTGGAAATCGCCGAAGGGGCCGTAAAAGGCGCGCAGGCCGCAGGCCATGCAGGCGTCGACCATGCGGGCGATGGTGTAATGCCAGAGGTCCTGCTGGGCGAAGCGGCGTTCGCTTTCTCCTGCTACCGGGTCGGAAAGCACGCCGTAGAAGGGGTGTCCTCCGCCGACGCGGGTGGTCTTCATGCCGCGGGAGGCGGCGAGGTCGGCCGGTCCGAGACTCATGCCGTGCATCCGTGGGCTGGCGGCGGCGATCTCGTTGACGTTCTTCACCCCCTGGGCGGTCTCCAGCAGGGCATGGATGAGGATGGGTTTGTGGATGTGATGGCGCGCTTCCAGCAGTGCTAACAACTGGTCGACGAAGTGGATATCCCAGGGGCCTTCCACCTTGGGCAGGATGATGACGTCGACCTTGTCGCCGACGGCGCCGAGGATCTCCATCACATCGTCGAGGAACCAGGGACTGTTGAGGGCGTTGACCCGGGTCCAGAGCGAGGTGGTGCCCAAGTCCATGGTCCTGGCGACCTCGATGAAACCGGCCCGCGCCGCCGCCTTGGACTCGATGGGGATGGCGTCTTCCAGGTTGCCGCAGAGCACGTCCACCTGTTTCGCCATCTCCGGGACCTTGGCGCGGATCTTCTCCACCTGGGGTGGGAAGAAATGGATCATGCGTTCCGGGCGCACCGGCAACTCGCGAAAGGGCGCCGGGGCGCCGATGGCCAGGGGTTTGTAGAAATGCAGCGGCAACTTCATGAGTAGTCTCCTCGCGTTCGCCTTGGGGTGGGATCAAATCACCCGCTGGGTGCGCAGTTCGTTCAGCTTCTGGTCGGAGAGCCCGAGCAGATCCTGCAATACCTCGTCGGTATGCTGGCCGAGTCTGGGACCCAGATGGGCGATGCGGCCCGGGGTCTTGGACAGCCGGGGGATGACGTTGGGGACGATGTAGGTCTCGCCGCGATCGGCGTCGTCGATCGCCACCAGGTTGCGGCGGGCGTGGAATTGGCGGTCGCCGAAGATGTCGGCGATGCTGTTCAGCGGTCCGACCGGCGCCCCGTTGGCGGTGCATCTGGCCAGTATCTCGTCCCGGGGCAGGGAGCCGCACCAGTCGCGCACGATCTCGTTGACGTCCTGACGGTTTTCCAGCCGCGTCTTTTTTTCGCCGTAGAGGCTGTGGGAGGCGAGTTCCGGGCGGCCCATGGCCTCGGCGAGACGGGCGAACAACTTGTCGGTGGTGCAGGCGATGGCCACCCATTTGCCGTCCTTGGTGGGGAAATGACCGTAGGGACAACCGCTCTTCATGTGCGGGCCGTGGCGCTCCTCGACGGTGCCGTACATGGCGTAGGCCGGTGCCAGTTCGTCGGTGCAGCGGAACACGGATTCGTAGAGGGCGGCGTCGATGTATTGGCCGCGCCCGGTGCGCTCCTTGTGGCGCAACGCCAGCAAGACGCCGACACAGCCGTAGAGTCCGGTGAAATAGTCGCCCAGGGTGGTGGAACCGGCGGTCACCGGGGTGCCCTTGGGCATCCCGGCCAGATAGGTCAGACCGCCCACCGCGTGGGCCACCCGGGCGAAGCCGGGGCGATCCTTGTAGGGGCCGTTCTGCCCGTAGCCCGAGATCCGCAGCATGACGAGCCCGGGGTTGACCTCCCGCAGCACCTCCCAGCCGAGACCCCATTTTTCCAGGGTGCCGGGACGGAAGTTCTCCACCACGACGTCGCTCTGGGCCACCAGTTCCTTGAAGAGTCTCACCCCCTCGGGGCGGCGCAGATCGAGGGTGACGGACTTTTTGTTGCGGCCCTCGCTGATCCAGACCAGGGAATCGCCGGTTCCCGAGGGGGTACCGAAGTTGCGACAGGTGTCGCCGCCGAGTGGATGTTCGACCTTGAGCACCTCGGCGCCAAATTCGCCGAGGATGGTGGCGCAGTATGGTCCGGCGATCACGGTGGCGACGTCGATGACGCGGATGCCGGCCAGCGGCAGGGTGTTGGTGGGGGCGTCGGTCATGGTGTTTCTCGTCAGGCTGTCGATTCGATGGGATCAGATGATGCGCTGCTGGCGCAGGGCGGTGATCTCGGCGGCGGTCAGTTCGAGCAGTTCGCGCATGACCTCGTAGGTGGCGTTGCCGAGTCGGGGGCCGAGATTGGTGATGCGTCCCGGGGTCTCGGAGAGGCTGGGCACCACCCCGGGCATCACCACCTGGCCCAGACCCTCCTCCTCCATCTCGAACAGATTGCCGCGTGCCTTGAAGTGCTCGTCGGCAAAGATATCGGCGATACTGTTGAGCTTGCCGACCGGCACCTGCTTGGCGATGCAGAGTTCCAGGAGTGCCTCGCAATCCAGCGTGGCCGCCCATTCGGTGACGATGGCGATCACCTCCTTACTGGCGGCCAGCCGCTTGCGCTGCTCGCCATAGAGCGAAGTCGACGCCAGTTCGGGGCGTCCCATGGCCTCGGCGAAGCGTTCGAACATCTTGTCATTGGTGCAGGCGATGGCCACCCAATGGCCATCCTTGGTGCGGAAATGACCGTGGGGGACGGCGACGAAGCTGCCGGCGCCTTCCCGTTCCCGCACCTTGCCGAACAGCCCATAGACGGTAGCCATCTCGTCGAGCTGGCGGAACACCGCCTCATAGATGCCGATGTCGACGACCTGGCCGGAGCCGGTTTCTTCCTTGTGGCGCAGGGCGATCAACACGCCGATGACGCCGTAGAGGCTGGAGATATAGTCGCCGAGGGGGGCGATACCCGGTACCACCGGGGTTTCGCCGGGAAAACCGGCGAGATAGGACAGCCCGCCGAAACCGTGGGAGATATGGGCGAAGGCGGTGCGACGCCGATAGGGGCCGGTCTGACCATAGCCGGAGACGCGCAACATCACCAGTCCCGGATTGGCCTGGCTCAGCACATCCCAACCCAGGCCCCAGCTCTCCATGGTGCCGGGGCGGAAGTTCTCCACCAGGACATCGGACTTGGCGATCAGCTTGGTGAAAAGCTCGACGCCCTTGGGGCGGCGCAGATCCAGGGTGACCGATTTGCGGTTGCGTGCCTCGCTCAGCCAGGCCAGGGAGGCATCGTCCCGCTTGGTGGGGGTGCCGAAGCGGCGCATCGGGTCGCCACCGATGGGGTACTCGACCTTGAGCACCTCGGCGCCGAACTCGCCGAGGATGGAGGCGGCATAAGGCCCGGCGAGAAAGGTGCCGACGTCGATGACGCGGAGGCCGGACAGCGGCAGGGGGGTGTCCGTACTCCTCGGCGGGTCGGGGGTGCTGGGGACTGGTCCGGTGGGATCTTCTTCAATGGGTGGCACAGCGGGTTTCTCCCTGTTGTGGTGGGGCGCCGCCTCTTGTAGTGGATCAGGGAAATCCGCCTACATCTGGTCAAGGGCGCGGATATAGGCTATCAGAATAGCCCAAACCCACTCTGTTGGAGAAAGATTAAAGTGAATCAGCTCCTGAAAGGTCTCCGCATCATCGAGGGCGCCGCCTTCGTCGCCGCGCCCCTGTGCGGAATGACCCTGGCCCAACTCGGCGCGGACGTGATCCGCTTCGATCCCCTGGAAGGCGGACTCGATGCCCGGCGCTGGCCGCTGAACGACTCGGGCAGGAGTCTCTACTGGGCCGGACTCAACAAGGGCAAGCGTTCGCTCGCCGTCGATACGCGGAGCGCCGAGGGACGGGAACTGATCACGGCCCTGATCACCGCCCCCGGCGAGGGCAACGGCCTCTTTCTCACCAATTTCCCCGCCAGCGGCTGGCTCGGCTACGAGTCTCTGCGCCAACGCCGCCAGGATCTCATCATGATGAACATCACCGGCAATCCCGACGGTAGCTCGGCGGTGGACTACACGGTGAACTGCGCCCTGGGCTTCCCCTTCGTCACCGGTCCGGCCCATGAGGCGGCCCCGGTTAATCATGTCCTGCCCGCCTGGGACGCCATCACCGGCCTCACCGCAGCCATGGGCCTGCTCGCCGCGGAACGGCACCGTCGTCTCAGCGGCGAAGGTCAATTCATCAAACTCCCACTGGCGGACGTCGCCTTCGCCATGACCGCCAATCTGGGCTATATCGCCGAGGTGCAGATCAACCACGGCGAGCGCCGGAGTTGTGGCAATTACCTCTACGGCGCCTATGGTGCCGAGTTCGAGACGGCGGACCAACGCCGACTCTATGTGGTGGCCATCACCAAACGGCAGTGGGAGGAATTGGCCAAGGCGACCGGGTTGGGGGACCAGTTCGCCCGGCTCGGCGCCCGGCTGGATCTGGATCTCGGCCAGGAAGGGAATCGTTTCCTCGCCCGGGAGTCGATCTCGGCGCTGCTGGCGCCCTGGTTTGGTCAGCGAACCCTGGAAAGGATCGCGCGCACTTTCACTGGTACCGGGGTGTGCTGGGGACCCTACCAGAGCTTCCAGCAGATGGTCGCCGAGGATCCCCGGTGTTCGACGGCCAACCCGCTGTTCTCCATGGTGGAGCAACCCGGCATTGGGACTTACCTGGTGCCCGGCTCCCCGCTCGAATTCACCGCCATCGCCCGGGAGACGCCGAAACCGGCCCCCCGGCTCGGCGAGCATACGGATGAAATCCTCGCCGAGGGGCTCGGCTTGTCCCAGGCGGAGATCGGTCGGCTGCGGGACGCCCGAATCGTCGCCGGTCCGATCGAACTCGAATAGGCGCGGCCATGAACATAAATTATCAAGACTGGGTCGGTAACAGCGAAACCACCCAAGACTCCATCGGCCTGGCCCAGACGTTGGCCGCCGCGGCGCTGTTCGACGACACCAGGACCTTCGCCGAGGGGAGCTCGCTGCCGCCGCTCTGGCACTGGTTCTACTTTTTGCCGAAGGTGCCCCAGGGCCGCCTGGGGTCCGACGGTCACCCCCAACGCGGTGGCTTCATGCCTCCCATCGATCTACCGCGGCGCATGTTCGCCGGTGCCCGCCTGCGTTTCCGGCGCCCGCTCCGCATCGGCTGGGAGGCGCAACGGGAATCCCTGATCCGGGAGGTGACCTTGAAGGAAGGGCGTAGCGGTCGGCTCGCCTTCGTCACGGTCCACCACCAGATCCGCCAGGATGACGAACTCTGTATCGAGGAGGAGCAGGACATCGTCTATCGGGAACAGGGGGCGCCGGTCCCGGCTCCAGCCGTGATCGAGTGGCCGCCGGTCCCACCGGGGTGCTGGACGCGCACCATCATCCCGGACCCGACCTGGTTGTTCCGTTTCTCCGCCCTGACCTTCAATGCCCATCGCATCCATTACGACCGTCCCTATGCCATGGACATTGAAGGCTACCCCGGGCTGATCGTGCACGGGCCGCTGACCGCCATGCTGTTGCTGGATCTGGCGCGTGGCGAAACCGACCGCCCGGTCAGTGCCTTCAACTTCCGTGGGCTGGGTCCCTTGTTCGATCTGGCGCCCTTCCGCTTGATCGCCACCCCCGGGGAAGCGGGCGTCGAGCTGGAAGCCCGGGGCCCCGACGGCCAGATCACCATGAAGGCGAGCGCCGAACTGGGTTGAAGGGAGGTTCGTCTTGCCTCGCCCGCGCCGCCAGCGCCCACCGAATGGCCGTGATGCCGCAGCCTGGGAAGGATCAAAGAGGAAATTCGCCTCGGTCAGCCCGCCGGGCATCGACGGAAAACAGCCATTTTTCGTTCTTCTTTCGAGAACAATATCTCTGTAGAAGCTGTATTGTTCTCGAATAGAGAACGAAAAATCGGCTCCACCCGCCCAGGCCCGGGAGCCATGCGGGCTGTGGGCGCCTCCTCGGACTTGATCCCTGGACCTGCCACAGGAAGGGGCGGCGGGCGGGTCCGGGCGCCAGCTCCTCAGCCGTCAAAGAGGGAAAACCGAGCAGGAATGGGTACTAGCGCATCCCCTCGATGAGCTTGGCCAAACCGGCGGCGCTCTCGTCCATGTTGTCCGGCACCTCGGCGATGGTCATGAAACCGATCATGGTGAGATCCGGAAACATGACCGCGATCCGGAACCGACCCGGCAGATAGACGAGTTCCCTATCGTTGACCAGCAATTCCCAGGGGAGGGAGGCGGTGGAGCGAGGGGTGGCGATGTCGATCTTGTCCATGATCCGCTTCATCCGCCCTTGCCACTTCCCGCCCCGGAGATCGACGCCGAACAGGGTCTGGGTGGGGCTGATCCTGACCTCCCAGAGAAAACCCATGTCCGCGGCGGGATGTCTCAAGGCCGCCCGGGTCTTGGTCACCCCCTCCTCGTGGCTGTCGAAGTGGGTGATGAACTGGCGAGCCTTGAAATAGGGCCTACGCAGGTTGTAGTGATACTCCTCCAACTCGGCCGGTGTCAGTCCCCGGGCACCGAAGGGCTCGCCGATCCCCAGGGCGGAGGCGAATTGCGCCCCCACGGTGGAGAGGTCGCCGATGCGATAGGCATACCCCATGTAGACCGGGTTGGTATAGCTCACCTCCAGTCGGCCTTTGTTGTTGGTGACCGCCACCCGCATTACGGCACCGAAACCGGCATAGGGCCGGGCGCCGGCTGCGGCGAGCAGCTCGGGCGTGGTAGCGCCGATGATGACCGCCGAATCGTCCGCATAGGGGGCATATTGACCGAGGATCTCGATACCCCCCGCTTCGAGCTTGTGTTTCACCCCGGCCACGACCTCCTCCAAGGTGCTGCCGGTGCTTGGGACGGCCACGAAGGGACGCAGGTTGTCCGCTGTCAAAGCCGTATCGACCAACGACCAAGTCAAAAGCATGAGGCCGATCTGTAACCAGGCTCTCGCATCCGCCATCGGGGGGTCCTCCTTCGGGAGAAGAGAATATCGTTGTTATTCAATGCCTGGAGGGTGCCGCGAGGCGCCACGGCGGCGCCACTGGATATTCCTCCGACGCTGTTCACCATAGCACAGGCCGGCAGGGTCTTGGGATCGGCGCCTCATCACCTATCAGTTTCCAACGCCCCATGAAAGGTCGGCAAAGGGAGGTCGTTTTGCAGGCACCGCTTCAGGCGGCGCAAGCCCCGGGTGAACCAGGATACCAAGCTGCGATGGAGTTTCTTGAAGCTCCAATGGCCCGGATCGCTTTGTGCTTGTGTTTTT
>JBPOHE010000029.1:0-26103 GCA_052035915.1 Pseudomonadota bacterium
TATTCGTAGGCTGGTGTTGAGGCGCGAAGCGCTGAAACCCAGCTTCTCAGTAGCTGGGATTCGCTTCGCTCATCGCCAGCCTACCCCATGGCTTTCAGGCGGATAAACTAATAGGAAATGGTATTACGGACGGGGCACAATGCCCCGTCTGGCACGGGGGCCAATTATCTCCCATGTTTGGAATGAGGTGTCCGGCAATATGGGTTTTGCTAAAAAGTGGATGGACAGATTCCTCTTATCCTTGTTTCCATCCGGTATATTATGCGGATAACTATAAATCAGGCTCTATTAGTACCACATTGGTACCTTCTCGATAATGCTTAGAATATTTCCCTTTCTCTCCTGATTTGATTAGCCGGGTAGGATGGGTGTGAACCCATCTTCAGCCGAGTAGGGTACGGCTCGGCCTTCCGGGCCTCGGCTGAAAATGGCCATTTTTCGTTCTTCTAGAGAGAACGATATCTCTTTAGGAGCGGCATTGTTCTCGAACGGAGAACGGAAAATCGGCTACACAGGCCCATGCCCGGAGCCGCCCATCGATATCCAGGTTGAAGGCTGGTGTTGAGGCGCCAGCGCCGAAACCCGGCGGCTTGGGGAGTATTTCACTCATCGCCAGCCTCATCTCTTTCTCAATCCATGGACGGCTGCCACGGACCGAGCGGGTTTGGGCGCTACCCCTTACCCGCCGAATAGGGACAACCCAACAAGAGTCGGTATCAATTCCAACAGGGGGCGGTGGCGAGGAGTTGTCCGATCCCACCGCTGTCGAGGGGTTTCGAGAACCAGAACCCCTGGGCCTGGGGGCAATGCCAGTCCCGCAGGCGGTCCAGTTGCCGACGACTCTCCACGCCTTCGGCGATGATGTTCATGCCCAGCAGTTGACCGAGATTGATGACGGTCTGCACGATCGCCCCCGAACCATTGGCCTCGCACACCCCGGTGACGAAGGAGCGGTCGATCTTGATGGAATCGTAGGGGAACTGCTTGAGATAGCTGAGGGAAGAATAGCCGGTGCCGAAGTCGTCGAGATGCAGGCCGATACCCAGTTCGCGCAGTTGGCAGAGTTTCTTGATGGATTTCTCCGAATGATCGAGCAGCAGGCTCTCGGTCAATTCGATCCGCAGTTGTTCCGGCGCGAGCCCGCTGCTGGTCAGGATGTCGCCGAGGCGGGAGACGAAATCCTGCTGTTTGAACAGCTTGGTGGAGACGTTGACGCTGATGGCGAGGGTCTGCTCCGGGAATTCCCTGGCCCAGGTGGCGGCCTGACGACAGGATTCGGCCAGGGTCCACCAGCCCAGGGGCACGATCAGGCCGGTCTCTTCCGCCACCGGGATGAACTCACTCGGGCTGACGAGGCCGCGGGTGGGGTGTTGCCAGCGCACCAGGGCCTCGAAGGCGGTGACCCGACCCGTATTCAGGGTGATGATGGGCTGGTAGTGAAGGATGAACTCGCCACGCTCCAGCCCCCGCCGCAGGGCGGATTCCAGCCGCAGCAGATGGAGCACCCGCTGGTGCATGCCGTGGTCGAAGATCTCGTACCTGGATTTGCCGCCGGACTTCGCCCGATACATGGCGGTGTCCGCGTCCCGCAGCATCTCTTCCGGATGCTTATAGGTCTCGGACCCGATGACGATCCCTATACTCGCCGAGACAGAGATCTCGAAGCCCTCGACCAGGATGGGGTCCCGCAGCCGTTCGAGGATGCGTTCGGCGACCCGGCTGGGATCGCTGGGGCTGGTGATGTCATGCAGGATGATACCAAATTCGTCCCCGCCCAGACGGGCCACCGTATCCCCGGGCCGGGCCAGACGGCTGAGCCGCTCCGCCGTCTCCACCAACACCTTGTCGCCGATCAGATGCCCCAGACTGTCGTTGACGTTCTTGAAGCGATCCAGGTCGAGAAAGAGCACCGCGAAGCGCAGGGCGCCGGGCCGGTCCTGCTGGTTGAGTTCGACCTGCAACCGGTCCAACAACAGGCTCCGATTCGGCAACTGGGTGAGGGCGTCGTGCAGGGCATCGTGCAGGAGTTGTTGCTCCGCCCGCTTGCGGGCGCTGATGTCGCTCATGGAGCCAGCCATGCGCACGCACTGACCCGCCGCGTCGCGGATACCCAAACCCCGCACCTGCATCCAGACATAGCGACCGTCGCGATGGCGTACCCGGAGTTCCCGGCTCAGATGGGCGGTCTTGCCGGCCCGATGCTCATCCAGATCGACCAGAAAGGCCGAATGATCCTCGGGATGGATACGCCCCAGCCACTCATCTGGGTTGTCGTCGAGTTCATGCTCCTCATATCCCAGCATGGCCTTCCAGCGTGGAGAGAAGTACAGGGTCCCCTCGCCCATGGCCCAATCCCAGATGCCCTCATTGGAACCCCGGACCGCCAGGGCATACCGCTCCTCGCTCCGTCTGAGGGCCTCCTCGGCCTGATTGCGTTCGACGGCATAGCGCATGGAGCGGGCCAACAGACGGGTCTCCAGGTGGCGCTTGCTCAGGTAGTCCTGGGCGCCCTCGCGCACCGCGAGCGCGGCGAGTTCCTCATCGTCGATGTTGGTCAGCAGGATGATGGGGATACCCTTGGCCCCGGTGTAAGCACGCCGGAAGGTGTCGATCCCCCGGCTGTCGGGCAGGGTGAGGTCCAGCAGCACGATATCCAGCCCACCGCGGGCCAGGCGTTCCAACCCGGATCGAAGATCGGCTCGGTGTTCCAGATGAAAGTGACGACCGAAGGCGGCTTCCATGAGATCGCGGATGAGGCGCACCTCCAGGGCTTGATCTTCGATGTGGAGGATGGACCAAGGCCTATCGTTTGTTGTTGGCATGGGCTTCGGCTACCTGTAATCGGCCAGCATCCTGGCCTGGAAGGGTGAAATAGAAAGTGGAACCTCGACCGGGTTTCGATGTGGCCCAGATGGTGCCGCCATGGCGTTCGACGATTCCCCGGCACAACGCGAGCCCCATGCCCGTGCCCGCCACCCCTTCGGCGGCGGGAAGCCGTTGGAACAGATCGAAGATACGCTCCAGATGTTCCCCGGGGATACCCTGGCCGTTGTCCCGGACCGCAAACAGCCAGTGCTCATCCTCCCGGCTGGCCGAGACATGGACACGGGGCGGTTCCGAGGAACGATATTTGATCGCGTTACCGATCAGATTCTGCAACAACTGGACGATCTGACGGGCCTCCGCGACCAGGGTGGGCAGTGGGTCCTGGGTGATCCAGGCATGGGTTTCCCGGATCAGGCCCTGCAGATTGGCCAGGGCATCGTCCAAAAGGACGCCGAAATCGACCGGGGTCGTCACCGGCTCCCCCAGACGCACCTTGGCGTAGTCGGCCACCCCCTGGAGGAGGTCCTGCATGCGCTCCGTGCTTGCCACTATGGTGTCGAGCATGTGCCTCCCCGGCTCGTCCAGTTGATGCTGATAGCGTTCGGCGAGCAGCCGGCCATAGCGGAAGATGACTCCCAGGGGGTCTTGCAGGTCATGGGAGGCGGCATAGGCGAACTCTTCCATATCCCGCCGATGGGTCCCGACCGGCTGGACGCTGGGGACCGCCTTCGTCTGACTGATGGCTTCCAAGGGGGTGAGCTGCCCCTGATACAGAATGCGACCGGCCGCGAGCCCCCCCACCCGCCAGAGCCGCAGGCGCACCGGCAGGGGCTCGGCCTCCGGCTGGATGAGACCAACATCAAGTTCCAGCCGCGGCCCCTCGGCCTGGAGGAAGTCGACCAGGCGATCCTGGACGAGGGTATCGGGAAAGAGTTCGGTCAGACGGCTCCCCGACAACCGCGTGGGTCCGGCCCCGGCCAGCAGACGCAGCACGGCTGGATTGGCGTCGATCACCAGCCCCTGGCCGGTGAGGGTCAGGATCCCGACCGAGAGATGTTCCAGCAGCTTGGGCAGGAGGATCTCCCGCTCCCGTTGCCCGGCCAGGCATTCCAAGGATTCGCGGATCAACCCCGGCAGGCGCATGAAACCGGCACTGGACTTCGGTAGATAATGGTCGATGCCGGGACGCAAGGAAGCTGCGGCAACCGCCTCCAACCCGCCGTGGCTGAACAGGATCACCGGGCAGTCCGGATACTGGTGTCGGACCCCCTCCATGACCTTTATGCCGTCCGCCCAAGCCAGGCTGCGCTCGCACACCAGCACGGAAAAACCGCCACGGGCAAAGCTCTGGGCGAAGGCCAGGGCATCCCCGGCGATTTCGATCGCGATCCCGGGCCAGCCCATCTCCAACACCCAGCTGGCGAGGGTGCGGTCACTCTCGTTGTCGTCGACGAGCAGGAGTCGGGGCGGCTTCAATTCCACAGGGGCACCAAATGAGCCAGGGGGTCCAATTGGGTGAATTGTATAAGTATTGAGCGTCCGGAATAAGTGAGAACTTGGTCACAAAACCGACCCTGTATCGCCCCAGCCAGGCCAACCGGGAGGATGCGTGCCCGACAGCGAACATCTGCTCGTCGAGAAAGAGGACAAATCCAGCGCGGCTGTAGGACAATAGCGCGGTGAGAGCGCCTGGGATCGTACGGCAGGCTGGAGTGCCGTATCTTCCAGTTCGTCATCAGGCCGGTTTGACCGGCCCAGGCCCGCCGCCCCGATCGCCGAGGAAGGATGTCCGCTTCCAAACCCGCGGCGTCGCTGGGGCCGAGTGGCGACCTGGAGACGAGAGATCAGGCGATGAGGGCGTTGAACCTGTTGCAGTGGGACACTGAACAGGCATAAAGCTGGATACCTCCTGATGCAGAACGACGACTTCCCACGGGGCACCTTCTTCGGTATCCCTGACGACCAGGATCAAGAGACCGAAACCCGGCTAAGCGCTTGTCGTGAAACCCTGAATCTCCGCTTGACCACTTGGTTGCCCGCGCTCTTCGCGCATCTGGACGAATCCCTGCAAAGGCTGTCTCTAGGCCCCGAGAGCGGTTCCCTGGGGGCGGACGCCTTCGATGCCATGCGGGATCTCCACCACCAGCGGGGGACCATCGAACTCGGGGTCAAAGATCATATTCTGGCCGGTTTCGAGCACCTCCGGCAGGCCAAACCCAGGGACGAGGCCGAATGGGACTATACCTATGAGTTGCAACTCGTCGAAGAGGCCGAACTGGAGGAAAGTCTCATCCTCGCCTCCCTCATCAGCCGGGTGGAACAACACCACAGGGCCCAACTCGTCACCCTGAATCGCCGTTTCACCTCGTTGCGACCGGACTGCCGCTTCGACAACCAGAACAACCCCCTGGCGCCGGCGGCGATCTGCCAAGCCTTTCGCAGCACACTGAAAGCGGCCAGCCTCCCGCGTCGCTCGCGCCTGCTGATCTACAGACTTCTCGAGCGCCCCTTGCTGGATTTTCTCCAGGAAGTCTCCCAGGAAATCGACATCCACCTGGAACAGACGGAGACGCCGTCGCTCGCCGCTCATCGCCGCCGGACTCAGCCGGTGACGGCGACGATCGGGGAGGACGGACGCAGACCGGGGGAAGGGCCGCGGCTCTCCCGAGGCGGGGGGGACGAACGGATCGGGGATTCAAGACCAGCCGGGTTTGGTACCCCGGGCAACAGAAAGGGGTCTGAGGAACGGGATCCATTTCCCCTGCTCAGCGCCTTGCTCCATCAAAGGCGAGGCCAGGCCAGGGCAGCCGCTCCGGATCCCGCCAGCCGGGAAACCCTGGAACCGATCTCGACCGAGGAGCTTCTGCACGCCCTGACGAGGCTGCAAGAACGTTACTCCAGCCTTGGACTGACCAACGGCGAGGCGATCCGCCGGGCCGGACGCCGCGTCCAGGGTGAACTCAATCCCCTGTTGCGGCTGCAAACGAGCAGCCAGAGACCGCGCTGCCTGGCGGAGCAGGATCTGGATATCCTCGACGTCATCGGCATGATGTTCGATTTCCTCCTGGAAGATCGCAACATTCCCTATGCCATGAAGTCCCTGTTGTCCAGGTTGCAGATCCCGGTGATCAAGGCAACCCTGTCCGACATCGGCTTTTTCCGCAGCAAGGACCATCCGGTGCGGCGGGTGCTCAACAATCTGTCCCAGCTCGCCACCACCTGGAGCGATGATGGGGATCGTTCCGAGGACAGCCTCTTCGGACGTATCGAGACCTGGGTCAATCGTCTCATCATGGAGTCGGGGAGAAACTCGGAGAGCTTCCGCCACCTGGACCTGGAAATCCTGGCCTACATGGAGCGGGAACAAACCAATGCGCTGGCCACCGAGGAACGGACCTGTCAGATCGGTCGCGGCAAGGAGCAGCTCCGTCTGGCCCGCCGCCAGGTAAAATGGGAGATCGAATCCCGACTCGCCGACCACCCCGACATTCCGGAGGCCCTGCGGTTTCTGATCCAGGATGCCTGGCGGGATGTGCTCCTACTCGCCCATCTCCGCGCCGGCCCCGAAGGCGAGGCCTGGCACAAGTCCTTGCGCGTCCTGGATGATCTGCTCTGGAGTGTCGAGATCAAAACCACCCAGGAAGAGCGCCAACGCCTGCTCCACCTCATCCCCGATCTGCTGATCGAGTTACGGGCCGGGCTCAAAGGCATTGCCTACGATCCGCATAAGATGACCGAGATGCTGAAGGAACTGCAAAAGCGTCATATCTCCTGCCTGCGGGGAAGCCGGAGTACCCTCCGAGGCGGCGACTCCGGAGGCGGAACTGAGCCGAAAACAGACACCCCCGGGGGGCCGCCGCTTGTCGAGTCAGCGGAACCAGCCTTTCCTGGAGGTTCCGCCCTGAGCGAGCCACTGGGGATCGGTCACTGGATCGAGATCATCGAGGCTTCAGGGCAACGCACCCGGGCCAAGTTGGCCTGGAAGAGCGAGGCCTGCGACATCTACATCTTTGTCAACCGCAAGGGCGTGCAGGTGGCCGAACTCAGCACCAAGGAACTTGGCTCCCTGTTGGAGAAAGGTCAGGCGGAGATCCTGAGGGAAGTCGATATCCCCATCGTCGAGCGGTCCATCGTCGCCATGATGAAGACCCTGAAAGAAACCGGGGAGGCTATCCAAGCCTTCGGGGGCGAGCCTTCCGTTCAACATGAATAAGCTGGACTTATTCATGTTGATGAATTGATACTATCTTTCCGATGTTGCCCAAACAACCTGGAGCCGTAAGGCGATTGCCGGAAATCGCCTAAGTTTAGGCTGAACGAAGGGACGCCCAACATCCCGGGCGAATGGTTGGGCCAGGCTCGGTCCCTTGACTCCGTTCAGGACGAGCGTTTGCCCAACCCGCGAAAAACACCGGTCGTAGGTGATAACCAACTTGGAGAACAAGAACATGACGCTACGTATCACGGATTCCGGACTCGGGATCGAGGATTTGGTCGAAGGCGAGGGAACTGCCGCCGGCAACGGTCAGCGGGTCTCGGTCCATTATCGGGGCTGGCTGCAGAACGGCAGCGAATTCGATTCCAGCCACAAGCGGAATCAGCCCTTCCAGTTCCAGCTCGGTGCCCGCCGGGTCATCCGTGGCTGGGACGAAGGGGTGCTCGGCATGAAAGTCGGCGGCAAGCGGCGTCTCACCATCCCGCCTCATCTCGGCTATGGCGCCGCTGGTGCCGGGGGCGTCATCCCGCCGAACGCCACCCTGGTATTCGAGATCGAATTGCTCGAAATCCTCTGATGAACCCCGGATTCCAACCTCCGGCCCGGGAAATCATTGCCCGCCAGGTCCGTACCGCGCTCGAAGAGGATCTGGGAACAGGCGATCTGACGGCCCAACTCATCCCCACGGAAACCCTCGCCGAGGCCAGCCTGATCACCCGGGAGGAGGCGGTGATCTGTGGTCGACCCTGGTTCGACGAGGTATTCGCCCAACTGGACTCCGGTGTGGTTGTCGCCTGGGAGCTGGCCGAAGGCGATCGCGTGACACCAGGGCAGGTCCTCTGCCGACTCAGCGGCCGGGCCCGGGCGATACTGAGCGGCGAGCGTACCGCCCTCAACTATCTACAGACCCTCTCCTGCACCGCCAGCCTCGCCCGGCGATACGCGGAGGCGGTGGCGGGCACCGGGGCGCGGGTCCTGGATACCCGCAAGACCCTGCCCGGTCTGCGACTGCCGCAGAAATACGCCGTCCGTTGCGGCGGCGGCCACAATCACCGGATCGGTCTGTTCGACGCCATCCTCATCAAGGAGAACCACATCGCCGCCGCGGGTTCCATCACCGCGGCCCTGGAGGCGGCCCGGACCACGGCTCCAGGTGTGGACATCGAGGTGGAGGTGGAGAATCTGGAAGAGCTGCGCGAGGCCCTGGCGGGTGGGGCCAAGCATATTCTGCTCGACAATTTCACCCTCGACGGCTTGCGCGAGGCGGTTGGCCTCAGCGCCGGGGCCGCCCGTCTGGAGGCCTCCGGCGGGGTCAATCTGAGCAACATTCGGGAGATCGCCCTGACCGGGGTGAACGATATCTCCGTCGGCGGATTGACCAAGGATGTCCGCGCGATCGACCTCTCGATGCGCTTTCGGCTGGGGTTGAGCTAGACCGCAAACCGAGGGCGGTAGGCGACAGCCCTCGCCCCGGCCTATTCGGGCAACTCTTCCTTGGTGGTTGTCGAACCGCTGGCGGCCACCATCGGCGCCGGGGGATAGCCGTACCAGCCGGGAGCGCCATACCCCCAGGGAGCCCCCCACCCGCCACCGTACCAGGGGCCGCCCCAGGGTCCGGAAGACCGATATCGGTAATAACGCCAATCCCGTTCATGGCTGTCACCGAACCACCAGGACGGATCGAGCAGGTCGGTAAAGGTCGCCGCCTGGACGCTGGAAATCGCCGCCGAACAGCCGATCCCCAAGAGCGCGAGCTGGGTCAAAGTCAAGAGCCTCTTTCTGTTCATCTACTCTTTGCCTCGAATAGCCAAACAAAAACGATTACCAATATATAATTATACGCTTATTTAGAGAGCGGGAAAATTCCCGGATCCCTAGGGCTTGATGCGGATAACAGCCCGCGTAGGGCGGAACTCCGACAGGAGGTTTCGTCATTTCGGTGAGTTGGTACATGGCGGATCGCCCTGCGGGCATCCGCCCTACAAGTAACCTAGGATGTGGTGAGCGCAGCGACCGACAAGGAGTCGGCCCGGGAGGCGGCCCTCAATCCCCGGGCGGGAAGACCAACCGCATCCCAGTGAAGCCGTGGCGATCCTCCCGCCGTCCCCAGGCCCGGTAGCTAGGCCTTCGCAGGCTGGCCTGGGTGTGCAGGCTGCCCCCCCGCCGGGTCGGCAGATCCTGATCGAAGTAAGGTAGCGAGACGGCCTCGTCCGGCCAGGGGACGAAGTCCGTATAGGGATGAAAGGGGTCGCCGCACCACTCCCAGACCCGCCCATAGTCCTGCAACAGGCCCAGGCGCACCGCCACCTCCCATTGATACTCGTGTTGCAGCACCGCCCCGGCCAGTTCGCCGCCAAGACTAGCGACCCAGTTGGCACAGGCCTGGGCCTCGTACTGGCTGATCCCCATCACCGGTTCGCTCGCCAACAGATCGCAGGGGCTATGCAGACCCAGGCCATACCAGTGGCCCTGGTCATCCTGGCGCCAGTGATCGGGATGGGTAACCCCCGAGTCTTGCCGCCAGGCCCAGCCGTCGGGGCTCCAGAACTCGGGCTGGGCATAGCCTCCCGCCGTCATGAAGGCGAGATATTCCCCGTTGCCGACCGGTTGGGCCGCCAGCCGAAAACGACTGAGCTTGAGTATCTGCGGGGGTAACTCATTGTCGTAGGCCTGGGGCTCGTAGCGCGAGCCGACCCGATAATGGCCCTGTTCGACGACTAGGCTGTGGTTCCGGGGCGGCTGGGCCTGGAGTCGCTTCCGCACCAGATAGCCCGACCCGCTCTCCAGCAGACGTCGTTGCGCCAGCACCTGGAGCATGGACTCGTAGTGACGGGCGTGTTCCTGGAGCAGGAACCAAAGCAGGCGGTCATCCCGCAACCAGGGAGAGGCGGGCAACTGGCCGGGATTGGCCAAGCGCCACAGGTGCTCGTCGAGGATCTCCCTGGCCCAGTTCAGCAGATGCTCCTTGGGCGGCAAGCGGGCGCATTGTTCCCCGAGCGATAGGGCCTCGGGCTCGAAGAAGAGCCGCACCCGCTCGCTCAGATCCACATCCCCCAGGAGTTGCTCCCGCAGCCAGTAGAGTTCCTCATAGAGACTCCGCCCCAGATACCATCCCAGGGAGGCCAGTCGGGGATGATATTGCCGGGCCACCACCTCCGCCGGCTGGGACTCCACCAAATTCAACAACAATTGGTGCGCGGCGCTCAGGGCACCGAGCAAGGGTCCGCGACTCATGGCTGGAAAACCTCGAAACCGCAAGCAAATCTCCCAAACATCAGGACGCCCTGGCCTCCAACTGGACCTTCAGTTCGATGGTCTTGCCATCGCGATGGAGGCTGAGCCTGACCTCGTCCCCCACCCGTTTCTGCTCGAGCAGGGCCAGAATCTCGCCGATTCGTTTCACCGGCTTGCCGTCCACGGCCTGGATGATGTCGCCAATGATCACCCCACCCTCGGTCGTCACCCGGGTTTCCCGCAGACCGGCCCGTTGGGCGGGCGACCCCTCGACCACTTGCAGGACCAGCACCCCGCGCACCCCGGTCTCCCGGGTGAGGGCCGCGCTGAGGTCGTCATCCGCCTTGATGCCGATGCTCGGGGTGACATAGCGCCCCGAGGCGATGAGTTTGGGCACTACCCGGTTGACCGTATCCACCGGCACGGCGAAACCGATCCCCGCATAGGCCCCCGAAGGGCTGTAGATGGCGGTGTTGATGCCGATCAGCCGCCCGGCGCTGTCGATGAGGGGGCCGCCGGAGTTACCGGGATTGATGGCGGCGTCGGTCTGGATGAGGTGCTCGATGGTATTGCCGCCCTCGTCGTCCTGGATGGTACGGTCCAGGGCGGAGATGATCCCGGTGGTCAGGGTACGGTCGAGACCGAAGGGGTTGCCGATGGCCAACACCTTCTGCCCCACCCGCAGATCCTCGCTGGTGCCGATGGGGATGGGCGGCGGGCGGTCGAAGGTGACATTGATGCGTATCACCGCCAGATCGTGTTGCTGGCTGGCCCCCACCAGGGCCGCCCGATAGCTGCGCTGATCCGAGAGGGTGACCTGGGCCACGCCGCTGCCCTGGATGACATGGTAATTGGTGACCACATGCCCCTGATCGTCCCAGATCATCCCCGAACCCGTCCCTCTCGGCACCTGGGTGACGTTGCGCGTCCAGGGATTCACCACCCGCTTGAGGGTGGTGATATAGACCACGGACGGACTCAGCTTCTCGAAGATCTGGATATTCGCCTGCTCGTCCCCGGCCAGGTCGCCCCGCGCCTGCACCGCCCGGGGCTCGACGTGGCGCATCGACCACCAGCGATCCACATAGGGTTGCAGCCAGAGCACCAGCACGAAAGCCAGTGCCAGGGAGATCATGAGTCGCCCGAGTCGGGAAAGAGGCGGCCAGTCGTTGTGCATGGATGAGCGATCCTCGGTGATGAGGTCCAGCCGGGCTGGAAGGAAAAAAGATGGGACTATTGTGGCAGGCGCCCCCCCAACACCCAAGGGTGCGGCGCCCGTGACAACTTCGGAACCGGCCTCAGTCCCTTCTCCAGGTGGCGTCGGTCTCGACTTCGAGGGTCAAGCTGGCCCGATCATTGCTGCCGACCGGGTCCGAAACGGCACTACTCACCTCGGCCTTGAAGAGATAGCTCCCAGTGGCGCTGAGGCTCAGCCGCTGACTGAGAACGACCCTGGCCCCGGGCGAGAGATCACCAAGCGGGCAGTGGAAGTTCCGTCCTTCCAGTTGGCAGGGACCCGCCGCCGGATGTTGTTGGTTCAATTGCCTTTGCGCCTTCCGGTCTTCGAGTACCGCCTGCATCCCATCGGCGGCGGCCTTGACATTCTTCGACCATTGGCTGGCGTCACTAATACCGAGCGAATCGCCGCTATTACCCAGGTCCTGCTGACGATCGAGGTAAGTCTGATGCACCTTGATCCCGCTCGGGGCCGCCAATCTCACCACCACCTCCCGGGCATCGCTCGGCCCCCGGTTGGCGACCGCCAGATCGAGCCCGAATCCTTCCGTACATCCCGAGGCTCCTCTGCCCCTTCCACACCCGAAACGGAGGCTGGCGACCTCGGAGCTGTCGGTCTTGATGGAGGATGAGCCCGAGAACTTGAGACTCAGGGCCAGATCGGCGTCCCCCTGACCGAATTCCGGACTGAAATCCACCTTATCCTTGCCGACCATGCCGTCGAGGAAGACATCGCCGGCGGTTTCCAGGTAACTCTTCAGGTTCCAGTTGAAGACGGAAAAGAGGATGCGCGACAACAGGGTCAACTTGGGCTCGCCGGCAACCGCCTCTCCTCTGGCCACCGCCACCTCTCTGAGCACCTCCGGCCAGGCGGCGGCCTGACCCGGCTGGACATAGCGGCTGAATCTGAGCACCACGCTATCCGTCGGGCGCAGGGGACCCAAGGCATAGCTCAACACCCCCTCCCGCTGACGCACCTGGACGTTCCGGGGCGCATTGTCGAAATCCAGGAACACCGGCAACACCGAAAAGTGTTCGTAGTCGATCTTGCCCGGCAACTGGAGACGCACCACCGTCTGCGGCTGTGGACGCAAGCCGGTATTTAACAACTCCAGCCGATACTTGGCGACGCAACCTCCGCATTTGCCTTCGGCCACACAGCGTTCCGCCAGCGCCGGATCGATCCTGGAGGCCTCCCTGGCCCATTCCTCCATCCCCTGACCGCTCGGGCAGAGCAACGCCATCTCGGGCTTGTAGATGATCTCGTAGGTCGGTCGATCAAAGATCGACACCCCGGTCACCAGCATCAACACCAAGCCGATGGCCATCAGTATGAACTTCGTGCTCTTGAAAAAGCCGAGCGGTACCACCGAGCCGAGAGCGAATGACGACGCCCCCTCCTCCGCGGTCGATATCGACTTGGCCGGAGCCGCTGCCGGGGCGGTTCGGGAGGCCGGGCGGTATTTGGCCACGATCACCCCGCATTGGGGGCAGGTCCCGGTGGTGGCGAGGGGATCCTGGGGATCGCTGGCGCCATACCCGCATTTGGGACAGGTCTGAGTGACCGCGACAGCGGCCGGGGTGGCGATCGGCTCCAGGGACAAGGACAAAGGTTCGGGTTCCAGTTCCAGCCGACAACAGGCCCCAAGCCCTTCCAGGGTCTGTTGCAGCCGTTGCGCGCCGGGAAGGTCCAGGCCCTGACGCACCTGGGTCGGCTTTCCCTGGAGCAGACCCAGCCGATACTCCAGAGGTTTTGAGGTCAGCTGGGCCAGGGCCTCGGCGACCTCCTCGGGAGATCGCCCCTGAGCCACCGCCCCGGTCATGATCACTCGATAGCGTCCGTCCATCGGTCCTGCCCCCTTTACGCCCGACCCCGTTTTTTGTGTGGAGATTTCCGGCGGTGATCATACCCCCAACCTTTCCTTTGTCCTATCTGCTCGCCCGGTTCGCCTCCGGACCGAGCGGCGGTCCCCCCATCTCCGTGGCTGGTGGATCGAAAAACTCATAGATCAACATGGTCGAGGCGCCGGTGAGAAACCCCAGGGAGCAGCCGGTCGATATATAAGGGACGGCGGCTACCACCGTGAGTCCGGTCAGAGCCAGATACCCTGTTATCGCACCAAAAGTGGCGCCGAGCAGGCAGCCGCCGACCATGTATCTCTCAAGACGATAATGGTATTCGATGTTCTGGATCTGCTCCTCGGTCAGTTCGCGGGCCTGGGCGCCGCTCAGCATGAGGGCGATCAGGAGGCCGCAAAGCCATTTCAGGATCTTGTTCAGCCTCACTGTGAAGACTCCCATGGGTGGAAAGCGGATCGGTCGAGAGATCCTCGAGGGTGTCCGACCTCGGTTCAGGCCGTCCCAACCCCGACTTCATCTCTGACTCCGAGTATAGTTAGGCTCGGCAGGCAAGGGCCGCGAAGGGAGATAGGGGCGCTCCATCATCCCGGGCATCGACTGAAAATGGCCGATTATTGTTCTTTTTTAGAGAACAATACCGTATTAATTGACCGAATTGTTCTTTATAAGAGAACGAAAAACCCTTCCAAACCCCCCAGGCCCGGAAACGCGCGGGTTGGCGATGAGCGAAGCGAATCCCGGCTCTTGTGGATCAAGCCGTTTCGCCTGACCGGACACCAGGATGGCGCCTTACTTCATGCGGGAAAACCAGACAGGAATTGGTCAGAGACCATCCAGTAGGCTGCGTTGTTGCAATTTCATCAGTTCTTCGTCGGAACAGGCCAGACTCAGCCCCATCTCCCGGGTCCAGCTCAAGGCCAGGGACCAGCGCTCGCCAGGGGGGCGCCAGAGATGGACCGCCTTGCCGTCCCCGCGCCGGATCGCCCCGATGCGGCTGGCCTGACTGCGTACATAGTTGGGAAACCGGCTGAGGTCCTCGGGCTGTCCATACTTACCGCCGATGGACTGGAGGAGATCGTCATATTTCAGCAGGGTGGGATTATCGTACTTGCGGACGACCTTATAGATACGCCCCTGGTAACCGAGCACATAGACCAGGTCGGAACCCTCCCCATAGATCAACGCCAGCCGCTCCCCCTCCCGTTGTTCGGCGACATAGCCGGGCTGGGACCTCGCCAACTGGTTGATATCACCTCCCAGACAAAAGCGATTGAACACCAGCTTGGTGCAGGTCTCCGCGGCGGTGACAGGACCGACCAGGAGCCACAGAAGCCCGAGGACGCAGAGCCGCGGACCCAAGACATTGCCTCCCATGACCTTTCTCCCCTTTACATCAGGACTGATCGCACGCCGTCGCCGCCTCGATACGCCCCACAAGGGCCGACAAACGGTCATAGTGAGAACCACGCCAATACAGCCGTCGGCAACCCGGACATTCCCAGAAGCGGTCGAATATCTCCGCCACCCGGGTCGGCAAACGCGCACGGACTTCCTCCTTGACCACCGCGGACAAGACCCCGTTACATTCCAGACAACGGCTGAAGGGCTGGAACAAGCGCCGCAGATCCAGCCGACGCACCACCTCCAGCAACTGTTCCAGAGGGGCGGTGGCCCGTATGTAACAGCCCCGGGTCAAGGCGCGATGCATCAGCAGGGCGCGGTCCTTGCTGAGCAGGATCCGGCTCTCCCTCGAGGCCAGCCCGACCAGGAGTGGGTCATCGAAATCCTTGGGATAAGTGGTATCGAAACCGAGCAGGCGCAGATATCTGGCCAGACCACCGAGATGGGCATCGGCGAGAAACCTCGGGGTTCGCAAGGGCCGCTCACGCAGTCGAAGCAAGGGCGTGATATCCAGGGCCTCGAACATCGGGTAGACGCTGATCCTGTCACCCTCCTCCACCCGGTACTCGAACCCACGACTGGTGCCATTGACCAGGATGAGGTCCACCTCGGTATGGGGAACACCCAGGGATTCGATCAGATGACGCACCGGGACCGGGGGCTGGAACTCGACCTCGATCTCCTGCTTGCGCTGGGACGGCGGCAGGAAATCGTTCAGTTCCGCGTAAAAACGCAGCCGGGCGCCGAGCGGTTTCATCTCCCGCTTCAATGCACCCGCTGTTCCAGTCCGGCTAGAAGGCGCCGCAGCTCGTCGGCGAAGAGATTGGTGTCGTCCTCGGCCCGCCCCAGCCTCCCCCGCTCCAGACGGTACCTCAGCGCGGCGACCAGTGTTTCTTCCGGCTCCCATTGCCCCTCGAGGCTGGCCTCGGAGTCGTGGCTCGCGTTCACCTCATAGAGCCCGCCCGCCTGACGAAAGAGGACAAAGGCCTCACCACCATAGGAATCCGCCACATAGGAGGCGAGCAGGATCTCGATGCTGTCCAAGGCCCCCGGGGGCAAGGCGAAATCCCGGCACAGCGTTCGCTGATTGGCCTCCCGCCATCGATGCAGAAAGAGCCCCCCGCCGCGGTTCACAGGTCGAAGTCCGCCCACACCGGGCAATGATCCGAGGGCCGTTCCATACCCCGGATATCGTAGGCGATGCCCACCTCCCGGCACTTGGGCCAGAGCCCCCTGGAGGCCAGCACCAGGTCGATCCGCAGGCCGTGCCTGGGTTCCCGTTCAAAGCCACGACTGCGATAGTCGAACCAACTGAATTGATCATTGGCCTCTGGGTGACGTTCACGGAAGCAGTCATGCAACCCCCAGCCGAGCAGGCTGGCCATCCATTCCCGCTCCTCCGGCAGAAAGCTGCATTTCCCGCTGCGCCGCCAGCGTTTGGCGTTCTCTTCGCCGATCCCGATATCCAGGTCGACGGGGGCGATGTTCATGTCTCCGATTACCAACAGTTGGTCATCCGCGCTGAACCCCTGGAGATAGGCCGCAAGATCGGCATAGAACTGGCGCTTGGCGGGAAACTTGAGGGGATGGTCGCGACTCTCGCCTTGGGGGAAATAGGCGTTGATCAGCGTCAGGGGGGTACCGGACGGGGTGGCGAAGCTGGCGGCAATCAATCGCCGCTGACTCTCTTCCGTATCGGCGGGCAACCCCCTGGTAACCGCAAGCGGGGCCGACCTCGAGAGAACGGCTACCCCATAGTGGCCCTTTTGACCAAAGATTTGGGCCTGATAGCCCAGGGCTTGCACCCCATCCAGGGGAAATTCCTCGTCGACCACCTTGGTCTCCTGGAGGCCGATGATGTCTGGATCATACCGTTCCACCAAGCGCTCCAACTGGTGAGGGCGGGCGCGGATGCCGTTGATATTGAAGGTGACTACTCGCATGCTTCCCCCCTCGGGAAAATGAATCGGCGCCTCTTCCGGTGTGGATGTCCTCAGCCAGTCCGACCGATTCCGGATCTCAGGGCGAACGCCTCGGCTTGCTCAACCCCCGCAGAACGGCAAGTCCGGCGGTGAGGAAATCGTCACGGATATTCTTCTCACAGTGTTGGGCGATACGGCCGAGCGCTTCTTCAAAGGCTTGGGTGCGCAACACATCCTCGCCCGAGGCCAGGGTCAGACCGGTGACCAGCCCCGCCAGCCATTCTTCATAGCCGATGAAGTCTGCACCGGCCCGTTCCTCGCCGCCCCTGGCCTTCCAGGACGAGAGATAATCCTCACACCCCTTGACCCCGTAGCCCCAGACCTGGGGTTTTTCCTCGGCGCCCAGGGTCCCGGTAACAGACAACGCCAGTATCAACACCAGTTTGGTTCGTAGTTTCATGCCGCTAGCATACCCCAAGGTGTTCCGGGCCGCAGCAGGCTCCAGCCGAGGTTGGCTCTTCTTCCAGGATGGCACCCGTGACCGGGTTGGGACGAAAGAGGGTGCAACCCTTGAGACCGGCGGCATAGGCTTGGTCATAGACAGCGGCAAAATCATCGAAGTTGGAGTCCTCGGGCACATTGATGGTCTTGGAGATGGCGTTGTCGACCCAGGGCTGCAAGTCCGCCTGCATGGCGATATGGTCCTCGGGCCGCAGTTCCGCCGCGGTGATGAAGACTGATGGCCAGGGGGCGTCTCCATGCAGACGACGCCAAAGTTCAACGGCATATCCCGTCAAGGTCGTCTCAGCCAAGTCCCCACTCGACAGCAACAGACGTCGCCGATAACTCAGGCGAAAGATCGGCTCGATGCCGCTGGAGACATTGTTGGCCAGCAGGCTGATGGTCCCCGCCGGGGCGATCGCGGTCAGATGGCTGTTGCGGATACCCCAGGCGGCGATACCGGCGCGAATATCCGGCGGCAATCGTTGCACCAGGGGGGCATCGAGATAGTGCCCGGCCCGGAAAGCGGGGAACGGCCCCCTTTCCCGTGCCAGGGCCACCGAGGCGCGATAGGCGCCGTGGCATAGCGCTTTCATGACCGCCGCCGCCAGTTCCCGGGCCGCCTGGGTGCCATAGCCGAGACTCAGCAGGATCAGGGTATCCGCCAAGCCGGTTATCCCGAGCCCAATGCGACGGCTCGCCCTCGCCTGGGCCTGTTGTTGGGGCAGCGGAAAGGCCGACAGATCGATGACATCATCGAGAAAGCGTACCGCCACCCCGACGCAGGACTGCAAATCCGCCCAATCGAGGCGGGCCTGGGGGGTGAAGGGATCCTGAACGAAAGCCGTCAGATTGATGGAACCCAGGTTACAGGCACCATAGGCCGGCAAGGGGATCTCGCCACAGGGGTTGGTCGCCTGGATGCGCTCGCAATAACCCAGGTTGTTGAGCTGGTTGATGCGGTCGATGAACAGCACCCCGGGTTCGGCATAGTCGTAGCTGGCCTGCAGCAGCTTGCGCCAGAGGCGGCGCGCCGGCAGGCGACGCACCACCCGGCAGGGGACTTCGCCCTCGCGCCCCGGCCAGGTCCGTGACACCAGTTCACCTTCGGCCTCTCCCCAGGCGTCGGCGGGAAACACCAAGAGCCAGTCGCCATCATCCCGCACCGCCTGTATCAAGGCGTCGGTCACCAGCACCGAGAGATTGAAATGGCGCAAGGCCCGGGGATCGGCCTTGGCGGCGATGAAGTCCTCGATATCCGGATGATCGCACCTCAGGGTCGCCATCATCGCCCCCCGCCTCGCCCCGGTCGACATCAGGGTGGCGCACATACTGTCCCAGATCGCCATGAAGGAGACCGGACCAGAGGCCAGGCCCCCGGTGCTCAGAGCCGGCGTCCCCCGGGGTCTCAGGGTTGAAAAGTCATAGCCGACGCCACCGCCCTGCTGCATGGTGAGCGCCCCCTCTTCCAGGGCCTGGAAGATCCCCGGCAGGGAATCCTCGATGCTTCCCATGACGAAACAGTTGAACAGGGTGAGTCGACGCCCGCTACCGGCGCCAGCCAGGATGCGTCCCCCGGGAAGGAAGCGAAAACCTTGCAGTTCGCGATAAAACCGCCCTTCCCAGTCCTTGGCCCCCTCCCCTTCCACGGCGGCCACCGCCCGCGCCACCCGCCGCCAGGTCGCCTCGATATCGGCCTCGGCCTGGCCCCCAGCCGGATGCAAGCGATACTTGGTCGCCCAGACCTGCCGGGCGATCTCGGTGGTGAACCAATCAGCGGGCTGGCCGGGCATCTCTGGTCTCGCCTTCCTCAGGGACATACCGCCGCTCAGCGGCAATAGATCCCCGTCTGCATTTTGGCGCGGGCCAGATTCTCTTCCAGTTTGAGTTGCTGCTCCCGGGTGTAGCCACCACGCAGCCTGTCCTCGTAATTTTCCTGACGCTTGCGGTAATAATCACAGCGCAGACGTTGATTTTCTTTACTGGCCTTTTCCGCGGCTTTACGTTTAGTTTCCTGGCGTGACTTATCTTTGGCCTGCTCCAATCGACGGGTCCGTTCTTCATAGGACTTGAGCATCTCCCGCTCCCCGGGACGCAGTCCTTGCGGAGCCCGTTGATCTTGGGGGATGTCCATGGGGATCTCCTTGACCTCCCCACCCCCCGCCTGGGGTGGCACATCGGAGAAATGAACCTTTCCATCCGCATCCTTCCAGCTATAGACCGGCCCTGCCGACACCGACAAACCACAGAGCAGCAGCAGCCCCAGCAAAAGGACGACAGCCGGGGCGGACGACCGTTTTCCGGAACCGGATCGAGAATCAGCACAGGAACGGGATTGCGGGGATGCAGTCATTGCGGCCATGGCCAGCCTATTTCCTTGTTAGGGTAAAACCTGAGGGACTATCCGACGCCACAGGGTTGCCGCCGTCGGCAGACAACCCCGAGAGGCCGGACCATTGTAAGGCCTCTCCAAACCCGGCGCCCAGAGCGGGAAAGGCGCCGCAAAATCGCCCTTCGCTGGGGTTGAATTCTTTTCTCGACAACCACATCAATGTCCTATCAAAATACTAGGACATATCCCCGAAGGGCCAAGTAGATGAGCACAGCGACACCAAGCGTGGAAGAGATCCTCAGCAGCGGATACCAGCACGGCTTCGTCACCCAGATCGAGAGCGAGACCGTTCCGCCGGGTCTGAATGAGGAAGTCATTCGCACCATCTCGGCCAAAAAACAGGAACCCGAGTTCATGCTGGACTGGCGGCTGAAGGCTTATCGACACTGGCTGACCATGGAAGAGCCGCAATGGTCGTCGGTACGTTATCCGGGCATCGACTATCAGGCCATTTCCTATTACTCCGCTCCCAAACGAAAAGAGGCCCTCAAGAGCCTGGACGAGGTGGATCCGGAGCTGTTGCGCACCTATGCCAAGCTCGGTATCCCACTGGAAGAGCAGAAGGCGCTGGCGGGGGTGGCGGTGGACGCGGTGTTCGATAGCGTCTCCGTGGCTACCACCTTCAAGGAAAAGCTGGCGGAGGTCGGGGTCATCTTCTGTTCCATCTCCGAGGCCCTGCAACACTACCCGGATTTGGTGCGCCAGTACCTGGGGTCGGTAGTCCCCGCCACCGACAACTTCTTCGCCGCCTTGAATTCCGCGGTTTTCAGCGACGGCACCTTCGTTTATGTCCCCAAGGGGGTGCGCTGCCCCATGGAACTCAGCACCTATTTCCGTATCAATGCCGCCAACACCGGACAGTTCGAGCGCACCCTGATCATCGCCGATGCCGGCAGCTATGTGAGCTATTTGGAAGGCTGTACCGCCCCCATGCGCGACGAGAACCAACTCCATGCCGCGGTGGTGGAGCTGATCGCCATGGAGGACGCCCAGATCAAGTATTCCACGGTGCAGAACTGGTATCCCGGGGATGCCGAGGGCCGGGGCGGCATCTACAACTTTGTAACCAAACGGGGTGAGTGCCGGGGCGATCGCTCCAAGATCTCCTGGACCCAGGTGGAAACCGGCTCCGCCATCACCTGGAAATATCCGAGCTGCATCCTGCGCGGCCAGGACTCGGTGGGCGCCTTCTATTCGGTGGCGGTGGCCAAGGGTCGCCAGCAGGCGGACACCGGCACCAAGATGATCCACATCGGCGCCAACACCAAGAGCACCATCGTCTCCAAGGGCATCTCCGCCGGTCATGGGCAGAATGCCTATCGCGGTCTGGTGCGCATGACCCAGCGGGCGGAGAACGCGCGCAACCATACCCAGTGCGATTCCCTGCTCATCGGCCACCGTAGCGCCGCCCACACCTTCCCCTACATCGAGGTAAAGAACCCCACCGCCAAGGTCGAGCACGAGGCGACCACCTCCAGGATCGCCGAAGACCAGCTCTTCTACTGCCGCCAACGCGGGCTTTCAGCAGAGGATGCGGTCTCCATGATCGTCGGTGGCTTCTGCAAGGAGGTGTTCCAGGAGTTGCCCATGGAATTCGCCGTCGAGGCGCAAAAGTTACTCAACCTCACCCTGGAGGGGAGCGTTGGTTGAAGCCGTTTTTCTGCCAACGCCGTTTTAACAGGCTCAACAATATTCAGGAGTCGTAAGATTATGCTATCGGTCAAGGGGTTGCGGGCCAGTGTCGAGGGCAGGGAGATACTGCGCGGACTCGATCTCCAGGTTCGTCCGGGCGAGGTGCATGCCATCATGGGCCCCAATGGTTCCGGCAAGAGCACCTTCGCCCATGTGATGGCGGGGCGCGAGGGTTACGAGGTGACCGGCGGCGAGGTGGCCTTCGCGGGCGAGGACCTGCTCGCCATGACGCCCGAAGTGCGTGCCGCCAAGGGACTGTTCCTCGCCTTCCAATACCCGGTGGAATTGCCCGGGGTGAACAACACCTATTTTCTCAAGGCCGCCCTCAACGCCCAGCGCAAGGCCCGGGGCGAAGCGGAACTGGACGCGGTGGCCTTCCTGCGTCTGATCCGGGAGAAACTCAAGCTGGTGGAGATGGACGAAAAGCTGCTCAAGCGCGCGGTCAACGCCGGCTTTTCCGGTGGCGAGAAAAAGCGCAACGAGATCCTGCAAATGGTCTTGCTGGAGCCGAAACTCTGCATCCTCGACGAGACCGATTCCGGCCTCGACATCGACGCCCTGCGCATCGTCGCCAAAGGCGTAAACGCCCTACGCAGTAAAGATCGCGCCATGATCCTGGTCACCCATTATCAACGGCTGCTCGACTACATCGAACCCGATCATGTTCATGTGCTGGCCGATGGGCGTATCCGCCATTCCGGCGATAAAAATCTGGCCCTGGAGCTGGAGGCGAAAGGCTATGCCTGGGTCCGCGAGGAGACGGCGGCATGAGCGACCTGGCCATCCCGTTGGACAACCTGCGCTGGCTGAGGACGGCGGAAACCCTGCCCGGGGCCGGGCTTCCCTGGTTGCGGCAGCGCCGAGAGGCGGCTCGCGAGCAGATGTCCCGGCTCGACTGGCCGGAGCGTCGGGAGGAGGCCTGGCGCTACACCAGCCTGGAGCCACTGAAGGGACACACCTTCCTCCCCGCCAGCGGTGATCCACCGACCCTGGATCTGGATTCGATCCAATCCCGGTTTGGTATCGCCGCCGACCATCATCGGCTGGTCTTTGTCAATGGACGCTTGGCCCCGGAGCTATCCCGCATCGAGGACCTCCCGCCGGGGGTCTTCCTGGGGGGGCTGAGGGAAGCCTTGGAATCCGACCCCGCGGCCCTGGAAGCGGATCTGGGTCGCTTGAGCGGCCCAGGCGACAACCTCTTTGCCGCCGCCAATACCGCCTCCATGGCCGAGGGCGCCTTGATTCGGCTGGACAGCGATGTCCAGTTGGAACGCCCCATCGAACTTCTCTCTCTCTCGGCACCTACGGGCGAGCCTCTGATCGCCCAACCCAGGCTACTGGTCCAGCTCGGCGCCGGCGCCCAGGCGACCCTGGTGGAAGGATTCGCCGGTCTCGGCAGCGGCCTCGCCTTCACCAATGTCATCAGCGAGATCGTCCTCGGCGAAGGCGCCCGGCTCAGTCATCAACGCTTACAGCACGAGAGCCCCCAGGCCTTTCATCTCGCCGCGCTCTATCTGGAATTGGCGGCCCGCAGCGACTACCAATGCGTCACATCCTCCCTCGGTGCCGCTTGGTCGCGGACCGAATTTCACCTCGACTTCGAGGGTGAAGGGGCCAGTTCTCTCATCAATGGACTCTATCTGGCCGGTGACCGCACCCTGACCGACGTGCATCTGGACATCCGACACCAGGTGCCGGGTTGCCGGAGCGAGGAACGCTTCAAGGGCCTTCTCGATGGGCGGGGTGTCGCGGTCTTCGATGGCCGGATTCTGGTGGCCCGGGAGGCGCAGAAGACCAGCGCCCATCTCGCCAACGCCAATCTGCTGCTGTCCCGTAATGCCGAAGTGGACACCAAGCCCCAACTCGAGATCTACGCCGACGATGTCCAATGCGGTCACGGTACCTCGGTGGGGCAACTCGACCCCGAGGCGATTTTTTATCTCAGATCCCGCGGTATCGACGAGGTCGAGGCGCGGAAGATCCTCTGTCTGGGCTTCGCCGGTGAGATCCTGGAAGGCTACGCGATTCCCCAACTGCGGGAACGCGACGAAGATATACTAAGAAACCGGCTGGACAGGATCGAAACATCACCAACCAATACACCGCCCCCATCCCATCCATGAGGTGATCATGTTCCATTTCGCCAATCTTGCCGAACGTTTCCGCCATCCTCAGGGCCTACCGAAAGCCGTGCTCCCCGAGATCCAGCCGGAAGCCATCAGGGAAGCGCTGATCGACGCCTTGCGCCAGGTTTTCGATCCCGAGATCCCGGTCAACATCTATGACCTCGGGCTCATCTACCGGCTGGAGGTCGACGACCAGGGCCGGGTAGGGGTCGACATGACCCTCACCGCCCCCGCCTGTCCGGTCGCCGGCGCCATGCCGAAGCTGGTGGAGACGGCGGTCCTCGCCGTCTCCGGGGTAAGATCCGCCGAAGTGGCGCTGGTCTGGGACCCGCCCTGGTCGGTGGATCGCATCTCCGATGAGGCCAAGTTGCAACTCGGTCTTCTGTGAGTCCAGGCTTCTTCTTCCCCTCGTGGCATGAGCCCCGGGCCGGCAAGGTAATGGCGATGTTGACGAAAGCGCTCCGTGAATTTCTGCGCCTCGAATCGGCGAGCGGGATCCTGATCCTGGCCGGGACCTTGCTGGCTATGATCGCGGTGAATTCACCCCTCAAGCCGTTTTACGATCTGTTGCTGAATATCCCGGTCGAAGTGCGCATCGCCCGACTGGAAGTCGCCAAGCCACTCTTGATGTGGATCAACGATGGGCTCATGGCCTTGTTCTTCTTTCTGGTCGGGCTGGAACTCAAGCGGGAGATCCTCGAAGGAGAATTATCGGATCCGCGCCAGATCGCCCTGCCGGGTTTCGCGGCCCTGGGCGGTATGCTGGTGCCGAGCCTCATCTATCTGCTCCTGAACTGGGGCGATCCCATGGCCATGAAGGGCTGGGCCATCCCCTCGGCGACGGATATCGCCTTCGCCCTGGCGGTATTGTCGCTGCTGGGTCCGACAGTCCCCTCCAGCCTCAAGCTGTTTCTGCTCACCCTGGCGATCGTCGATGACCTGGGGGCCATTCTCATCATCGCCCTTTTTTACTCCGCCGAACTTTCCACCACGGCCCTGATGCTTGCCGGGGCAACGCTACTTCTCTTGGGGCTGCTCAACTGGCGTGGCGTCCTTAGTCTCAGTCCCTACCTGCTGCTGGGACTCATCCTCTGGCTGGCGGTGCTCAAGTCCGGGGTCCATGCCACCCTGGCCGGGGTTCTGCTGGCGGCCTTCATCCCGCTTCGTGTCCAAGGGCCAGAGCGCCCCCCCTTGCGTCGTCTGGAACACGACCTGCACGGCAGCGTGGCCTTCGCCATCCTGCCCCTGTTCGCCTTCGCCAATTCCGGGATCTCCTTCGCCGGCCTGACCTGGGCTGGCCTGCTGGAACCGGTCCCCCTGGGCATTGCCCTCGGGCTCCTGCTCGGCAAGCCCCTGGGAGTGACCGCCTTCGCCTGGCTGGCGGTGCGCCTGGGATTGGCCCGCCTCCCTGAAGGGATCGGTTGGCGCGAGATCCTGGGGGTGGCGGTGATCTGTGGCATCGGTTTTACCATGAGCCTCTTCATCAGTTCCCTCGCCTTCGAGCAGGGGCAGACCACCCTGGTGGTGGATGACCGTCTTGGAATTCTCGCCGGTTCCACCATATCTGCGGTTATCGGGTATTTTTTGTTGCGCCATCTGCTGCGCGGACGTCTGCCGGAAGCCGAGACAGAAGGCGCGCCGGGCGGTTGAATGGGGAAGCGAGATGAATGTGAGTCTGACTGAATCGGCGGCACGTCATGTGCAAGCCATGTTGACCAAGCGTGGCCGGGGTCTCGGCCTCCGCCTGGGGGTAAAAAAGAGCGGCTGCTCCGGGTTCGCCTATGTGGTGGACTATGCCGACGCCCTCGAACCCGATGACCGGGTATTCGAGAGCCACGGAATCAAGGTGATCGTGAACGCGAAAAGCCTGTCCCAGGTCGCGGGCACCGAGATCGACTTCGTCAAACACAGCCTGCTCAACTCAGGCTTCGAATTCCGCAATCCCAATGTCAAGGACAGTTGCGGTTGCGGAGAGTCCTTCAGCGTCTAACCACCAGCCCCCCAACAAGCTGTTGCCATCGCGGGGAGGAAGCCGCCAGCATGACCGATATCGAGGACATCGTCAGTATCTTTGAGCTGCTGGGGGATTGGGAGCAGCGCTATCACTATCTGGTGGAGGTTGGCGAACAACTCCCGCCCATGCCTCCCCATCTGAAAACCGAGGCGAATCGCGTCAAGGGCTGCATGAGCCAGGTCTGGGTGGCGGCCCTTCTCAAACCGGGAGACCCGGGCCGCATCATCTATTACGGCGACTGCGACACCGCCATCATCAAGGGCGTGCTTGGTCTGCTGGTCAATCTCTACTCCGACCGCAGCCTCGATGAGATCAAGGAGATCGACGCCGAAGGCCTGTTCAAGCGGCTGCAACTGGAAGAACACCTCAGCCCCAGCCGCCATTTCGGCGTCTACGCCCTGGTCGAGATGATGCAGCACCAAGCCGCCGAAGTGGCGGATAAGGGTTACTGAGGGAGCCACCCCAATGCCAATCGGGCTGTCCGTAATCGGCGGATGAAGGGGTGGTGCCTGAACCCGCCTGAGCCGGCGGAATCAGAGCCTGCCTGCAGAAAGAGATGGGGTAGGCTGGCGATGAGCGAAGCGAATCCCAGCTACTGAGAAGCTGGGTTTCAGCGCTTCGCGCCTCAACACCAGCCTTGTATTGTGTTTCCCCGGGGGTTGTTCATGATAGGACCGCCTCCC
>JBPOHE010000071.1:0-44068 GCA_052035915.1 Pseudomonadota bacterium
TCAAGAAACTCCATCGCAGCTTGGTATCCTGGTTCACCCGGGGCTTGCGCCGCCTGAAGCGGTGCCTGCAAAACGACCTCCCTTTGCCGACCTTTCATGGGGCGTTGGAAACTGATAGGTGATGAGATCATTCTCGTCTGACTTCCAGGCTTTGCTAGAATGCCGGGGTGTTCCGAAATCAAAGATCTGTACCGGCATCATGACAGTTCGTACCCGTTTCGCACCCAGTCCCACGGGCTATCTGCATCTGGGTGGGGCGCGCACCGCTTTGTTCAATTATCTCTATGCCCGCCGGCATGGTGGCCGGTTTCTGTTGCGGATCGAGGATACGGATCTGGAGCGATCCACCCTGGAGTCGATCAATGCCATTCTGGAAGGCATGACCTGGCTCGGTTTGGAGTATGACGAAGGCCCCTTTTATCAGACCCAGAGGTTCGATCGCTATAACCAAGTGATCGATCAACTGCTGGAGCAGGGACGGGCCTATCGCTGCCGCTGTAGTCGGGAGCGTCTTGACGCACTGCGGGATGCGGCCATGGAGCGCCATGAGAAGCCCAGATACGACGGTCATTGTCGGGATCTGCCTGTCTCCGCCGATGAGCCCCATGTGGTGCGATTCCGCACTCCGGCGGAAGGGGTGGTGGTGATCGAGGATCTGGTGCAGGGGAGGGTGGAGATGCCGAACTCGGAACTGGACGATCTGATCATCCGCCGTAGCGACGGGGCGCCGACCTACAACCTCAGCGTGGTGGTCGACGATATCGACATGGAGATCACCCATGTGATCCGCGGCGTCGATCATCTCAACAATACGCCGCGCCAGATTCACATCTATCAAGGGCTTGAGCGACCGCTGCCGGCCTTTGCCCATGTGCCCATGATCCACGGCGCGGATGGCGCCAAGCTGTCCAAGCGCCATGGGGCGGTGAGCGTGGTGCAGTACCGGGACGAGGGATTCTTGCCGGAGGCCCTGTTGAATTACCTGGTACGTCTGGGTTGGTCTCATGGCGATCAGGAGGTATTTTCCCTCGACCAGATGATCGAGTTGTTCGACATCGCCGGTGTCAACAAAGCCGCCTCCATCTTCAACCGGGACAAGTTATCGTGGCTGAACCAGCAATACCTCAAAGTGGCGGATCCTTTGCACGTCGCCCATCTGTTGAGTCCGCATCTGGGGCATCTGGATATCGACCCGAGTGGCGGTCCCCCGGTGGTGGAGGTGGTGAAGGTACAGCAGGACCGGGCCAAGACCCTGATTGAGTTGGCGGAGATCAGCGCCTTTTTCTATAAGGATTTCGTGGCCTATGAACCGGTGGCGGCCAGCAAGCATCTGATTCCCGGGGCGCTTTCTTTGCTGGAAAATATGCGCGACCGCCTTCTCCATCTCGATCCCTGGACCCCGGAGGATATCCATCAGGCCGTGGCCGAGGTGGCCGCGCAGGCGGGGGTGAATATGGGCAAAGTGGCGCAGCCGTTACGGGTGGCCGTTGTGGGGCGGGCCGCCTCTCCGGGGATCGATGTCACTCTCCACCTTTTGGGAAAAGACCCCTGTTTGCGGCGTATCGAGCAGGCCATCGGCTTTATTCAACACCAGGTTTCATGAAGCGATTCGCTCTGGGGATCTGTCTTGCCCTGAAATCGAGATCTCGCGGGGCCAGCGTCCCATTTGGCCAAATTCTAATAATTATTTTTATGTAACAGATTCTTATCTAGGGTTATTTTTATGAGCAATACCAAATCCACGCCGAGCAATTTCATTCGGCAGATCATCGATGCCGATCTGAGTAGCGGCAAACACACCAAGGTGGCGACGCGCTTTCCACCCGAGCCCAACGGGTATCTGCATATCGGGCATGCCAAGTCGATCGTGCTCAATTTCGGGCTGGCCCAGGATTATCAAGGTACTTGTAATCTTCGCTTCGATGACACTAATCCTCACAAGGAGAACCTGGAGTTCGTGCAGGCCATCCAGCATGATGTGCGCTGGCTGGGGTACGATTGGGAGGGCCGTCTCTACTTCGCGTCCGATTATTTCGAGCAGCTCTATGTCTTCGCCGAGGAACTCATCCTCAAGGGGCTGGCCTATGTCTGCGACATGAGCCCCGAGCAGGTACGGGAGTATCGAGGCACGCTCACCGAACCTGGGCGGGACAGCCCCTACCGCGAGCGCTCCATCGAGGAGAACCTGGATCTCTTTCGTCGCATGCGGGCCGGGGAGTTCCCTGACGGCCTACGTACCCTACGCGCCAAGATCGACATGAAGTCGCCCAATATCAATATGCGTGATCCGGTTCTCTATCGCATCCGCCATGGGGTGATCCATCATCAGACAGGCAGCGAGTGGTGCCTCTATCCCATGTACGACTATACCCATCCCATCTCCGACGCCCTCGAAGGCATCACCCACTCCATCTGCACCCTGGAGTTCGAGGATCATCGGCCCTTTTACGATTGGACCCTGGACAATGTCTCCGTACCTTGCCATCCCCAGCAGATCGAGTTTGCCCGACTCAATCTCGAATATACGGTGATGAGCAAGCGTAAACTCACCCAGTTGGTGGACGAGGGTTATGTCAGCGGCTGGGACGATCCGCGCATGCCCACTATCGCCGGTCTGCGGCGGCGCGGCTACACCCCGGCGGCGATACGGGATTTCTGTGAGCGTATCGGGGTCGCCAAGGCCGACAACATGGTGGAGATGGCCTTGTTGGAAAACTGCATCCGCGAGGACCTGGATCGCACCGCGCCCCGGGCCATGGCGGTGCTCCAGCCGCTGAAGCTGGTGATCGAGAACTACCCGGAGGATGGGATCGAGGAACTCCTGGCAACCAATCATCCCAAGGACGAGGCGATGGGGAGCCGGACCCTGCCCTTTACCCGTGAGCTCTACATCGACCGCGGTGATTTCGCCGAGGTGCCGCCCAAGGGCTTCAAGCGTTTGGTTCCGGGGGGCGAGGTGCGACTGCGTCATGCCTATGTGATCCGTTGCAATCAGGTGGTGAAAGAGGCCACCGGGGCAATCCTCGAACTGCGCTGTAGCTATGACCCCGCCACCCTGGGCAAGAACCCGGAAGGGCGCAAGGTGCCGGGGGTGATCCATTGGGTGTCGGCCTCCCATGGGGTACAGGCCGAGGTGCGGCTCTATGACCGCCTTTTCAGTCTCCCCACGCCGGAGTTGACCTCGGCTCGGGAGGGCCGTCCCTTCACTCAGTACCTCAACCCCGACTCGCTCAGGCTGTTGCAGGAGGCTTGGGTGGAGCCCAACCTGGCCCGGGCTGGAGCTGGGGATCGCTTCCAATTCGAGCGCGAAGGCTATTTCGTCGTCGATCCGGGGTCGAGCCCCACCGCCTTGGTGTTCAACCGCACCGTGGCGCTACGGGACACCTGGGGCAAAAGCGGTCCAGGCCAGGCATGAGCGACCGGGCACTCGGCTCGGTCTCCGGGCCGACGGGAGTCTTGCCTACCGGAGGCCGGGCGGTAGTATCTACCTTTTAAGAGCAATGGCCGGTCGCTCCTCTCTTCGCGGCCGAAGGAATGACCAAGGTGTTTGAAATCATGCAGGCCGGCGGACTGATGATGTGGCCCATTCTGGGCTGTTCCATCGTCGCCATGGTCATTGTCCTGGATCGCTTCTGGACGCTCAGATACAGGCGCGTCATGCCTGAGCATCTGCTGGCCCAGGTCTGGCAGACGCTTCGTAGCGGTTCTCTTAGCCAGGACTATGTCCGCGATCTGCGCCAGCGTTCACCGCTGGGATTCATTCTGGCGGCGGGCCTCATCCATCGCCATCAGTCCCGGGAGGTGATGAAGGAGAGTATCGAGACCTCGGGCCGGGTAGTGGCTTCGGATCTGGAACGCTACCTGAACACCCTGGGCACCATCGCCTCGGTGACCCCTTTATTGGGGCTTCTGGGCACGGTCATCGGCATGGTCGAGGTGTTCGGCACCATCAGCCAATTCGGTGTCGGCAACCCCCAACTCATGGCGGGGGGCATCTCCCAGGCCCTGATCGCTACCATGGCCGGCCTGGGCGTAGCTATTCCCAGTCTGTTTTTCTTCCGCTTTTTCCGGGGCCGGGTGAATCATCTCATCGTGCTCATGGAACAGGAGGCGGTCAGACTCATGGAATTGCTTCATCAGGCGCACGAGTCGGCGGGGCAGGGCGCATGAAATTCCGTTACCACCGCAGCCAGGACGTCGAGCCCGACATCGCCCCCATCAACCTCATCGACACCATGCTGGTGTTGCTGCTGTTTTTTATGAGCACCACCACCTTCGATCAGTACCGCGCCCTCAAGATCAAGTTGCCCGAGGCCGAGACCCAGGCCAAGGAGTCGCGGCAGGATAGGCTGGAGGTGATCATCGACGGCGCCGGTAACTATGTCGTCGCCAAACAGGCATTGGCCGACAATCGCTTGGAGACCTTGCGGGCGGTTCTCGCCCAGCAGGCCGCCGGGGATCCGTCGCAACCTCTGATCATCAGCGCGGATGCCACCACTCCCTATCAGGCCGTGATCAAGGCCATGGATGCCGCCAGTCAGGTCGGTTTGGTCAATATCTCCTTCGCCACCGAGTTGCCGCTTTCCGCCGGTGGCTGAGGAGCCCCACCACCCCAAGCTGGCTGGCCTGCGGGTCTACCGCCGGCTGATCGGTTATACCCTGCCTTACTGGCGCGCCTTCGCGCTCGCGCTCGCCGGCATGATCGGTCATGCCGCCACCGAACCCGCCCTGGCCGCCTTCATGAAGCCGCTGTTGGACGGCAGTTTCATCAGCAAGGATCTCAGCGTCATCCGCCTGCTGCCGCTCTATATGCTGGGATTGTTCCTGGCCCGGGGGATCACCGGCTTCATCGACGATTACTTTATGAAATGGGTCGGACGACGGGTGGTGGCCGATATCCGGGGGCAGATGTTCAATCACCTGTTGCGCCTGCCCAGCCGCTATTTCGATAACCATGGCATGGGGGTGATGGTGTCGAAGCTGACCTACAACGTCGAGCAGGTGGCGATCGCGGCCAGCCATGCCGTGACCTTCCTCGTTCGCGACGGCTTCACCGTCCTTTTCCTGCTGTTGTATATGCTCTATCTCGATGCCGGTCTGGCTATGATCATCCTGATCATCGGCCCCCTGTTGGCGGTGACGGTGCGCTATGTGGCGAAGAAATTCCGCCGATTCAGCCATCGCCTGCAGAACGCCATGGCCGAGATCACCCAGGCCGCCCAGGAGGTGATCACCTCCCATCGGGTGGTCAAGTCCTTCGGTGGGATCGAGATGGAACAACAGGAGTTTGCCCTGGTAAACGAGCGCACCCGACGGTTGCAGATGAAAATGGTGTTGACCGAAGCGGTGAGCGTGCCCGTGGTGCAATTCATCTCCGCTGGCGGTATTGCCGTCATCATCTATCTCTCTACCCTGGAGGCGATGCAGGATGCCATCAGCCCGGGAGGTTTCATGGCCTTCGTTGTCGCCATGGGATTGCTGTTGTCGCCGCTGAAACGCCTGACCTCGGTCAATTCCATCCTGCAAAAGGGCATCGCCGCCGCGCAGAGTATCTTCGAGCTGTTGGACACCGAGCCCGAAGCGGATCGGGGGAGATATGAGGTTGGGCGGGTCGAAGGACGGATCGAGTTCCGTCATCTCAGTCATGTCTATAAGGACGAGAAAGGGCCGGTGTTGCAGGACATCGACCTGGTGATCGAACCCGGGCAGACGGTGGCCTTGGTCGGGCGTTCCGGCAGCGGGAAGACCACCCTGGCGAGTTTGCTGGCGCGTTTTTACGACTCCAGCGCCGGTGAGATCCTCATCGACGGGATCAACATCAAGGACTACAAACTCGCCTGTTTGCGGCGGCAGATCGCCATCGTCAGTCAAGAGGTCAATCTGTTCAACGACAGCATCGCCCGCAATATCGCCTACGGCGAACTGGCCGGGGCGGCGCCGGAGGATCTGCGGCGGGTGGCCGAGGCTTCCTATGCGGCGGAGTTCATCGACCGTTTCCCCGAGGGGATGGATACCCTGGTGGGCGATCGTGGGGTGCTGCTCTCCGGTGGGCAGCGACAACGCCTGGCGATTGCCCGCGCCATGTTGAAGGATGCCCCCATCCTCATCCTCGACGAGGCGACCTCGTCCCTGGATACCGAGTCCGAGCGCCATATCCAGACCGCGCTGGAGTCCTTGATGGAGAGACGCACCACGCTGGTGATCGCCCATCGCCTCTCCACCATCGAGCAGGCGGATCTCATCCTGGTGTTGGAAGCGGGACGGCTGGTCGAGCAGGGTCGCCACGAAGAACTCATGGCGCTCAATGGCCGCTATGCCGAGCTGCATCGTATGCAGTTCCATGACCAGGAAGGTGTCGCGGGGTGAAGGCGGTGGCGGTTGCCGGAAACGCCTGGCGCCGATTTCAGGTACAGGGGCTGGAGGCCATCTGGTACCGCGGCCATTGGCTGGGACAGTTGTTGCGCCCCTTATCCTGGGTCTATTGCGCCCTGGCCGGGTTGCGCCGAAATGCCTACCTTCAGGGGTGGCTGGGGGTGCGGCAGCTCCCGGTACCGGTGATCGTGGTGGGCAACATCAATGTCGGCGGCAGCGGCAAGACCCCGTTCTTGATCTGGCTCGCCACGGCGCTTCAGGCCAGGGGGCGGCGGCCAGGGATCCTGTCCCGCGGCTATGGCGGCAAAAGCCAACACCAGCCCCTCGGTGTCACCTCGGACAGCGACCCCCTCCTGGTGGGGGATGAGCCGGTCTTGCTCGCCCGGCGCACCGGCTGCCCGGTGGCGGTGGGCGCGGACCGGGTCCGGGCCGCGGAGTACCTGCTCGGCACCAGCGACTGCGACCTCCTCCTCTCCGATGACGGGCTGCAACATTATCGCCTCGGTCGGGCGGTGGAGATCGCGGTCATCGATGGCGAGCGTCGTCTTGGCAATGGACGCTGTCTACCCTCTGGGCCCTTGCGTGAACGCCCCCGGCGGTTGACGGAGGTGGATCTGGTGGTGGTGAAGGGGAGAGCGGTCCGCTCAGGGGAATACGCCATGTCGTTCCATGGCGAGCGGGTCAGAAAGCTGGCCCGTCCCGAGCTGGAACGGCCTTTGACCGCCTTTCGCGATGCCAGGGTCCTGGCCGTCGCCGGTATCGGTCATCCGGCGTCCTTTTTTCGCGCCCTGAGGCAAGCCGGGCTCGAGATTGAAGAGCGACCCTTTCCGGATCATCATGTCTTTACCCCGATGGATCTCGGGCTAAGCGGGGAGGCCGCGATCATCATGACCGAGAAGGACGCGGTCAAATGCGAGGACTTTGCCTCCGAAAACCTCTGGTATGTACCTATCGAGGCCCGGGTGGATGTCGATATCCTGCCTCGAATCGATACCCTGTTGAAAAGGTGGGAAGGTGGACAAAAAACTGCTTGAAATCCTGGTATGCCCCCTGTGCAAGGGGCCGCTCTATTACCATCAGGCGGCCCGGGAACTCATCTGCCGCGTGGATCGTCTCGCCTATCCGATCCGGGACGGCATCCCGGTGATGTTGCAGGACGAGGCGCGCGCCCTGCCGGCGGATGAAGAGGTACCGAGATCCTGACCCCGATTTCGGCTCGGGTGTCAGCGCGGCAACAGAGAGGATGCGGATGGCTCTCCCTTTCAAGGTCGTGATCCCCGCCCGCTATGGCGCCACCCGCCTGCCGGGTAAACCTCTGCTGGAGATCGCCGGTACCCCCATGATTCTCCATGTCCTACGGCGGGCCCAGGAAAGCGGGGCGGAGGAGGTGATCGTGGCCACCGATGACGCCAGGATCGCCGCCGTCGTGGAGCGAGCTGGCGGTCTGGTGTGCCTGACCCGCCATGACCATCGCAGCGGTTCCGACCGCCTCGCCGAGGTCATTCAGCGTCTGGGGTGGCCGGCGGAGACCATCGTGGTCAATCTCCAGGGTGATGAACCCACCATGCCCGCCGAGCTCATCGTCCAGGTGGCGAGGGATCTGGCGGGACAGACTGTCGCCCAGGTGGCTACCCTGGCCACGCCCATCAGGGATATCAAGACCCTGTTCGATCCCCATGCGGTTAAGGTAGTGATGGATGCCCAGGGTCAGGCCCTCTACTTCAGCCGCGCCCCCATCCCCTGGCACCGGGACGAGTTCATCGCCCATGCCGAAAAGCTCCCGACCAAGGCGCCTTTTTTCCGTCACATCGGACTCTATGCCTATCGGGCGGGCTTCCTGCTCCATTACCAATCGTTACCCGCGGTTCCCATCGAACTGGCCGAGTCCCTGGAACAACTCCGCATCCTTTGGCACGGCGGACGCATCCATGTCGGGGTGGCCGCGGTGGAACCCGGACCCGGGGTGGATACCCTGGATGATCTGCGCCACTTGGAGCGACACTGGTTGAAACCGGCTTGAGCCGTGGGTGGCCTGGCTTCGGGATCGGGGGCAAAAGCCGCAACAGACCCGACAGAAATTTGGTATTTGCCCTCAGCGGTTCCGGGCCTGGGCTGAAAACGGCCAGTATCTGTTCTCGTTTAGAGAACAATTTGGTATTTTTGAGGAGTATTGTTCTTATTTAGAGAACAGAAAACCGGGCCCAAAGGCCCTTGCCCGGGAGCGTCGGCCGTAGACGACCCGGTCCTGAGTGTCTCTTGCGGTCGGCTTCATAACTCATTCCGAACACATCGCAGGGTCCGGCGATGGATCCCCATCGAACAGCCGGGAGGGATCATCCAGCCGCGCCGCAGCCAATAACCAGGTCTTGAGTTGGTCCCGATCCCGGCAGGCCAGGATGCGGGCGCGGATGGCCTCCTCAACCGCCAATCCCCGCCCGACGAGCAGGGCGAGGATCGCCTCGGCGAGACCTTCTTCACGTCCAGTCTCGCGGATCGCCTCGATGTCCTCGTAACCCTCTCGCTGCAACAGATTCCGTAGCACGGCGCGGTGACCCGCCTCGCGGTCATAGAGCGCCTCGACCGGCACCGCATTGCGCAGGAGGCCCGGGGCCCTGAGTGCCTCGCCCGGCCCGAGACGCCGCGGGGGTTGGTCCAGACGGTGGACCTCGACCCGACGCGGACCCACGAGCCGCACCACCCAGACCTGCTGGGTACCATTCTGCAACAACTCGGCGATCTTGAGCTGGAGTTCCTCCTCGTCCTGCCCGGGACCGGCATACTCCACCGCCAGGGGCGGCACGCCGGGTATCCAGCCCTGTTCCTGGCCAGCGGCGGCGATGGCGACGTCCGGGGCACGCAGTGTGCCCGGTTCGGGCGAGAAACCGGCGTCGATACCGGCCCACTCCACGTCCGGATCGGTCTCCAGTACCGCCGCCCCGGTCAGGCTACGTCCGGCGTGCTCCCGGCCCGACGGGGCGCAGTAGATGGGATGGCCATGGCTCAGTTCGTAGCGGTCGCCGTCCCGGAGTTGGTCGGCCTGGAAAGGGCCTGGCTCGTTCTTGCTGGATCGTTGGGCCATGAGGGAAAAGTTCGGGTGATGGGGGAGATCTTCTGAGTATCACCGACCGGGCAGGCGGTCAAGGGTTCGACCTGGGCACCCTCGAAGCGCGGGTGCGGTCCCATGTCCCTTGGCAACAGGGAGATAAAAGCCGATCGGTAGTGGGAGGTGACGGACCGGGTGAGCCGAGATCCCTATCACAAACCCTGGATACCCCGGGCGATATCGCGACTCAGGGTGGCCAGTGCCCGGCTGTAGGCGGCGACCAGTGCCCGATGCTCGGCGTTGTCCACAGTCTCCCGGACCTGGGTGCGACCACTGAGACTGGGGCCGTTGTGCAGTCGCTTGATGATCCAGACGGCATCCAGGCGGGCCGCATCGCCGAGGGTGCCCTCGAAGCGCAAGATCTCGAGGCTGATCCGGATGTCGGCTTCGACACCGGGTTCCGGCAGGGCCAGCGTCACCTTCGGGGTGCCGAGCAGGGTGGAGAGGTTTTCCGCCACCACCCGGGGGATGTCGTTGCGCAACGGGCCGGCCCAGCGGTGACCATCGTCGAGGCTGACTTGGTAGGGATCTCGGCGGATCAGGAGCTGGGGACGGTCGATGTCTTCCGGCACGCTGACCGGACCCACGACCAGCCGATAGCCGCTGGTCTTCGGTGAGGGAGATTCGCTCCCAGCCTCGGCGCTCAGGGTGTAGAAGCGGTACGCCTGGGGGGTGCCGCAGGCGATCGGGCCGAGCAGGGCGAAACAGGCGAGGGCGGCGCGAAGGTTCCCGGGACGACTCATGGCGATTCTCCAGTGCGGCCTCTGATCAGGGCTTCCGGGTGGCGTTCGAGAACATCCGCCAGTTCCCGGATCGCCCGGGCGGTGCGGCCGATCTCGTTCAGGGTGGCGCGTAGTTCCACGACCAGGGTCGAGCCGGGGTCAAGGGTCTGTCCGGCCCGGGCGAGACTCTGTTCGGCGCTGCCCATGGTCGTGCTCGCCCTGGCCATGGCCTGGCGCGTCTCCACCAAGACCGCCTTCGCCGCCGGAGCCAGTTCCTCGTCCAGACGTCGGGCGAGTTTCCCCGCCTCCTTGAGGGTGGCGTCGAGACTGGTCAGGGATTGGTGCAGATCCTTTCCCAGGGTATCGAAGGGAAAGTTGTCGAGCTTGCCGGCGATGGAGGCGAGGCTGGCCTGCAACTCCTGGAAGGCGCCGGGCACAGTGGGAAATCCCACCGGCTTGTTGGACCAGTCGAGCGTTGCCTTGGTCTCGTTGGGGAAATAATCGAGCCCGATATAGAGTTGGCCGGTCAAGAGGCTGCCGGTGCGCAGCTGGGCGCGCAACCCCTGGGCCACCATCTCGTCGATCGCCACCCTGGTATCCGCTTGGGCGGGACGACGCTGGGGCTGGCGGTAGCGGGATCGCACCCGTTCGGGATAGACGCGGATCTCCACCGGGATGGCGTATTCCTTTCTGACTTCATCGAAATCGAAGCCGATCGAGACCACCTCACCGACATTGACCCCCCGTAGCTCGACCGGAGCCCCTGGGGAGAGCCCGCGTACCGATTCCCGAAACACCAGCACGAAGGACTCGGACTGGGTATCCGGTCGCTGCATGGCCTGTTGACGGCTGGAAAAGAGGGCGAAGGCGGTGTTTTCCGCCGCCGTCGGCAGGGTGGAGGATTCGAGGGGATTCTCGAAGGCGATGCCGCCGAGCAGGATGGAGACCAGGGATTCGGTATTCAGGTTCAGGCCGTTGGCGTCCAGGTTGAGATTGATGCCGCTGGCGTTCCAGAACCTGGTGTCTTCGGTGACATAGCGGTCGTGGGGGGCCTCGACGAAGATATTGATGCTGACCCCTTTGCCGTCTTCATCCAGTTGGTAACCCACCACCTGACCGACCTCGAAGCGGCGGAAATACAAGGGCGTGCCTATGGCCAGGGAACCCAGATCCTGGGCATGGAGGATGAAGTAGCGCCCGGGGGCGTCGCTGGTAACGATGGGCGGCATCTCGCGACCCATGAAATCATGGCTTTTCTTGTTCGAGGTCCCGATCTCCATGCCGATATAGGAGCCGGAGATGAGGGTGCTGAGGCCGCTGATTTTGCTCGGGGTGACATGGGGGCGCACCACCCAGAACTTGGTGTCTTCCCGCAGAAAATCCTCCGCCCCTTTGACCATCTCGGCGCTGAGGATCACCCGGTCATGGTTTTCCGCCAGCCGGATGCCCTTCACCTGGCCGATGTCGACGTTCTTGTACTTGATCTTGGTCTTGCCGGCCTCCAGGCCCTCGGCGGTCTGAAAGCTGATGCTGATCTCGGGGCCATGTTCCAGAATCGCCTTGACCGCCAGCCAGCCGCCGATGGCGGCGGCGACCAGGGGGATCAGCCAGACCAGCGGCAGCGACCAGCGCCGATGGGGGATCGGCAGCGCCGTGGGGATATCCGCTATCGGTCCGCTATCATTCATTCTCGTCTTCCACTGGGTCCCAGATCAGGCGGGGATCGAAACTCATCGCCGCGAACATGGTCAGCACCACCACGGCACCGAAGGCCAGGGCCCCGGGACCGGCGGTGATCGCCATCAGGGGTTGCAGCTGCACCAGCCCCACCAGGATGGCGATGACGAAGATATCCAGCATGGACCAGCGGCCGACAAACTCCACCAGACGGAACAGGCGGCTGCGCTCCCGGGGACGGGAGGTGGAACGCCGCTGCACCGAGATCACCAGCCAGGTGAGGGCAAAGAGTTTGGCCAGGGGGACGGTGACGCTGGCGATGAAGACCACCAGGGCCAGGGGCCAGGAGCCGGTCTGCCAAAGAAAGACAACGCCGCTGAGGATGGTGTCGTTCTGGCTGTTGAACAGGGATTGGCTCTCCATCACCGGCAGGGTGTTGGCGGGGATATAGAGGATGTAGGCGCTGATGAGAAAGGCCCAGGTGCGGCTGATACTCTCGGGCTTGCGCCTATGCAGGGGGGTGCCGCAACGGGGGCAGAGGTTGTGCTCCGAAGCGGACGGCGGCCGGCACACCAGGGAACAGCTATGGCACACCAACAGGCCCAGCCGGGCGGCGGTCGGGGCGGGATTCACCCGGCTCCCCTGGCGCCCACCGGCGGAGTGGTCGTTGCCGGCGAGTGGATCTCCATCGCCTCCCAGATCGGGCGCGGTTCGAAGGAGGCCGAGGCGGCGGCCAGCAACAGGACCAGGGAGGCATAGGACCAGAGGGCGATCCCGGGGATGACGCTCGCCAGATGGGCGAGTTTCACCAGGGCGACCAAGACGCCGATCATGAACACCTCCACCATCCCCCAGGGTTGAACCTGCTGCACAAAGCGCAGCAACGGTGCCAGATGGCTGGCGGTTCGTCCCAGCCGCAGGCGCAGCAGGATCCCCAGGGTGGTCAACAGGCCCAGGGCCGGCAGCAGGAAGGTGGTAAGAAACACCAGCAGCGCCACCAGAGGCATCTCCTGGTCACGCAGTCGGAGGACGGCCTCCAACAGGGTGGTGGCGTTTCTTTGTCCCGCTACTTCGAGGGCCACGATGGGAAAGGCATTGGCGATGACGAAACTTACCGCCGCCCCCAGGGTGAAGGCCAGGGTACGACTCAACGAATCCGGATGGTGGCGATAGAGTATCGCCCCGCAACGCCGACAAACGGCCTTGCCGCCGGAGGGGAGGGGTGTCACCCCTTGGATCAGATCACAGTCGTGACAGGCGATGAGGTTCACGGTGGGTAATTCCAGTGGCGAGAGCGGGATTATACAACCAGGCAGGCCGGGGCCAGGACCGGTAAGTCTCAGGTGGCGCCGCCGAACACCTCCTGCTGGGCCGCTCGGCTGATGGCGATGATGGCCGGGTGGGTCAGGCGGCGCTCGGTGGTGATGGCGTAGACCTGTTCGCTCACCTCGTCGATGCGGCCTATGGCCTCGACGTCGTAATGGGTGCAGACATAGCCAGCGATGGCGGTTGGCGCCACGAACAGCCCCACCCCGGCCTGGCCGAAGGCCTTGAGCAGGGCGGAATCGTCGAATTCGCCGAGGATGCGTGGGCGCAGTTGCCGCGCCTCGAACCATTGCAGCAACTTGGGGCGGATCGCCACGTCTTCCCCTGGCAGCAGGAAGGGGGCCTGGTCGAGCTTGGCCGGAAAATCCCCCGGCAGGCGAGCGATCAAATCCGGCACGCCGAACACCGTCAGGCTACTCTCGCCGAGAAAATGGTTGTACCCCCGCACATTGAGATTGGTTGGCATGGGGCGGTCGGCGATCACCATATCCACCCGATGCACCGCCAGATCCGCCAGCAGGGAGGCCAGACGCCCTTCCCGACAGATAAACCGCAAAGGTTCCTCCATTTGTAACGCCGGTTCCACCAGTCGATAGGCGATGGATTTCGGCACCGAGTCCGCGATCCCGACGCGAAAGGGCAGGGCGGTGGTGAGCGTCCGATCCCGCAACATTTCCAGCAACTCATCGCCCAGGCCGAAGATCTCGTCCGCGTAGCTGAGGACGCGACGGCCGACATCCGTCAGTTCCAGGCCACGTCCGGCGCGACGGAACAGCTCGACTTCGAGCGCCTCCTCCAGTTCGCGCAATTGGCCGCTGATCGACTGGGGCGTGAGGTGTAGCCGCTCCCCGGCGCGGGCGATGCTGCCGGATTTCGCCACCATCCAGAAATAGCGCAGGTGCTTGTAGTTGAGGGACTTCATCGCGATGAATCATCGAAAATATCGAATTTAAGATCAATGATAATCGAATTGTTGGATGTTTTCGGCTGTTTTAGACTCCCAGCCCATGTTGCAGCCACGAGGAAATTGATCATGCAGATTGATATTCAGACCAAAGGCTTCGAACTGACCGAGGCACTCCGCCGGCACATCATCCGGCGACTGGGGTTCAGGCTCAGTATCAGCGACCAGCCCGTCCAACGGGTCAACCTTCATCTCATGGATGAAAACGGGCCACGCGGCGGGAAGGACAAGCGTTGCCGGATTCGGATCATCCTGGCCCGGGTCGCGGATGTGGTGGTCGAGGACACCCAGGTCGATCTCTATCTCGCCATCGATCGGGCCATCGACCGCGCCGGGCGCAGCCTGAACCGTCGCCTGGAACGACAGCGAGACTGGCGGCAGACTTCGAAATCAGCTTCGGCTTGTCCATTACCCCAGACGGATGCCGTAACCGTTCAGACCTCTCTCGCCCTCTGAAGGGGAGCGGTCGGGGTGCGGGGGTAACACCCGAACCCTTCTCCCACCTGGCGCGGGGAGCTGAACGCCGACGCTAGATCGATGTAATTGGAGGCACTCATGAAACGTATTCTTCTCTTGGTCGGCACCAATCTGGCTATCCTGGTGGTGCTGGGTGTCGTTACCACCTTGACCGGCGCCCATAAATTTCTCTCCGGCACCGGGCTGGATCTGGTGCGCCTGCTGGTGTTCGCCACCATCATGGGCTTCGGCGGCGCCTTCATCTCGCTGTGGATGTCCAAGACCATCGCCAAATGGTCCACCGGCGCCCAGGTGATCGAGGAGCCCCGGAACTCCAGCGAGCGCTGGCTGGTGGAGACGGTACGCAAGCTGTCGGCGGAGGCCGGGCTGAAGATGCCCGAGGTGGCGATCTACGAAGGCGAACCCAACGCCTTCGCCACCGGCGCGAGTCGCAACAACTCCCTGGTGGCGGTCTCCACCGGTCTCCTGGAGACCATGTCCCGGGACGAGGTGGAGGCGGTGCTGGCCCACGAGGTCGCCCATGTGGCCAACGGCGACATGGTGACCCTGACCCTGATCCAGGGTGTGGTCAACACCTTTGTCATCTTCCTCGCCCGGGTGGTCGGCTGGGTGGTGGACTCCGCCCTGCGCAAGGGGAACGAGGAGGAAGAGGCGTCGGGCCCGGGCATCGCCTATACGGTGACGGTGATCATCGCCGATATCGTCTTCGGCGTCCTCGCCAGCCTGATCGTGATGTATTTCTCCCGCCAGCGGGAATTCCGTGCCGATGCCGGCGCCGCCAAACTCCTCGGCTCACCCAGGCCCATGATCTCGGCGCTGCGTCGCCTGGGTGGCCTGGAGGCCGGGGAGCTGCCCCAGAATGTAGCCACCGCCGGTATCAACGGTCGGGCCGGTTGGATGGCGCTCTTCTCCAGTCACCCGCCGATCGAAGAGCGTATCGAAGCCTTAGCGAGCCGCGGTAAACACTGAGCCGTGGACTTTGAACGGCGATCCATGTTGCGCCGCCGGCCCGGTCGAATCGGGCCGGTTTTGTTTTTGATTCGCGAGCTACCTCGGCTCGAAATAGCTGGGCCGTCATTCCGTCCGGGAAGCCGGAATCCAGCGCCATGGACGATAGCCTATTCGCGCCCGGTGGTTCCGGGCATTGACCGAAAATGGCCAATTTATGTTCTTCTATAGAGAACAATATGCCAATAATAATCTCTATTGTTCTCAATATAAGAACGATAAATCGGCCCTAAGGGCCCAGGCCCGGAAACCTTGGAAGTACAGGGAGCCGCTATGAGCGCTCCCCTGTCTCCGGCGGTCGACCTGATCGGCCTTCCGCCCCCAGCTTCATGGTTCAGCGATGGCTGTGGTGGCTTCACCCCGCCCATCCGAAGCCTGAAATCCTGGTAGCCAACCGATGGCTGGTAAGGAAACCCAGGCCGCGGCCCGCCATCGGCGCGGTTTCGTATAAAATGCCATCTTTTCCAGCGCGTGGATCAATTTTTCAGCACTATGGAGATCATCCGGGGGCTACATAATCTGCGGCCCCGGCATCGGGGTTGTGTAGCCAGTATCGGCAATTTCGACGGCGTTCATCTCGGCCATCAGGCGGTGTTTCGCACCCTGCGGGAACGGGCGAAGGCGCTGGGGTTGCCGTCGGTGGTCATCATTTTCGAGCCGCAACCCCTGGAGTATTTCTCTCCCACTGTCGCGCCCGCCCGCCTGACCCGCCTGCGCGAGAAGTTGTCCGGCCTGGCCCAGGCCGGTATCGATCGGGTGCTGATCCTCGAATTCGGCCCCAGGCTCGCCGAGATGCCGGCCAGCGACTTCATCTCCCGGTGCCTGGTCCAGGGTCTGGAGGTGCGGTTTCTCCTGGTCGGCGACGATTTCCGTTTCGGCCAGGGTCGCGGCGGCGATTTCGGCCTGCTGCGGGCCGAAGGGCGGCGCCATGGCTACGAGGTGGCGAGCATCGACACCTTTCGTCTGGGCGAAGAACGGGTCAGCAGCACCTGGATCCGGGAGGCTTTGCAGCAGGGCGATCTGGAGACCGCCGCCCAGTGTCTGGGACGTCCCTATGCCATCTGCGGCCGGGTCGCCCATGGGGATAAACGGGGGAGGGGGCTCGGTTTCCCCACCGCCAATCTGAATCTCCATCGACGGGCGAGCCCCTTGCATGGGGTGTTCGCGGTGCGCGTCCAGGGGCTCGAACACCAGCCCTATCCCGGGGTGGCGAACCTGGGCAGTCGCCCGACCATCCTGGGGGAGCGGCGCTTTCTGCTGGAGGTCCATCTCTTCGGGTTGGAGCGGGAGATCTACGGCGCCCACCTGCGGGTGGAATTTCTGCATAAACTGCGAGACGAACGGCGTTTCGCCTCCCTCGACGAGTTGCGGCGGCAGATTCAAACGGATGTCCTGGCCGCCCGCCGCTGTCTCGGCTTGGCGGAAGAAAGCGGGACGCAAGAATAGTCATTTTCTATCCATGAGAGCGATTCGGCAGTGACAGACTATAAAAACACCCTGAACCTACCCGAGACCGGCTTTGCCATGAAGGCCAATCTTCCCCAACGGGAGCCGGAAATGTTGGCCCATTGGGCCCAGCTCGACCTGTACCGACGGCAGCGGGAGATCGCCCGGGGTCGTCCCAAGTTCGTGCTGCACGATGGTCCGCCCTATGCCAATGGCGAGATCCATATCGGTCACGCGGTCAACAAGATCCTCAAGGACATCATCGTCAAGAGCAAAGGGCTGGACGGCTTCGATGCCCCCTATGTCCCGGGGTGGGATTGTCACGGTCTCCCCATCGAACTCCAGGTGGAGAAGAAACTCGGTCGCGTCGGACACAAGGTGGATGCGGCGGGCTTTCGCCGCGCCTGCCGGGCCTACGCCAAGGAACAGGTGGACAAACAGCGGGCGGATTTTCGTCGTCTCGGTGTGCTGGGGGATTGGGAACAACCTTATCTGACCATGGCCCCGGCCTGCGAGGCGGATATCATCCGCGCCCTGGGGCGCATCGTCGCCAACGGCCATGTGATCCGTGGCTACAAGCCGGTGCATTGGTGCACCGATTGTGGCTCGGCCCTCGCCGAAGCGGAGGTGGAGTACGAAGACCGCAACGCCATCGCCATCGATGTGCGTTTCCCGGTAGTGGACGAGGCCGATCTGCTGGCCCGCTGTCAGCATGGACCTGGGACCTCGGGACAGGGGCCGATCTCGGTGGTGATCTGGACCACCACCCCCTGGACCCTGCCGGCGAATCAGGCGGTGGCCCTCAATCCCCAGTTCGAATACGCCCTGGTCGCCTGTGAAGACGGCCCCCAAGGAGTGGAGCGGTTCCTGGTCGCCGAGGCCATGCTGAAGGATGTGATGCTGCGCTATGGCCTCCAGCGCTACCGGGTGGTGGCCTATGCCCAGGGCCAGTCCCTCGAAGGTCTGCGCCTCGCCCATCCCTTCTATCCCCGGGAGGTGCCCGTCATCCTCGGCGATCACGTCACCCAGGAAGCCGGTACCGGCGCCGTGCACACCGCGCCCGGGCATGGTCTGGAGGACTATGTGGTGGGGGCGAGATACAGGCTGTCCGTCGACAATCCGGTCGGCGGCGACGGTCGCTTCCTGCCGTCTACCCCCTTGTTCGCCGGCGAGCATGTACTGAATGCCAACGAACACGTCATCGAGGTGCTCAAGGCCGAGGGCCGTCTGGTGCACGAGGAGCGCATCCGCCACAGCTATCCCCATTGTTGGCGCCACAAGACCCCAGTTATTTTCCGCGCCACGCCCCAGTGGTTCATCAGCATGGATGAGCGCGGATTGCGGGACGCCGCTTTGCGGGAGATCGAAGGGGTGTCCTGGGTGCCGGACTGGGGTCAGGCCCGCATCCTCGGCATGGTGCAGCATCGGCCCGATTGGTGTATCTCGCGCCAACGCACCTGGGGGGTGCCCATCACCCTGTTCCTCCACAAAGAGACGGGGGAACTGCACCCAGACACCCAGGGATTGATCGAGGCGGTAGCCCAACGGGTGGAGCAGGATGGTATCGAGGCCTGGTTCGCCCTGGAGCCGCAAACCCTGCTCGGGGATGAGGCCGCTCAGTATGAAAAGGTGACCGACACCCTGGATGTCTGGTTCGATTCCGGGGTCACCCATGCCTGTGTGCTGGAGCGGCGTCCGGAGCTGGGCTTTCCCGCCGATCTCTATCTCGAAGGCTCGGATCAGCACCGTGGCTGGTTCCAGTCTTCCCTGGTCGCTTCCACCGCCATGCGCGGCGTTGCCCCCTATCGCCAGGTGTTGACCCATGGCTTCACGGTGGACGAGAAGGGACGCAAGATGTCCAAGTCCCTGGGCAATGTCGTCGCCCCCCAGCAGGTGATCAAGACCCTCGGTGCCGACATCATCCGTCTCTGGGTGGCGGCCACCGACTACCGGGGCGAGATGGGCGTCTCCGAGCAGATCCTCAACCGCATGGCGGACGCCTATCGGCGCCTGCGCAATACGGCGCGCTTCCTGCTCGCCAATCTCAACGGCTTCGATCCGGCCCGGCATCTGGTGCCGCTGGGGGAGATGCTGGCGCTCGATCGCTGGGCGCTGGATCGCGCCGCCCAGTTGCAGGAGGAGGTGATCCGCGCCTATCGCGACTATCAGTTCCACCTCATCTACCAGAAGGTGCACAACTTCTGTGTGGTGGACATGGGCGGTTTCTATCTCGATGTCATCAAGGACCGTCAGTACACCATGCCGACCGACAGCCTGGGACGACGCTCGGCGCAGACCGCCCTCTACCATATCGTCGAGGCCCTGGCGCGTTGGTTGGCGCCCATCCTCAGCTTCACCGCCGACGAGATCTGGCGCTGCATCCCCGGCGAGCGGGTGGACAGCGTTTTCCTCGATCAGTGGTATCAGGGGTTGTCTCCTCTGGAAGCGGAGCAGGGACCCTTCAGCCGCGGCTTCTGGGATCAGGTGCTGAAGGTGCGGGAACTGGTGGGCAAGGAACTGGAACGACTACGGGTGGCGGGGTCGATCGGCTCCTCCCTGGCGGCGGAGGTGGATCTCTATGTCGATGACGCTCTCTCCCGGGAACTGGGGCAACTGGAAGACGAACTGCGCTTCGTGCTCATCACCTCCAAGGCGGACCTCTATCCCGCCGGGACCCGTCCCGACACGGCCCAGGCCACGGATCTCGCTGGACTCTGGATCCAGGCCAGGCCCTCGCCCGAGCCCAAGTGCGTCCGCTGTTGGCATCAGCGCGCCGATGTCGGCCGTCATGCTGAACACCCGGAACTCTGCGGACGTTGTGCCGAGAATGTGGTCGGCGCCGGCGAACTTCGGCGCTTCGCCTGAGCGAGGGGGATCAAGATGCTGTCCTGGCTCTGGCTTTCGGCGCTGGTGGTGGTGCTGGATCAGGTCACCAAGCTCTGGGCGGAGGTGGCCCTCGTCGGTCCCCGTCCGCTCAACATCCTGCCGCACCTGGATTTCCGTCTGGCCTACAACCAGGGCGCCGCCTTCAGCTTTCTCAGCGACGCCGGGGGTTGGCAGCGCTGGCTGTTCAGTGGTCTGGCGGTGGTGATCAGCCTGGTGATGGTGAGCTGGCTACGGCGTCTCCCTCGGGAACACAAGCTGTTGGCGGCGGGTTTTGCCCTGGTGATCGGCGGCGCCGTCGGCAACCTGATGGATCGCCTGTTCTATGGCCATGTGGTCGATTTCATCGATGTCTACTGGGATGCGAGTCTGCACTGGCCGGCCTTCAATTTGGCCGATTCCGCCATCACCCTGGGGATGGGCTTGATCCTGCTGGAGTCGTTTCGCGGTCGAGTCTAGTCCCGCCTTGCTCGATCGGGTTTAGGCAAAATTGTCGGGCGAGCCGTCAAGGGACAGCCAGGAGTGTCGTGAGGATCGAGCGGCGAAGGACACCTCTGGCCTCAGGCCGCCCCTGAGATCCTTTCAGCGGCAGGGGTCGCCCCCTTGGCCCGTCAAGTGTCCTATCTGACGATCATGCCAACTGGCGAACAACAAGAGTGCGGCGATGGCGCCGATCAGCGCGGTGAACATATCGGATTGGGTATCCCAGGGATCGCCCTGGGTGCCGAGAAACTCGTCGGCCCCCTGGCCAAGGGCCAAGGCCGCTCCCCACTCGATGAATTCATAGAAGGCACTGATCGCCAGCACGATGCAGAGGACGATGAAGGCCAGCATCCGTCGGCCCCGCACATAAGCCCCGCGGATGAGAATCTCCCGGGCGACGAGGGCCGGTACCAAACCCTGGAAGAAATGGCCGATCTTGTCGTAGGGGTTCCGTGTCAGACCGAACAAGTCGGCGATCTGGAAACCAAGGGGGACCCGGGCATAGGTGTAGGCGCCGCCGAGCATGAGCACCAGGGCGTGGAGAAAGATGAAGCCATACAGCAGGTTGGTGAGAGGAAAACGCTGGTAGGTCGCCAGCAGGACGGGGAGGGCGATGAATATGGGGCCGACCTCCATCACCCAGGTTGCCCGGTCGTAGGGCTTGAGACCGGAAAGGAGCAGCAGCCCGAGGAGCAGTACCAGGGCAAAGAGAAGCGGTTTGGCGCGGTTCGTGGACATCAAGTACCTCGGCTGGGAGTGGTCGGGCGGTTTCGGGCGCTGGTCCCGAACCCGGTCAAAGAGAAACAGGCTCGACAGGAATGGGCCTGAAGGCGCGACGATTCCGGGCATCGACTGAAAATGGCCATTTTTTGTTCTTTATATGAGAACAATTAAACAAAATATATGGTTATTGTTCTCATTGGGAGAACAAGAAACCGGGTAAAAACGCCCAGGCCCGGAGCGCTGGAAGAAGAGGGGCCTGTCATGACGGCTCTCCTATCTCTCGCTGTCAACCTCATACTCCTTCGAACCGAATGCGGCTTCAGGTTCCCAATCCTGGCCCACCATCCGCCGACTCGGAAACGCCGCTCAGGAATGGGTGTATATCATTCTTCTAATCAAGATTATTCTGCAAGAAACCCTCATAGATCAGCATTCCTTATCGATCGGTCTTTCACCGCAGTAGGCCCGCTTCCTTGGCAATCGCCGCCCATCCGATGAGACCCTGGAGAACGCTGAGAGGTGGCGAGGCACGGCGGTCTCCGACATTACTCATCGGTCTGGATGCGCTACCCTTGGTTATCCGCGTCTTTCCCGAAATTGCCACAGGCGGCACCCCATGCTCATTTATGCCCCGACCATTTTTCTGAGCGCCTTCCTGCTGTTTCAGATCCAACCCATGATCGCCAAGATGATCCTGCCCTGGTTTGGGGGATCGGCGGCGGTCTGGATCACGGCCATGCTTTTCTTCCAGGTGGCCTTGCTCGGCGGTTATCTCTATGCCCATTGGTCGATCCGCTGGCTACGACCCCGGGCGCAGATACTGGTGCAGGCCGTCCTCCTCCTCGGCAGTCTCGCCCTGCTACCGGTGATGCCCTCAGCGGCCTGGAAACCCGAGGGTCACGAGGATCCGATCCTGGGCATCCTGGGGATATTGGGCTTCTCGGTCGGTCTGCCTTATTTCCTGCTGTCCACCACCAGCCCTCTGCTCCAGGCCTGGTTTGCCAGAAAACACAAGGCGGCCATGCCCTATCGCCTCTTCGCCCTCTCCAATCTGGCGTCCCTGCTGGGGCTGCTGGCCTATCCCTTTTTCGTCGAGCCCGCCGTCACCCTGACCCAGCAATCCCTGGGTTGGTCGGTGGCCTACGGCCTCTTCGTGCTGCTGGGTTTGGCAGCGGCTTTCAGCGCTCGGCCAGGGGCTGGGGAAGCGCCGGCCGCGGTGGTTTCCGGGGACGCGGCGAGCCCCGGAGATCCCGAGGCCCCCAGGATCGGCGAGCAGATCCTCTGGTTGCTGCTGGCGGCCTGTCCATCGACCTTGCTGCTAGCGGTCACCAATCATCTGACCCAGAACATGGCGGCCATCCCCTTTCTCTGGGTCCTACCCCTCGGGCTCTATCTCCTGACCTTTATCCTCTGCTTCGATTTCGAGCGCTTCTATCGGCGGGGGGTGTTCACCTGGCTCGTCATCGCCGCTTGTGGGGTCATGGCCTATGGACTGGTCTATTGGACTTCCCAGACCAAATTGACCCTGGTGATCCCGGCTTTTTCTGTCGCCTTGTTCATCGCCTGTCTCTTCTTTCACGGTGAACTGGTCAGGCGCAAGCCGGCGCCAAGGTACCTTACTTCCTTTTATCTCATGCTCTCCATCGGTGGCGCCCTGGGTGGCCTCTTGGTCGGGCTGGCCGCACCCAAGCTCCTCAATGGCTATTTCGAGTTACCCCTGGCCCTCCTGGCCTCTGGGATCATGGTGCTGGTGGTGATCGACTACCGGGCCTCGCGGCTCACCCAGATCGCGGCTTGGGCCATGGTCATCGCCCTGTTCATGGCAGCCGATTCTTTCCTCTCTTCCTACAAGCAGGCCTCCAGGGTCATGGTACGCAATTTTTATGGCGGTCTCCGGGTGCAGGAGTCTGGGCTGGGGACGGCCAAGGCGGTTCGCGTCCTGGTTCACGGCACCGTCAACCACGGTATGCAGTTCACCGACCCGGGAAAACGGGATACAGCTATCGGCTACTATGCCTCGGACACGGGGATCGGTCAGGCGATGGCCTATCTCCGCCCCGCTGGCCAGCTCCGGGTGGGGATCATCGGGCTTGGCACCGGCACCTTGGCCGCCTATGCCGAGCCGGGCGATTTGTTCCGCTTTTACGAGATCAACCCCCTGGTGGAAAGTCTGGCGCGGACCCAGTTCAGCTATCTCGCCGACTGTCGGGGACAGACCGAGGTGATCCTGGGTGATGGCCGTCTTTCCCTCGAACGGGAGCCACCACAAGGATACGACCTGCTGGTGGTAGATGCCTTCTCTGGCGACGCCATCCCGGTGCATCTGCTGACGACCCAGGCCCTGGAGCTGTATTTCCGTCATCTCAAACCCGGAGGCCTCCTTGCCCTCCATCTCACCAACACCCATCTTAATCTGGTGCCTGTGGTCGGGGGCCTGGCGAGGCGGCTCGGCAAGCATGGATTGCTGATCGCCAACGAAGATAATCAAGAGCTTGGCGTGGCCCGTTCCACCTGGGCCGTGCTTTCTACGCAACCCTTGGATGCCCCCGAACTCCAGGACATCCCCCCGCCGGAGCCTCAGGCGCGTTCGCCTGTCCGGGTCTGGACCGACGACTACAGCAACCTGTTCCAGATATTGAAATACTAGAAATTTATCTAATTCTGAGATAAACGTTCCTTATTTATTGGTTACAAATCCATCGTCGGGCGAATCACTGTGAAAACACCGATCTCAGTTCACAACCTGCTGCAGGGCGATCAGTCGATCAATAGGCTGTTGAGTACGATAAAAAGACAGCAGGAACTCTTGTCCCAGGTCAGATCAGCGCTCCCCGAACCCTTGCGAGCCCATTGCCTGCACCTTGTGGTCAAGGAAGAGGAGATCCTGATCTATACCGATGCTTCCGTTTGGGCGCACCGGATGACCTTTGCCTCGCGGAAAATCAAAAATCTATTGCCGGATACGCAAAGGGTGACCCGGGTGCGGCTAAAAGTTCTTCCGCTTTTAGCCACACCCAAGTCAAAAACCAGACTACAGCGCCCTCAACCGGTATCGGAAGTCAATCAACGCCTGATACAACAACTGGCCGATGGAATTTCCGATAACGACCTCAGCGCCGCCTTGAAGCGTTTGGCCAAACGGGTGGCAACGAAACCGACGACTAGCGGCTAACGGCGAGGGGTTTCAGATAATTGATGGGGAGGTGGTCGCTTTCGTCGAAGGTAACCTCTTCCCAAGCCTGACGGTCGGCGAGAAGGGTTTTCAGCAAGCGGTTATTCAAGGCATGACCGGATTTATGACCGGAAAATGCGCCGATAAGACTGTGGCCCAAAAGATACAGATCCCCTATGGCGTCCAGAATCTTATGCCTGACGAACTCATCCTCATATCTCAGGCCGTCTTCGTTGAGGATCCGATAATCGTCCACGACAATGGCGTTATCCATACTGCCCCCCAAGGCCAGACGGTGCTGACGGAGCATCTCGATATCGCGCAAAAAGCCGAAGGTTCGAGCACGGCTCACTTCCTTGACGAAAGAGGTGGAGGAAAAGTCTACTGAAGCCGCTTGGGGGCGCTCACGAAAGGCTGGATGATCGAAATCGATGGAGAAGCTGACTTTGAAGCCGTTATAAGGTTCAAAACAGGCCCATTTATCTCCTTCTTGGACGCGAATCCTCCGCTTGATACGGATAAATCTTTTGGCTGCGGACTGTTCTTCCACCCCCGCCGACTGAATGAGAAAGACGAAGGGGCCAGCACTGCCATCCATGATCGGCACTTCAGGGGCACTGACATCGATATAGGCGTTGTCGATACCCAGACCGGCGAGCGCGGACAACAGGTGTTCAACAGTAGAGATCTTGGTTCCCTGGTTCACCAAGGTGGTGGAAAGCCTCGTATCGCCGACGAACTCGGGACGGGCGGGTATGGGCACCGGATCGGGTAGATCGACCCGCCGAAAAACCACTCCGGTGTTGGGAGCCGCCGGTCGTAAAGTCAAGTAGACTTTTTCTCCGGTGTGAAGACCGACACCAGTGGCCCGGATCACGTTTTTCAGCGTTCTCTGTTTGATCATAGTTATTGCTCTCCCGTCCCCATCGTACCAACAGACGCCTCCAGCCTGATGAACCGCCCCTCCCTGTCTTCACCCATCGTCACCCTTCCCTTATTGGCCGGCACGCCTCACCCCGCGACCCAATGATCGAATCGCACAACTGTAGCCATAGTAACACAGTTGCAAAATACTGACAATTTCCCACGGCAAGAAAAAACCACCCCCTCCTCAGTCATTCCGACCGGAGATGAGGGGGTGGTTTCTGGAGCAGGAGGGGTTAACTACTGAACGCGGAATCAGTCCGCCTGACGGCGAAGAAAAGCGGGAATATCGAGGTAATCCATGTCCACGGATTTGACCGGCTCCACCGTCGTCCCACGAGTAGCTTCCCGCTTGTCCCGAATAAAGGTCGGCCGCTCAATTTCCCGATAACCATCTGCCGGGAAGAAGGAGTCGAGTGGCTCGGATTGCACCAAGCGCACATGTGGCTCCTGGGACGCCTTTTTCTCCTGCTTTCCAAGGCCGGTTGCTACCACGGTCACTCGGATCTCGTCGCCCATGTCGGGATCGATCACCGTGCCGACTACTACAGTCGCATCGTCATGAGCGAACTCCTTGACGGTGCTCCCGACCTCGTCAAACTCGCCGATAGCGAGATCCATACCACCGGTGATATTGACGAGAATGCCTCGCGCCCCGGCAAGATTGACGTCCTCCAACAGCGGACTGCGAATGGCCGCCTCGGCCGCCGCTCTGGCGCGGTTCTCGCCCCGCGCCGCGCCGGTACCCATCATCGACACCCCCATCTCCGACATGACCGTCTTCACATCGGCGAAATCGACATTGATCAGCCCGGGACGGGTGATCAATTCGGAGATGCCCTGGACAGCGTTGAGCAGGACATCATTGGCGGAGCTGAAGGCACTCAGCAGGCTCATATCCTTACCCAATACGGCCAAAAGTTTCTCGTTTGGGATGGTGATCAGCGAATCCACATGCTTGGAGAGTTCGGCGATGCCGGTCTCGGCCACACGCATTCGCTTGGTCCCCTCAAAGGAGAAGGGTTTGGTGACCACGGCCACCGTCAAGATACCTAGGGCCTTGGCGATCTCCGCCACTATGGGCGCCGCTCCCGTCCCCGTGCCGCCTCCCATGCCGGCAGTGATAAACACCATATCCGCGCCGACCAGACTTTCCTGAATACGGTCCCGGTCCTCCAGGGCCGCCTGCCGCCCTACCTCGGGGTTGGTGCCGGCACCTAGACCCTTGGTGATGCCGGCCCCCAGTTGCAGGATATTGCGCACCTGAATGCCTTTGAGGGCCTGGGCATCGGTATTGGCACAAATGAATTCGACCCCGGCCATCTCTGCGTTGACCATATGGTTGACCGCATTGCCACCCCCTCCGCCGATACCTATAACCTTGATGATTGCGTTCTGACTATGGGTATCCATCAATTCAAACATTCGCTCATTCCTCCACCACGCCGCTGACTCTGTAGCTACATACAACAAACCATTGGAAAAAATTAGAAATTCCCCTGAAACCAGCTTTTCATGCGCTCGATTATCGCTTTCACCCCGCCGCCCGAGCGGATCTCGTCCCGGCGTGCCAAGCGATTTTTTTGCGCGAACAACAACAACCCTACGCCGGTGGCGTAGATCGGGTTACGAACCACATCCACCAGGCCGGTTACATACCTGGGAAGCCCCATTCTGACCTGCATATGGAAAACCTCTTCCGCAAGCTCGATCAGCCCTTCCATTTTCGAGCTGCCTCCCGTCAGGACGATACCACCGGCGATGACATCCTCGAAACCACTGCGCCTCAATTCCGCCTGCACCAAATTGAGTAGTTCCTCATACCTGGGCTCGACCACCTCCGCCAAGGTTTGACGTGACAGGCGGCGGGCCGGCCGGTCGCCGATGCTCGGTACTTCGATGCTTTCACCGCTCCGGGCGAGTTGGGTGAGGGCACAGGCATACTTGATCTTGATCTCTTCGGCAAACTGGGTGGGAGTACGCAAGGCTACGGCGATATCGTTGGTCACCTGATCGCCGGCGATAGGGATGACCGCGGTATGGCGAATGGCCCCTTCGGTGAACACCGCCATATCCGTGGTTCCGCCACCAATATCCACCAGACAGACACCCAGCTCCTTTTCATCTTCGTTCAGGACCGAATAGCTGGAGGCCAGTTGCTGCAACACCAGATCATCGACCTCCAGACCGCAACGCCGCACGCACTTGTCGATGTTCTGCGCCGCGCTCACCGCCCCGGTCACCATGTGTACCCGGGCTTCCAGCCGCACCCCCGACATCCCTATGGGTTCCAGGATCCCATCCTGGTTATCGATGACGAATTCCTGGGGAAGGATATGCAGGATCTTCTGATCCGCCGGTATGGCTACCGCGCGGGCCGCGTCGATGACCCGGTCCACATCGCTCTGGGTCACCTCTTTATCCCGGATCGCCACGATGCCGTGGGAGTTGAGACTGCGGATATGACTGCCAGCAATCCCAGCGTAGGCGGAATGGATCTCGCAACCGGCCATGAGTTCGGCTTCTTCCACCGCTCGCTGCACCGACTGCACCGTAGAGTCGATGTTGACTACCACCCCTTTTTTCAATCCGCGCGATGGATGGGATCCGATGCCGATAACCTCGATATCTCCTTCGGGTTTGACTGCGCCCACGATGGCCACCACCTTGGAGGTACCGATGTCCAGACCAACGATGATGTTCTTGTCAGACTTCTTGTTCATTCCAGCCCAGTCTCCAACCCGGCGCCGGGGGCGTCCCCTGTCTTCCGAGCGTCACACGCGCCGAGCCTTTGGACGTTGGCTTCACCGGCTCTTCTTGTGGTTCTATATGTTTCCAACGCACCGCCATGCCGTTGGCGTAACGCAAATCCACCCGTTCCAGGCCAGCGACATTACCAACGGCCGTCAGCGTGGGAAAAAAATGGAGAAAACGCTCTAGACGGTCTCCCTGGGCGTCTCTACCCATGACCAGTACCAGCCCATCATTCAGCGTCAAGGACCAAGAACCTCGTGCATCCAACATCACCTTGACCAAGTGCAACTTGTATTTTTCCAATACCCGTACAAGCAGCTGATAGGCACCAAGCATGTGCCACTCGCTCCCGGGAGGGCCATCCAACCAGGGTAAATCCGTTGGTAGGCGGCCATCCTCCGGGTAAAAGGTCTGACCTTCAGCCGTGAGCAAACCCTTCTCCCCCCAACGGGCATACGCCTTGCGTTCGACGACCCGCAACGACAACTGATCAGGCCAGATTCGGCGTACCCGCGCACTCTCGACCCAGGCGAGCTGTTCCGCGGCACGCTTCACCACCCCGACGTCCACCCCGAAAAAACCGCTCCGGATTTCATGAGAGATAGCCTGCTCGACGGTATTTCGTTGCAAATTAACAACATCCCCCTCGATTTTTACCAGACGAATAGGAAGGGTGGCCGGATCGCGCAACCATTTGATCAATCCATAGCCCGCCCCAAGCATCGCACCACCGAGACAGAAGCTCAGCAGCCATCCCAACCAGCCCACGGCCTGACGATGACGCCGCTTTCTTACCTGCGTCCGTCCTCCAAAGCGGGCACTCGTACGAGGGACGATCGGCAAGATGACGGAGGCGGATTCTCGCCTGATTGGGCGACGAAACAATCTCAATCCCTATCCCCTTTCCAAGCTGGTGCAGAGTATGCGCCAGACCAGTTCATCGAAATCGATGCCACGATGCCGGGCCGCCATGGGCACCAAGCTGTGATCGGTCATGCCGGGCACCGTATTCACCTCAAGGCACCAACACTGCCCCCTAGCGTCCCGAATCAGGTCCACCCGTCCCCAACCCGTCGCCCCGATCGCACGAAAGGCCTCAAGGGCAATGGCCTGCAACTCCTGCTCTATCGTCGCTGGAAGACCGCAGGGGCAAAGATAGCGGGTCGAATCCGCCAGATATTTGGCCTCGTAGTCGTAGAAAGTTCGTGGAGTCTCTAGACGGATCAAAGGCAAGGCCTCATCAGCGAGGAGGGCGCAGGTATACTCCTCACCCAGGATCCAATGTTCCGCCAATACCTCATTGTCGTAGGCCGCAGCCGCTTGCCAAGCCGTAGCGAGATCATCGGCATCGGTGACTCGTGTCACCCCGATACTCGACCCCTCCCGAACCGGCTTCACCGCCAGGGGGAATCCCATCGCACAGGCTAAGGACAGGTCCGCTTCACTTCGCAGCACGGCAAACTCCGGAGTAGGTATCTCCAATCCTTTCCAAAGCAATTTGGTACGGTGCTTGTCCATACCAATGGCCGAGCCCAAAACGCCACTTCCCGTATAAGGAATCGCTGCGATATCCAAAGCCCCCTGAATCTGGCCGTCTTCTCCACCACGACCATGCAGAGCGATAAACACCCGATCATAGCCTTCCTGTTTGAGCACGGCGATTACATCAACATCCGGGTCCACCGCCTGCGCCTTTACACCCCGTCGTAACAGGGCCTGCAGTACAGCATCACCGCTTCGCAGAGAAACCGCCCGTTCCGCTGACCGCCCCCCCATAAGCACGGCCACTCGCCCGAAATCCTTCGCCTCGATATTCTGGTTCACACTTGTTCGCCTAAGATTTTGACCTCGGTCTGCAGACGGATACCACTCGCCTGCTCCACCTTCTCTTGCATTAATTGAATCAGGGCTTCAATGTCCGCCGCCTTGGCTTCTCCAAGGTTGAGGATAAAGTTGGCATGCTTGGGGGAAACTTCAGCGTTACCGATCCGATGCCCTTTGAGACCAACCGTCTCAATCAGCCTACCGGCAAAGTCTTCAGGAGGGTTACGAAATACCGAACCGCAACTCGGCAGGCCAATAGGCTGGCTGGTCCCCCGTTTATCCAGCAGGGTTTTGATCTGTGACAAACTCGCTTCGACATCACCTTCCCGCAATCCGAAGCTGGCGGCCAAAAACCACTCTCCTTCCATAGCCTCCACACGGCGATACCCTACCGAAAATTCATCCGGACGCCGGTAGCGAATTACGCCACGGCGATCCATGGTTTCCACCTGCTCCACCCAACACCAAGTCTCGCTGCCGAAGGCCCCGGCATTCATAGCCAAAGCCCCGCCCACGGTACCAGGTATCCCGGCAAAAAACTCCAGCCCACTGAGTCCAAGTCTGGCGGCGAAACGGGCAAGCTGGGCACAGGCTACCCCCGCTTCGGCTCGAATACCCTTTGGTTTAACTTGGGTGAGACCGGCCAGGCGTCCTTGGGTGGCGATAACCGTACCGGCAAAACCTCCGTCACGCACCAGAAGATTGCTGCCGAGACCCAACCACAGCAAGGGCTCATCCGGATCAAGCTGGGCCAGAAAAACCGCCAGATCCTCGGTATCCGCCGGGCGATAAAAACGCCGTGCCGGTCCGCCGACCCGCCATGAAGTATGCCGAGCCATGGGTTCATCCAGCAACAACTCCCCTCGAAGCCTAATGACAGGGGTAACCTGAGTCATCCGCTCGTTTCCTTCCCAACTAGAAGTTGAGGTAATTGAGCCGCTATGGCTCCAATATCACCGGCTCCGAGCAGTATCAGCACATCATCGTCCTTCACCAGGGTGGCAAGCATATCAGGCAGGTCGGTGATCGGATCGACGAAAATGGGATCTACCTGACCTCTGATCCGCAGGGCACGAGCGAGCGAACGCCCATCAGCACCCAGCACCGGATGCTCGCCCGCCGGATAGACCTCGGCCAGAATAAGCACATCCACCCTGGAGAGCACGCGGACAAAATCCTCGAACTGATCTTGGGTACGGGAATAACGGTGAGGCTGAAAAGCCACCACCAAACGTCGGCGAGGCCATACATCCCGCGCCGCCTGTAAAGTGGCTGCGATCTCTTGGGGGTGATGTCCATAATCGTCCACCAGCGACAGACATCTGCCATCAGCCAGCACCAGATCCCGAACTTGAAACCGCCGATCGATGCCGGCAAATTCGGCCAGTGCCTTGCGGATGCTGTTATCCCGCACCCCAATCTCCCTGGCGACCGCTATGGCGGCCAGGGAATTCAACACATTATGTCCTCCCGGGAGATTCAGACGGATCTCCAACTCCGAGGAACCATCGGCAAACCTCACCCGAAACTGACTCCCCAGCCCGCTGATTTGGCGATCCAGTGCCTGAACATCAGCCTCGGCAGAGGTGCCATAGGTACAGACTGGTCTGTTAATGAGGGGCAACACGCGGCGAATTTGAGGATCATCAATACAAAGCACCGCATGACCATAGAACGGTAGATGGTGGAGAAACTCGACGAAGGTCTCCTTCAACCGTTCGAAATCCCCTCCGTAAGTCGCCATGTGATCGGCATCGATATTGGTAACCACGGCCAGCATTGGCTGCAGGTAAAGAAATGAGGCATCGCTCTCATCCGCTTCGGCCACCAAATAACGTCCCCCACCCAGCCGGGCATTGACCCCGGCGCTATTCAGACGCCCACCGATGACGAAGGTAGGGTCCTGGCCATCCTCGGCAAGGATACTGGCGATCAGACTGGTGGTGGTCGTCTTACCATGGGTACCGGCTACTGCGATGCCGTAGCGGAAACGCATCAACTCCGCCAACATCTCCGCCCGAGGGACCAGGGGGATACGCTGTTCTCTGGCAGCGAGCACTTCCGGATTGTCCGGCTTCACGGCACTGGAAACGACAACGACGTCACAGCCGTTCACGTGTTCTCGCCCATGACTGATCATTATCTGGGCACCGAGGGTACGTAGGCGCTCCGCTACCTTGGAATCGCGGATGTCGGACCCGGAGACCCGGTAACCCAGGGTAAGCAGAACCTCGGCGATGCCGCTCATTCCTGCTCCACCGATCCCGACAAAATGTATATGGCGAATGCGTCCCATAGCCGCCGGACTATGTGCCATCCCAAGATGCTGCTCGTGGCTCATGCCATGAGCTCCCGACACACTTCCGCTACTTCTACAGCCGCCTGCGGGTGCGCTAAAGAACGGGCGGCAATCGCCATATCCATCAAACGGGATTTCTCCCGCAACAAACCACCGATTTCGACCGCCAAACGCCCAGGAGTGAGTTCGCTCTGTGGTAACAGCACAGCCGCTCCCCTGGTAACAAATCGCTCGGCATTGCGGGTCTGGTGATCGTCAACGGCATAGGGATAGGGGATCAAGACTGACCCCAGACCGGTCGCCGCCAATTCAGCAAGGGTGAGTGCCCCAGCCCGACATACAACCAGATCCGCCCAAGCATAGGATTCAGCCATATCGGCGATAAATTCCACCACTCTGGCCTGGAGACCAAGACCGGTATAAGCGGACTGGGTGGCCTCAACTTTCCCCCTTCCAGCCTGATGCCATACCTCGGGTCGCAGTTCTGGGGCTATCTGGACAAGCGCCTGAGGCACCCCCTGATTAAGAGCTGCCGCTCCCTGTGACCCTCCCAAGACAAGTAGACGCTTACTCCCTCGGCGCTCGGCAAAGCGGACTTCCGGTGTGGGCAATGCGGCGATCTCTGTCCGTACAGGATTGCCGGTAAGCCTAGGGTGTCTGGTCACTGGGAAGCTGCCAGGAAAGGCCTCCAGTACCTGGGAGGCAATATGGGCCAGCCAGCGGTTGGTCATCCCGGGAATGGCATTCTGTTCATGAATCACGAGAGGAATTCCCAGCAGCCGCGCCACTATTCCGCCGGGACCGGTTACAAAACCTCCCATACCCAGCACAGCCGACGGACGCTCCTGCTGCAACACCTCCCATGCCTCGATCAGGGCACGTCCAAGGGTGATGGGCGCCGTCAGCCACCTCCAAAAACCTTTTCCCCGCAAACCAGCCACCCGTATCCAGCGAATGGGAATTCCAGCCGCAGGAACCACTTGAGACTCCAGTCCCCCATGGTGCCCCAACCAGAGCACTTCGATTCCCTGACGTTGCATCTCTTCAGCAACCGCCAAGGCCGGAAACACATGGCCTCCGGTACCTCCTGCCATTACCACCACCCTGAATGCCATCAGTTCCCTCCCTGGGCCAGGGAACGATTGCCAAGTCGGGTTTCGCGATCAACACGTAACAACACCGCCAACAGGATGCAACCGACGATGATGCTGTTCCCACCATAGCTCATCAATGGCAGCGTCAACCCCTTGGTAGGGAAAAGTCCCAGATTGACGCCGATATTCACTATTGCTTGGAGCCCTAACCAAAGCCCGATGCCGCTGGCTAGATACCCCGCGAAAGGTTTTTTCTCACGCATCGCCGTTGCCCCGATCTGAAAAGCCCGCCAACAGATGAAACCAAGCAGCAGCAGCACGCCGAGCGTCCCCACCAAGCCAAACTCTTCTCCGATCACAGCGAGCAGAAAATCGGTGTGGGCCTCAGGGAGGTAATACTGTTTCTGGATGCTGTTCCCAAGCCCTACTCCTACCCACTCGCCTCTTCCGAAGGCGATAAGAGACTGGGTGAGTTGAAACCCCTTGTTGTAGGGGTCCGCCCAAGGGTCGAGGAAGGTCAACACCCGTTGGAGTCGGTAGGGGGAGAAGATGATGAGTCCCACCAATCCTGTGGCAGCGGTAGTCATGAGCACACCGAACTGCCATAGCGGTGCTCCACCGAGAAACAACAACCCCATTCCTGTGCCAATCATCACCGCCGTAGTGCCAAAGTCGGGTTGCTTGATAATCATGGCCCCAGCAATCCCCATCAGGATCAACGGCTTGATAGAGCCCATCACCGTTGTATAGACCTGCTCCTGACGCCTAACTAGATAGGCGGCGAGAAACACCACCATAAACAGTTTCATGAATTCCGAACTTTGAAGACTGAATGGTCCGAGCGGCACCCAGCGGGTGGCTCCGTTCACTGTCCGCCCCAAGCCGGGTATGAGCACCAACACTAAAAGAAATAGGCCGACGAAATAGAGTTTGGTGGCATTTTTCTGCCAACTTTCGATTGGGATCCGTAGTAACACCAAGGCCGCGAAGGTACCTATCCCCAATGCGATCAAATGGCGAATCAGGTAGAAAAATGGTCCACCGGAGTGATTCTCACGCACCGACATCGAGGCCGAGCCCACCATCAGGGTACCGAAAAGCAACAGTGCCACTCCGGCCGCCAACAGCCCATAGTCCAGCATGGGCCTATGCAGGCGTCGCTGATGAGTTACCCTATCCGAAGAAATAGCCAACTCTGCCGTCATTCAGGTAAAGACTCCACTGCAGATACGAACACATCTCCACGGTGTTCAAAATTGCGGAACATATCGAAACTGGCGCAAGCCGGAGAAAGCAGTACTCGGTCGCCAGGCTCGGCCAAAATCGCCGCCAGTCGTACTGCCTCAACCATGGATAGCCCCGCATAGATAAGCTTGACTCGCTCGGCCAGGGCCTCAGCGATAAGGGGGGCGTCGCGCCCAATCAAGACCACGGCCCTAGTAGCCGTACGCTCAACAACCTCGGCCAGACTGGAAAAATCTGCCCCTTTACCATCACCACCAGCGATAAGTACGGTTTTTCCCCTTCCATTCCGGGGATGCAGACCTTCTAAAGCGGCAATAGTGGCACCTACATTGGTGCCCTTGGAGTCGTTGTACCAGCGTACACCACGCTTAGTTGCCACCAGCTGACAACGATGGGCGAGACCGCGGAACTCGATCAGGGCGGCCAAAGAAGCGGCGCGTGGTATATCGCAAGCATCAGCCAGGGCCAGTGCCGCCAGGGCATTGGCGAGGTTGTGTGTGCCGGCCAGGGCAATCGCGGTCACAGGCACCAGAGGTTCTCCTCCCTGACAGATCCAATCCTCCCCCTGCCATGAGACGATACCATAGTCCTCACCCTGGGGCGGTCCAAAAGAAAAACCAACAATAGTGGACGGAAAATCGTCAACCATGGCTAACACGCCAGGGTCGTCCCGATTCACCACAGCCACCTCGGCATTATGGTAAACCCTCGCCTTCGCAGCAGAATAGGCGGTCAGATGTGGATACCTGTCCATATGGTCCGGCGAAAGATTCAAAACGACCGCAGCTTTGGGTTTAAGAGAAAAAGTGGTTTCAAGTTGGAAGCTGGATAGCTCAAGCACATACAAATCCGCTCGGGTTGCCAACAGATCCAGGGCCGGATGGCCAAGATTTCCTCCCACCGCGACCCTGATTCCTGCTCGTCTCGCCATTTCTCCAACCAAGGTGGTCACGGTGCTTTTGCCGTTGGACCCGGTAATGGCCACCACCGGCACTTGCGCGGCCTGGGCAAAAAGTTCGATATCTCCATATACTGGAATGCTACGCGCCAAGGCGGCTTGCACCAGAGATTCCTGCAAGGATATACCTGGGCTCAGGATAATACGGTCGGCGGCCTTGAACACCTCCTCCCGGAATCCCCCGGGAAATACCGCCAAGTCCGGTAATTCTTCACGCAACTGTAGGAGACAAGGAGGGTTGGGGCGAGAATCAGTGATCGCCACGGCCACCCCTTGAGCTGCCAGATAGCGGGCACAAGAAAAACCTGTAATACCCAAACCCACAACGAGAGTTTTCCCTCTTGCCTCCTTCTGACGCACAGATGCAGCCCGACTTTGCTTCATCCCCCGACCTCAACGAATCTTCAAGCTCGCCAACCCGATCAATACCAATATCACGGTGAGAATCCAAAAGCGGACGATGACCCGAGGCTCCGGCCATCCCTGTAACTCGAAATGATGATGTAAAGGCGCCATACGGAAAATGCGTCGCCCCGTGAGTTTGAAAGAGGCCACCTGAAGGATCACTGATATGGTCTCCATGGCAAAAACCCCCCCCATAACGAACAGAACCAATTCCTGTCGTACTAACACAGCGAGTATCCCTAAGGCGGCGCCAAGAGCTAGGGCACCCACATCCCCCATAAACACCTGGGCTGGATAGGTGTTGAACCAGAGAAATCCAAGCCCGGAGCCCACAATGGCACCACAGAAAATCACCAGTTCTCCCACACCAGGTATACTGGGAATCTTAAGATAGGTGGCAAATTCCAAATGTCCCGAGGCGTAGGCAAAGACCCCTAGCGCTCCGGCTATCATCACCGTGGGCATGATGGCCAGACCGTCCAATCCATCAGTAAGGTTGACGGCATTGCTAGCACCCACAATGACCAGATAGGCAAGCAGGATGAACCAAGGGCCAAGAATGATGGAAATCCCCTTGGTATAGGGTATGAGCAATTCGGTGGTCCCAGGGTTGGTAGAGGTGAAATACACCACCAGGGCGGCTCCAAGGGCGACGACCGATTGCCAAAGATATTTATAGCGGGCGGGCAAACCCCGGGAATTGCGCAAAATGAGCTTGCGATAGTCATCGACGAATCCCACTACCCCACAAAGGAGGGTAACCGCCAGCACGATCCACACAAAACGATTACGAAGATCCGACCAGAGTAGGGTAGCCACGCTAATCGCCACCAGAATGAGTGCCCCACCCATGGTAGGAGTGCCAGCCTTGGAAAAGTGACTACGTGGACCATCATCCCTCACTGTCTGGCCGATCTGATGCTGGCTGAGTCGCCTGATCATGGCCGGCCCGATCAAGAGGGAGATGAATAAGGCGGTCAGAACCCCCAAGATCCCTCGCAGGGTCAGATACTGGAATACCGCGAAACCCTTTTCAAAACGGATGAGATACTCGGTCAGATAGAGCAGCACCTTGGATCAACCTCCCTGTAATAAAGGTTGGACAACCAGTTCCATTCGCGAGCTGCGGGAACCTTTAACCAGAATAGAGGCATCCTTTCTATGAGTCGCCAGGAGAGCGGCAATCAATGCCTCTCGGGTAGTGAAATGCCTCCCTCCCGGACCAAAGGCGATACTAGCCGCCTCGCTGGCACTACCTAGACTCCAAAGATATTGAATACCCGCCTGTTTCGCCCGCTCTCCCAAGTTGCGGTGGAGTTCCAACCCGGTTGGTCCAAGTTCGGCTAGGTCGCCCAACACTAACCAACGCACCCCAGGCGCACTGGACAAAACGTCGATGGCCGCTCCGACCGAATCCGGATTGGCATTGTAGGTATCATCAATCACCCTGGCTCCGGACAAAGCAGTCTTGGTCTGCAACCGGCCTGAAACCGGGGTAATCCGTCCCAAACCACGGACGACTTCCTCTGGAGACATGCCCACAGCCAGGGTGGCGGCAGCTGCCGCCAACGCATTCATCACATTGTGCTGGCCCGCCAAGGCCAGCTGTATCTCGGCTCCACCAAAGGGGCTGTGTAGCGAAAAGGTTGTTCGGAATCCGTCCTCCACCCACACTGTGTCCAGACTATCGGGAACAGTTCGAACCTGATTTTCTACACCGAGACCAAAGCTCAGTACCCGTCGGTCTCCGGCAAGCTGGCGCCAGAATCCTGACCAGGGATCATCGCCGTTGAGTATCACGAGACCATCCCCGCTCAAACCCGAGATGATTTCTCCTTTGGCCCGGGCTACCCCGGCCAGATCGCCGAAGCCTTCAAGATGGGCCGCCCCGACATTGTTCAGCACGACCAGATCGGGTCGGGCAATGCCACTCAGATAAGCGATTTCGCCGGGATGATTGGCTCCCATTTCCACCACGGCAAAGGGTTCGCCTTGGAGTTTGAGCAAGGTAAGGGGCAAGCCGATGTCATTGTTAAGATTGCCCTTTGTTGCAAGTATTGGGTAACGTTCTTCCAAGATGAAGCGGATCATTTCCTTGAGGGTGGTCTTGCCGTTACTCCCCGTAACCGCAATTAGACGCTGACCATAGACACCACGCCAGTAGGCGGCAAGGCGTCCGAGCCCTCTCTTGGTATCCTCCACCAGCAATTGAGGTAGGTCGATGGCTACCTCACGACTCACCAATGCCCCTGCCGCCCCCCGATCTTTTACTTGGGCGAGATAATCATGGCCATCGAAAGAACGCCCCTGCAAAGCAATGAACAGATCTCCGGATACCAAGCGCCGACTGTCTGTGTGCACGCTAGCGAACCAAGCATCCTGCCCAAGATGTTGGGCACCGATATGGCGTGCAACCTCGCTAAATTGCAGGCCATTCATGCGCGCACCTCGCCAGACAGGGTAGACAACGCCACTTGCACTTGCTCGCGGTCGCTGAAAGGGATCACCAGATCACCAAGACATTGACTGGTTTCATGTCCCTTACCAGCAATCAGCACTAAATCTTCTTTCCCCGCATTGCCTATGGCGCTACGAATAGCCCGGGAACGGTCGCGTTCGATATCAACATGAATAGTGGCGGGATTAATACCTTTGAGAATATCCGCGATAATCCCGGCTCCATCTTCGCTACGGGGATTATCATCGGTCAGAATGATCTGATCCGCATGGCGCGCCACAATGCCACCCATCAAGGGGCGCTTGCCGCGATCCCGATCTCCACCACAACCAAACACACAGATCAGACGCCCCTGACAATGGGCACGCAATGCCATCAGCACCTGATCGAGGGCATCTGGGGTATGGGCATAGTCCACAATCACGCGGGTTTGCCCCTGTCCGCCAAAAGATTCCAGTCTACCAGGGGGAGTCCGCAACTGAGCCAGCGCGCTTGCTATTCGCTCCAACGACCATCCCCGTACCAGCAATACAGCTCCCACGGCGAGCAAGTTACTGACATTGAACCGCCCCATGAGAGCAGTCTGGATCACCGCCTTACGCCCTTCGGAAGACTGGACCTCGATACTCATCCCATCCGGACTGCTCCCCACCCTTGAGGCCCAAATCCAGTACTCGACTGACTTTGGCAACTTCGGCACATTACCTGTCCCGTAAAGTACCGGTATCACGGCGGCAGGAAGATCCGGAAGCAATTCCCGACCGAATCGGTCATCATGGTTGAGCACTGCATACCTCAACCCAGGATGATGGAAGAGGCGCCGTTTCGCCGCCGCATAGGCCGCCATTTCCCCGTGATAATCGAGATGATCCTGGGTCAGGTTGGTAAGCACCGCGCCATCCACAGCTACTGCAGCGATTCGGCCCTGATCCAAGGCATGGGAAGAGACCTCCATGGCTACCGCCCCCGCCCCCATGGCTTTCAGCCTGGCCAAACCAGCCTGCAATCTGACGGCATCCGGCGTAGTATGGGTAGAGCTTTCCAACTTCGATGGAAAGCCAATACCGAGAGTGCCCATAACTCCGCACTGAACCTCGGATTCAAGTACCCGGGCAAGAAAATGGGTACAACTGGTCTTGCCATTAGTACCAGTTACCCCGATCACCTCAAGATCTCGACTCGGCTCTCCGTAAAACCTTCCCGCGATCGAACTGAGATACTCTTTGAGTCTCCCAAGGCTTAGAACCGGTTGGGGCAGTTGTTGGGCCAGTGTCTCAATCCGATCAACACTCCAATGGGTGTCCGGCTCGGCGAGAATGCAAGCCGCCCCGCGACGAACTACCTCATCGACATAATCCAAGCCATGATGCCGCGCTCCAGCGCAGGCTAGAAACAGAAATCCAGAACCGACTTCCCGACTATCGAGCGTAATCCCTTGGATGCCGAGTTCGACATACTTTTGGAAGGGCGCCAGTTCCTGCAAAAGCTCACCAAGAAGGCGATCTCTCCATTCTAGACCCCAAGATGATGTCATGGGTTGGATCCGGCGCTGGCCACACGCAGCTGAATAGCTTCCGGTTGATCTGGCGGAACATTCAGCAAGCGTAGGGCGTCAGTCATGATCCTGGAAAACACCGGAGCGGCCACTTTGCCACCGTAATACTCTCCGGCACCCGGCTCATCAATCATTATCACGGCCACCAAACGTGGTGCACTCGCCGGTACCATGCCGGCAAACAAGGCTTGGTATTTCTTATGAGAATATCCCCCCGCCACAGATTTGCGGGCGGTCCCAGTTTTCCCTGACACGCGATAACCGATAACCGCTGCTCCTTGAGCGGTGCCTTGACGACTTACCACACCTTCTTCCATGGCACGAACCGCCCGGGCGGTCTGTACACTGAGCACCCTTTCTCCTTCGGGCGATTCTGTTCGTCGCAACAGGGTTACAGGTCTTTTGATGCCATCATTAGCGATCACCGAATAGGCCTGAGCGAGTTGCAAGGTAGTGAGCGACAGCCCGTAACCAAAGGACAGGGTGGCCTGTTCGAATCTGGACCATTCCTTGTATGCTGGAAGAACCCCTGATGCCTCTCCCGGGTAACCACTTTCCGTACTTCGCCCAAAACCCATGCGTGAGAACACCTGCCACATCTCTGCTGGGCTCATTTCCAAAGCAATCTTGGTGGCCCCCACATTGCTGGACTTACTCAGCACTGTTGCCACATCGATTGATCCCAGAGGATGGTGATCGACAACCCGGTTGCTGCCTATTAATAAGGATCCCGGCGCGGTATGAATGATGCTATCCGGGCGAATACGCTTGTATTCCAAGGCGGCCGCCACTGTAAATGTCTTCATGGTCGAGCCAGGTTCAAACAGATCGGTTAGTGCACGATTGCGCGTACGACCACCACCCGTATCGCGATGTCCATTGGGGTTATAGGAGGGTTGATTCACCATAGCGAGAATCTCTCCAGTCTGGGCATCAAGCACCACCACCGAGCCGCCTCGCGCCTTGTGTTCCTGCACTGCCGCCTTGAGTTCTCGATAGGCAACAAACTGGATACGGCGATCAATACTGAGGCTCAAATCCTTACCAGGCTTTGGCTCTTGGAGGCTCTCCATGTCCTTCACTACATGCTCACGCCCATCCTGTAACACTAACTTTCTTCCCGGCACCCCCCGTAACCATTCGTCGAAGCCGAGCTCCAACCCTTCCTGGCCGATGTCCTCGATATTGGTAAAGCCGATCAAATGAGCGGTCACCTCACCGGCAGGATAAAAGCGACGGTACTCCCGTTGCATCCCCACGGCCTCCAAATTGAGATCAGCCACCCGCTTGGAAATATCCGGATTTACCCGCCTCTGCACATAGACGAAGCCACGGCCAGAACGTTTTTCCAACATGGCCAGCAAACGTTTCGGTTCCATCTCCAGGGCCTGGGCAAGTGGTGAGAGACTAGTGAAATCCAACGTCAGTTTGCGCGGATTCACCCAGACCGAGTCCACCGGCGTACTCACAGCAAGCGGCTCGCCGTGACGATCAGTGATCATACCGCGATACGCTGGCATCTCGACCGAGCGCAAAAACCGCATACGTCCTTCCCGACCGAGAAAATCGCTCTCCAACACATGCCGATATAAAGCACCCCCGCCCAAAACCAGGAAGAGAACGGCCAGAACTCCCTGCAGGAAATGCCGACGGCGTTCAAAATCCGGTCGTCTTTCCTGTCTGGAGACACGTCTTGATCTAGGTATCATTCTGCTGTGCCTAAACATGGAGTCAGATTCAAGGAGTCATCATCACAGTTTCAACCGGAAGCGGCAGTCGCATGTTCAGTTTCATACGCGCCGTACTCTCTACCCGCCAATGAACTGCAAGGGTGCTTTGTTCAAGCTGCAACCGTCCGAAGTCGATTTCCAACTGCTCTTTCTGCGTTATCAGACCTTGAAGCTCGATAAACAACAGGCGACTACTGTATTTGACGTAGATCACCCCCACCCCAGAAGCCAGCACTCCCAGCAGACAAAGAAACACCCAGCTATGAAAGGGCTTCACGCCGTCTTCTCCGCCACTCTCAGGATGGCACTACGGGCCCGGGGATTAACGGCTACTTCTTCAGCATTAGGGCGAATCGGCCTCCCAAGGACTCGCAAACGAGAACACAACTGTTCCCTTGTCACAGGCAGATTCGGTGGGAATCTCTTATCCCGCTCGTGGTCCCTCATGAAGCGTTTAACGATCCGGTCTTCTAAGGAATGGAAGCTGATGACGACAAGCCGCCCCCCGATTGCCAAGATTTCTAACACTTCTTCCAGACAGGACTGCAAAGCTTCGAGTTCGTGATTGATATGAATACGTATGGCTTGGAAACTGCGCGTTGCCGGATGTTTGCTCGGCTCGCGGCTTGGAATGGCCTTGGTGATCAGATCCGCCAAGCGCCGGGTGGTCAGAATGGGGGCTTCGGATCGGGTCTGGACTAAGGTTTGGGCGATCCGGCGAGCGAAACGCTCCTCACCAAAGAGATGCAACACCCTGGAGATTTCTTCAACTGAAGCCTGAGCCAACCATGCGGCGGCAGTCTGTCCTTGGGTAGGATCCATGCGCATATCAAGGGGCCCATCCCGCATAAAACTGAATCCCCGAGACGCATCATCAAGCTGCGAAGAGGAAACCCCAAGGTCCAGCAGGATCCCATTGACCCGCCCCATATAGCCAAAACGGTCGACCATCTCCGCCAAACGCTCAAAGGACCCCTGCTCAACTCTAAACCTTGGGTCCTTTTCACATAGGTCATTCGCCGCCTTCACAGCCACAGGATCCCGATCCATTGCGAGTAATCGGCCAACCTCGCCCAGATGTTGCAAAATAGCACTGGTGTGCCCCCCACGACCAAAGGTCGCATCCACGTAGATACCGTTCTCACGTATATCTAGTGCATCGACAGCCTCCCTGAGGAGAACGGGAATATGCTCTCCGCCTCCAGACATGGTCTCAAAGGGACAAACTGGAGAGTTCGGGGGGGAGCTCCGAGTCATCAAAATTCTCCCCTCCCAACCAAGCTTCCCTTTGACGGTTCCACGCCTGTTCATCCCACAACTCGAATTTGTTGCCCTGCCCTACCAGCACCACATCTCGTTCAAGGCCGGCAAATTCCCGCAACTCGGGCGGGAGGAGAAGTCGCCCCTGAGCGTCCATCTCGACCTCCGAGGCATGACCTATATAAAGTCGTTGCAGGCTCCGAGCAGCCTTATTGAAGGATGGTAGGCTTTTGAGTTTGAACTCGATGTCCTGCCACTCCGGAAGGGGATACACCAACAGACATCGATCTCTATCGATGGTGACCACCAACTGGGCATCGCAGCATTGCTTCAAACTGTCTCGATATTTCGTAGGAACCGCTATGCGACCTTTTGTATCCAGGCACAGCTTGGAAATGCCGCGAAACAACCCCTTCCTCCCCCGAAAGGCGAAATTCCACTTTTCACCACTTTTTTCCACCTTCTTCCATATTAGAAATCACCCCAACCCCTTGTCAAGGCAAGCCTTCGGAAATTGATGAAAGCTCTTTGAGACTCAGGTGGTTAGGCAGTAAAAAGAAAGCGATGCATGAAAGAATGGACGCCTCACTCTTCCCGGCATCGGGGCCGGGAACAGGACGACGAAAGAGGTGATGACGATAGATAAGGAGGAGACGGCCGATAAGCCGGGTTCTGTCGAGGGCAATCATTCATCTGGGATACACGTCACCGTGCACCTCAAGCGACCTACCCGGGGACTGTGCGGGTACACCTCGCGACCGCGATCGCTCGTCCCCCTATTTGGCCTTGCTCCAGGTGGGGTTTACCTTGCCGCCGATGTTACCATCGACGCGGTGCGCTCTTACCGCACCTTTTCACCCTTACTGCCCCGGTTTACCTCCACGCCAATATTTGGATCGACGCTGGAGAACTCCGCGACAGCGGTATTTTTTCTGTGGCACTTTCCGTAGGCTCACGCCCCCCAGGCGTTACCTGGCACCTTACCCTATGGAGCCCGGACTTTCCTCTGCCGTACAAATACGACAGCGACTGCCTGGCCGCCTCCTCCCACATATAAATACGTTGTCTAAGGGTGGGTCGCAAGCCTACGATCCTGGTGTGTTAGCAACAAATAGATCTGTCCGGTTTAGTAGCACATAAACTGTCCGCTTTGATGTGCGCGGCGCGCGTCAGCCCTACGCGACCGCTTGAAGTTTGGGTGGTATC
>JBPOHE010000076.1:0-30844 GCA_052035915.1 Pseudomonadota bacterium
TCAAGAAACTCCATCGCAGCTTGGTATCCTGGTTCACCCGGGGCTTGCGCCGCCTGAAGCGGTGCCTGCAAAACGACCTCCCTTTGCCGACCTTTCATGGGGCGTTGGAAACTGATAGGTGATGAGACCTACGACTGATCACGAGGGGACCCCGGCATCGGCGAAAATGATCATCTTTGTTGTTTCTGATTCGCTCGTGGGACGGAGGCCCGCAGGGCGATCCGCCATGAACCAAGTCACCAAATAGGAGGTGGTGAGCGTAGCGAATCGCGTCGAGGTGTTCTCTCTTCGCGACTGATGCGGTTCGTACCTCACAGCATCCTATCGCGCCCAGCATATTGTTCTTCATCGAAGAACAATAGAGGCTCCATTGTTCTCATAATAAGAACGAAAAATGGCTTTTTTCGCCGAGGCCCGGTGAGCCAGGCGGGCTAGGCCGAGGTCGAACGCAGCCATCTTTTGGCACATTCCAGATAGGCCGCCTCATCCGGTAGACGGTTGTTGCGCTGGGCCTCCCAGAGGACCCGCCCCAAGCATTCCAATAACAGGTGTTCGGCCTGGTGAAGATCGCCCTTTTGTCGGGCCAACTGGCGGATCACCGCGGCGATCCCCGGCGGACGGTCGCTGGTCAGTTGTTCCCGGAGGCTGACATGGAGCGCCATGTGGAGGAAAGGGTTGGTTTCGCCCCGCTCGGGGGTGTACTCCTGGTCGAGTTCGGCGTTGGTCAGGAGGGCGTGATATTCCGGATGGGCGGCCACCACATCGGCCACCAGCGCCTCCAGCGGTTCCAAGGGGAGCCTGGACTGATATTTCCGCCAGGCTTCCACGAAGACTTGGCGTAGAGCGGTGCGATCATTGCCGAACATAGCTTCAGCCTGGCTCCAGGACTTTTTCCGGATAGTTGCACAGATCCGCGATCAGGCAGGCGCCGCATCTGGGACGTCGCGCCAGACAGACGTAGCGGCCATGGAGGATCAACCAATGATGAGCGTCCCGCAGAAATTCCGTCGGCACGACGCGCAGCAAGCCGTCCTCCACCGCCCGGGGGGTCGGACCCGGAGCCAGGCCGGTGCGATTGGCGAGGCGGAAGATATGGGTATCCACCGCCATGGTCGGCTGACCAAAGGCGGTATTGAGGATGACGTTGGCCGTCTTGCGTCCGACGCCGGGGAGCCGTTCCAAGTCTTCCCGACTCGCCGGGACTTGCCCGCCGTGCCTGGCCAGGAGGATGCGGCAGCTCTCCAGGATGTTTTTGGCCTTGGTATTGAAGAGCCCGATGGTGCGGATGTGGCCCTTGAGCCCGTCCTCGCCGAGTTCGAGCATGGCCTTGGGGGTGCGGGCGATGGCGAACAGCGACGCCGTCGCCTTGTTGACGCTTTTATCCGTGGCCTGGGCCGAGAGTATGACGGCGACCAACAACTCGAAGGGCGTGCTGTAGCCCAGCTCCGTGGTCGGCTGGGGATTGGCGGCCCGCAGCCGCTCGAAGATGGCCTGGCATTGTTGGCGAGTCACTCGGCCTCCGCATCCTTGGGGCGACCCAGGGCTGGTGAAACAACCATCGCCAGCGGGACGTCCACGAGCTTGTTCCCCGGCGCTCAGGCGGGAGCGGCGCCCGCCGAACCCGTGGCGGCCTGGGTCGCCTGTTCCGTGGTCCTGGCCTTGGCCTGTCGGGCCCGGCTCTCGATGATGTTGCGCAAGGCGATCAACATCCCCAGGCCGAAAAAGGCGCCGGGCGGCAGTATGGCGATGAGCAGACCCTGAAACCCCTCGCCAAGGGAAAAGCTGAGTCCCCGCGCCACCTCGCCGAACATCAGATCGATGCCGGCAAGGAGCGTGCCCTGGCCAACCAGCTCGCGCAGACCACCCAGCAAGGTTAGTGCCGCGGTAGAACCAAGTCCGATGCTGAAACCATCGACCGCCGCCCGGTCGGGGGAATTTTTCGAGGCAAAGGCCTCGGCCCGCCCCATCACGGTGCAGTTGACCACGATCAGGGGGATGAAGATGCCCAGGATCTGGTGCAGCTCATGGAACCAGGCCTTCATGCTCAGATCCACCGCCGTCACGAAGGAGGCGATGACGACGATATAGACCGGGATGCGTACCTCGGGCCGAACCAGGGAGCGGATCAGGGAGATGGTGACGTTGGAACAGACCAACACCATGGTGGTCGCCAGCCCCAGACCCAGGCCGTTGACGGCGCTGTTGCTGACCGCCAACAGGGGACAGAGCCCGAGCAGGGCGACCAGGGCCTGGTTATTGTTCCACAGCCCGTCGCGGATGATTTTGCCATAGCTGGGTGCGCTCACTGGTTACTCGCCTCGGCGACCTGGGTCGCGGCCACGAAAAGGTTGTCGCCCTGTTCCTGGACATAGAGGAGGGTGTTTTTCACCGCCTTGACGATGGACCTGGGGGTGATGGTGGCGCCGGTGAATTGATCGAACACCCCGCCATCCTTTTTCACCTTCCAGGCCTCCAGCGCCGGGTTGGAGAGGGACTTGTCGTTGAAGCTGTACAGCCAACCGGACTTGGCCTCATCGATACGATCGCCGAGCCCGGGCGTCTCCTTGTGGGAGATGACCCGCACCCCTCCCAGCGTACCATCGCGCCGCACCGCCACCAGCAACTTGATCGGGCCGGCATAGCCATCCGGAACAATGGGGTCCAATATGGCCGCCACCGGTTCTCCCTGAAGGCGACCCCGATACACCCGGGTGGTTTCCGCGCCGAGCCGATCGGGGCGATGGACCAGGATCAGATCCGTGGCCATGTCGTTATCCACGCTGGCGGGCGGCACCAGAACCGAGAAACTGCCCAACAGGGCCAGGCGCTCATTGGCGGCGATACGCTCGGCGGTGTGTTCATGGGTCAGGGCCACCAAACCCGTACCGGCCCCGGTGAACATGGCGAGCAAGGCGCCGGCGATGAGGATGGGGTGCTTAGTCATGGGGCGGTTCTCGTTGTCCGAAGATCCTGGGTTGGGTGAGATAGTCGATGGTGGGGGCCGTCATGTTCATCAACAAGACCGCGAAGGCCACGGCATCCGGGTAACCACCCCAGGAGCGGATGACAAAGACCAGTAAACCGATGCCGGCGCCGAAGATGAGTTTGCCCCGGGGTGTGGTCGAGGCGGTCACCGGGTCCGTGGCGATGAAAAAGGCGCCGAGAATGGCCCCGCCACTGAAGAGATGGAAGGCCGGGAAGGGGTGCCTGAAGGGGTCTAGCATCCAGAAAATCCCCGCCATGCAGAGCAGGACCCCCAGCATGGCGACCGGGATATGCCAGGTAATGACACGCCGGTAGAGCAACCAGAGTCCGCCGAGCAGAAACCAGTTGCCGACCCATTCCCAGCCGCGCCCGCCGAAATCGCCCCAGAGGGGACTTTGACGGATCTCGGGAATCATCTTGCCCAATCCCAGACCGACGCGCATCGAGTCCAAGGGCGTCGCCGAAGTCACGGCGTCCCAGCCCAGCCCTTGGGGCAGGAGGCCCAGGAAGATCGCCTCCAGGGTCTGTCCCAGGGACAAGGGATGGGCATTCAACATGGAAGGCGGCAACCAGGAGGTCATCTGCACCGGATAGGAGATCAGCAATAACACATAGCCGGCCATGGCCGGGTTAAAGGGGTTGTATCCCAAGCCCCCATAGAGCTGCTTGGCGATCAGGATGGCGAAGGCGGTACCCAGCATTGTCAACCACCAGGGCAACAGCGGCGGCAGGGCGATCGCCAGCAATATGGCGGTGAGCAGGGCGCTGAGATCGGCGATGGCGGGTTTGGCCTCCCGGCCCCGCAGCCGCAGCGCCGCCGCTTCGCAGGCCAGCGCGGTCAGACTGGCGAGGCCCATGTTGATCAGGACCCCGGGACCGAAATACCAGACCATGGCCAGGACACCAGGAATCAAGGCGAGAATGACCTGGAGCATGACCCCCTGCACGGCGTTGGGTAGGGGCACATGGGGTGAGGTGACGCGCAAAAAGTGCATGGCAACTGGCCTGTGTTCTCGTTCCGCCGCCTCAGGCCCCGGATTCCCCGCCGACCCGGTCGCTGGCCCCTTCCGGGGATTGCGCCTGGGCCGGCGCCGGTTGGTCCGGGGTCTGGGCACCGGCGCCAAGGGCCGCCTTTTTCGCCGCGGCCCGTTGTATGGCCGCCTCGATGGCGGCTTTTTTGGCCTCGTCCGCCGAGGCCGTCCCCGCGGCCGGTCCGCTTTCGAGATCCTCCTTGCGTTTCCGGAGTTTCGACTTGCGCTCCTCCTCCTGGCGCTGGAGTCGCGCTACCTTGGCCTCGTGCCTGAGCCTGGCCTGGTCCGCTTGGCGTTGTTCCCGTTCCTTGGCCCAGCTTTCCGCTTTGGCATAGCGGAAATACTGTACCAGGGGGATGTGCGCCGGGCAGACATAGGCGCAGCAACCGCATTCGATGCAATCGAACAGATGCTGATCCTGCACCTTGTCCAGGTCCTTGGCCTTGGCATGCCAGTACATCTGTTGGGGCAGCAACAGCACCGGGCAGACCTTGGCGCATTCGCCGCAGCGGATGCAGGCGGTGGCTGGACCCGGGGCGGGAGCCTCGCTCGCGCTGGCGGCGAGCAGACAATTGCTGGCCTTGGTGACCGGGACCTCATCGTCCGCCAGGGCAAAGCCCATCATGGGGCCACCCAGGATCAAACGGCTCACCTGATCGGTATAGCCGCCACACTGGGCCACCAGATCGCTCAGCGGGGTACCGATCAGCACCTCCAGGTTCTGCGGGGCCGCTATCCCAGCACCGGTCAGGGTAAAGAGGCGGGATATCAGGGGACGACCCAGGAGCACCGCCTCCGCCACCGCCGCCGCCGTAGCCACGTTCTGGCACACCAGGCCGATCTCGGCCGGGATACCGCCGCTGGGTACCTCCTGTCCGGTCAGGAGGCGGATGAGTTGCTTCTCGCCGCCGCTTGGATAGAGGGTGGGGATCACCGCCACCCTTGTCCCGCTCATACCGGATACCGCCACCGCCTGCTGCATCGCGGCAATGGCCTCGGGCTTGTTGTCCTCGATGCCGATCAGGCACTTCCCGGCGCCCAGCAGGTACTGAAGGACAGCCGCCCCGGCGATCACCCGCTCCGCCCGTTCCCGCATCAACATATCGTCGCAGGTGATAAAAGGCTCGCATTCGGCGCCGTTGAGAATAAGGGTGTGGATAGGGCGGTTCGGCCCCGGATTGAGCTTGACGCTGGTGGGAAAGGCCGCTCCACCCAGACCCACGATGCCGGATAGACGGATGCGTTCCCGCACTTCCTCCGGGCTGTGTCGGGCATAATCGGTCAGGGGCGGCGGCAAGGGACCCCACTCATCCAGCCCATCCGGCTCGATATGGAGGCAGGGCGCGCTGAGAGCCGAGGGATGGGGCACCGGCGAGGGCTGGATGGCGGTAACCAGACCCGAGGTCGGGGCATGGACCGGGGCACTGACCAGCCCCTGGGGAGAGGCGATCATCTGTCCCTTCAGCACCCGCTCGCCGACCCTGACCAGCGGCTTGGCCATCTCGCCGATATGCTGCTGTAACGGTAGGATCAGACGCCGCGGCAGGGCGGCGCGGCGAATGGCGGCGCGAGTCGACTGCGCCTTGTTGTCCGGGAGATGGATCCCGCCATGGAACTTCCACACCGTCGTCATCGCCTCCATCAGGCCCCTACCTCCAGGTCGAGCCGTCCGGGACGCGCGGCCTCGGGATACGGCCACTTCCAGGAACGCAACGTCTCGCCCAAGGGCCGCATACGGATGCAATCGACCGGACAAGGAGGGAGGCAGAGTTCACAACCCGTGCATTCGGCCGCGATCACTGTATGCAGGCTCTTGGCGGCGCCGACGATGGCATCCACCGGACAGGCCTGGAGGCAGAGGGTGCAGCCGATACAGGCGTCTTCATCGATCCTGGCCACTCCCTTGGGCTTGTGTTTGGCCGCCGCCCCGCCAAGGGGGACGGGGTCACGACCAAGCAGATCGGCCAGCGCCAACATCGCCGTCTCCCCCCCGGGAGGACAGAGATTGATCTCGGCGGCTCCAGCGGCGATGGCCTCGGCATAGGGGCGACAACCGGCAAAACCGCACTGGCCGCACTGGGTCTGGGGCAGGATAGCCTCGACCTTGGTCGCCAGCGGATCGCCTTCGACCCGGAAGCGCTGGGCCGTATACCCCAACAGCAGGCCGAGCACCAGGGCCAACAAAGGGAGCGTCAGGATGGCCGTCAACATGGAGCGGGCTTATTTGGAGGCGACCATGCCAGTGAAGCCCATGAAGGCCATGGACATCAGACCGGCGGTCACCAGGGCGATGGCGCTTCCTTTGAAGGGGGCCGGGACGTCCGCCACCATCACCCGTTCCCGCACCGCCGCGAAGAGTGTCAACACCAGGGAGAAACCGAGGGCGGCGCCGAAGCCATAGAGGGCGGCGGCAAACAGACCCTTGTGTTCCTGGGTGTTGAGCAGGGCCACCCCCAGCACGATGCAATTGGTGGTGATGAGGGGGAGATAGATACCCAGCATCTGGTAGAGGTCCGGACTGGTTTTGTGCATCACCATCTCGGTGAACTGGACCACCGCGGCAATTACCAGGATAAAGGCGATGGTGCGCAGATACTCCAGCCCCAAGGGCAGCAGGAGATGGGTATCCACCAGATAGGTGCAACTGGAAGAGAGGGTGAGCACGAAGGTGGTGGCCATGGCCATGCCGAAGGCGGTTTCCAACTTGCGGGAAACCCCCATGAAGGGACATAAACCGAGAAACTTGACCAGCACGAAATTGTTGACAAGAACGGTGCCGATCAAAATAAGGGCATAATCTTGCATGCCGATGGCCTGATGCTGAACGCGAAAGAAAATGCTAAGGCCTTTGCCCGCCCCGGACAACAGACATCAATAGGGGGATTCCGGGCGGGAAGCGCTTGCCGGGGGATGTACACCCAAGAGCGGCCCGGCTTGTCCCAGGGTCTTCGCGCTCGGTCCCGGACAGGATCCCTATCGCCCCCCCTCCGGCTCGGATTTCGACCAGCGCCGAAGCTGATCGTCGAAGTAGGCGATGGTCTTATCCAGTCCGACTTCCAGGGGTATGCGTGGCTCCCACTCCAGCACCTGACGGGCGAGACCGATATCCGGTTGACGCTGTACCGGATCGTCGCTCGGCAGGGGGCGATATTCGATCCTCGACGCCGAACCGGTCAGATCGATGATCTTCTCCGCCAGTTGACGGATGCTGAATTCCCCCGGGTTGCCCAGATTGATCGGCCCGGAGAACTCGTCCGCCGTGGCCATGAGCCGCACGAAGGCCTCGATGAGATCGTCCACGTAACAGAAGGACCGGGTCTGGGAGCCGTCCCCGTACAGGGTGATGGGCTGGCCTCTCAGGGCCTGGACGATAAAGTTCGATACCACCCGGCCATCGTTCGGATGCATCCTGGGTCCATAGGTGTTGAAGATGCGGGCGACCTTGATCTTCAGCCCATGTTGGCGGCGATAGTCGAAAAAGAGGGTTTCCGCGCACCGCTTCCCCTCGTCATAACAGGAACGCAAGCCGATCGGGTTGACATGCCCCCAATAGTCTTCGGTCTGCGGATGGACCTTGGGATCGCCGTAGACCTCGCTGGTGGAGGCTTGGAAGATCTTGGCCTTCACCCGCTTGGCAAGACCCAGCATATTGATGGCGCCGTGCACGCTGGTTTTGGTGGTCTGCACCGGATCGAACTGATAATGGATGGGCGAGGCCGGGCAGGCGAGGTTGTAGATCTCGTCGACCTCCACATAGAGCGGGAAGGTGATGTCGTGGCGCAACAGCTCGAAGTGATGGAAATCCATGAGGGAGGCGACGTTGTCCTTGGTGCCGGTGAAGAAATTGTCGACGCAGATGACATCGTGTCCGTCCATCAGCAGTCGCTGGCAGAGATGGGAACCCAGGAAACCGGCGCCGCCGGTGACAAGGATACGTTTGCGAAGCAGGTCACGCATGATGGTGATCTCCCTAAGCTCGGTTGGTCGATGGCCCTGGCCCAGGGCGTGCCAGAGAGGGTCGCCGCCGACCGGCCATCAGCCTTGGGGCTGGGGACTGGGTAGACCCCGACCGATCCCGTAATAGAGAAAGCCCTTGGCCTGGAGCTGGCGGGGATCATAGAGATTCCGCCCATCGAAGATCAGTGGTTCTTTGAGCAGGCTGCGGATACGTTGAAAATCCGGACTGCGGAAGACCCGCCACTCGGTCACCACCACCAGGGCATCCGCCCCTTGCAGTGCCTCCTCCGGATTCTTGGCGAGAGAGAGGTCGGCGCGCCCGGCATAGAGACGTCTCGCTTCCGCCATGGCGGCCGGATCATAGGCCCGCACCTTGGCCCCCGCCTGCCAGAGGGATTCCATGAGGGATCGGCTCGGCGCCTCGCGCATATCGTCGGTATTGGGCTTGAACGCCAGCCCCCAGAGGGCGAAGGTGCGTCCGGCCAGATCGCCCCCATAGTGGCTGTGGATCTTCTTGAACAGCAGCCGATGTTGCTCCCGGTTGACCGCCCGTACCGCTTCCAGCAGGCGCGGTCGATAACCGGCGTTGCTAGCGGTCTGTTCCAGGGCGCTCACATCCTTGGGAAAACAGGAACCCCCATAGCCGCAACCCGGATAGATGAAGGCGTAGCCGATGCGGCTGTCGGAGCCGATGCCGTTGCGCACCTGCTCGATATCCGCCCCCAGGCGTTCGGCCAGATTGGCCAGCTCGTTCATGAAACTGATCTTGGTGGCGAGCATGGCATTGGCGGCGTATTTGGTCAGTTCCGCCGAACGAATGTCCATGGCGATCAGGCGGTCGCGGTTGCGGTTGAAGGGGCTGTAGAGTACCCGCAACAGCTCGGTGGTACGGGGATTGTCGGTCCCCACCACGATGCGATCCGGGCGCATGAAGTCCTCGATGGCGGCGCCTTCCTTGAGAAATTCCGGATTGGAAACGACGTCGAATTCGTAATCGACCCCCCGGGCCTGCAACGCCCGGCGCACCCGCTCGGCCACCTTGTCAGCGGTGCCGACGGGGACGGTCGATTTGTCCACCAGGATGCGATAGTCGGTCATGGAGGCGCCGATGGTATCGGCCACCGCCAACACATGTTGCAGATCGGCGGAGCCATCCTCATCCGGCGGCGTACCCACGGCGATGAACTGAAACAGGCCGTGCTCCACGGCGGCCTTGGCATCGGTGGTGAACGCCAGGCGTCCCGCCGCGACATTTTCCTGCACCATCTCTTCCAACCCGGGCTCGTAGATCGGCATCTTTCCCTGCTGCAAGAGTTCGATCTTGGTCTGGTCCACATCCATGCAGAGGACCTCGTTGCCCACCTCGGCAAAACAGGCCCCGGTGACCAAACCCACATACCCAGTGCCGAACAGACTGATCTTCATGGACATCCAAGCATCGTTATGCCACCGAATAAGGGCGGCATTATCGCACTCCCGGGCCGACAGAGAATGGCTTTTCGCTTGAGTCCTCAGGGCAAGCGGTGGGCCGCTTGCGGCGCGTCCGACTGGATCCTGTTGTCAAGGTACGCCGTTTCACTGGCGGCTTCCCCGCACAGGCGAAAGGCGAATGCGGCGATTGGTGGGCCAATGGTCTGGCGGATTCAAGCTCCAAGCGCACTCTCCTGGGGTAATATCAGTTGTCGTTATGATTTACCACTTGCAGGCGTGGGATGGATGTTCACCCATCGTTAGGCGAACGTGGCCTGATCGGAAACGGCGGATGTCGATGTTGACCTCCATGGGTTTCGCTCCGCTCCACCCATCCTGCGGGATGGGTGCCCGGTCTCCTGATCGCTGGCCATCTTCACTGATAAACAAACCACCCCCTTACCCGCTGATTAGGGATAACCTAATAAGAATTGGTATAACCTCAAATCCAGGTCCAAAAAAAATCGGGGCCGCCGCAGCTAGACCCAAGAGGGATCGATGTGGGTGCTTCATAGTTCCGGGCATGGGCTGAAAATGGCCATCCATTGTTCTTATTAAGAGAACAATTAGCCATAGGTATTTTGTATTGTTCTCTCTATGAGAACAAAAAACCGGCTAAAAGAACTCATGCCCGGAAGCGTCGACAGGCAGACGGGCCAGTTCCCCGGCGGCGTTAAAAAACCGCGGATCGGCTTGGCCGGTCCGCGGAAGGGAGCAAAAGAGAGAGGGTGTTGTCAGCCTTTCTTCGACTTCTTTTCCTCGTGTTCCCGGCGTAGCCGCTGGGCCTCTTCCTTGATCTCCGCCAAATCCCGCTTCATCTCGCTCCAGCCGTACCAGAGGGCATAGTCGGGATTCATGTGGAAGGTGCCCTGGAACATCCGCATGCGATGTTCCAGGTGCATGACGAAGAGGGTCTGCTCGATGGGGGTCGGGGCATCGTGGAAGGTGAGCAGATCCGGGAAGGGTTGGGCATAGGTATCGGGCTTTTTGAGGACACCGTCTTTGTAGAGTCCGGCGATGAGGCGGATGGCCTCGGCGAGGAGCTTGTCGGCCTCGCGCACCATCTGATCGCCTTTCTCCAGTTCCCCGAGGGCGAATTTCTCCGCATGGCATTTACTACAGGCATTGACCAGTTTGTCCCGCTCCCGATCGAAATCTTCCTTGGTCAAACGGGCGATATCCGCGGCCTTGACGGCATCGAGCCGGGCGGTAGGTTTACCCTGGAGATCCAGCACCCCCAGCGCCTGGAGGATGGTGACCTGGTCGGCCTTCCATTCGGGGTCCTCGGACAGGGGCAGACGCACGGCGAGGAAGCCCCAGGGGGTGCGCACCTCGTGGTTGCCGTTCTGCATGTGGCAGTCCTGGCAGGTCGGGGCGACGGCGGTCTCCGGCAGCACGCCGTTCTGCCGCAGCAGGGCGCGCACGCCGTGCTTGGAGGCGGAATACATCTCCCATTGGGGATGGTCGAAGCCCATGTGACAGGTCTGACAGGCCTGGGGTTGTTTGGCCTCCTTGACCGAGAAGGAGTGCCGGGTGTGGCAGGAGTCGCAGGCGGCATGGCCGTATACCGAGCCTTCCTCGATCAGCTTTTTCAGATCCGCGGCGGATTTCTCACCGATCTTGTGGCAACCGCCGCAACCTTTCTGCCCCTTGATGGCGGCCATGGGTTGCCAGTGGATGGTCGGCATGGCATTCATCGACACCCAGCCCAGGGCATGCTTGCCCTTGCGGTATTCGTCCACCCGTTTTTCGTGGCAACCCTTGGAGGCGCAGGTGGCCGGGGTGGGTTTTTCCGCCTTGGCGGCGTCCGTGGCGTCCTTGTGCTCGGTGCCGTGACAGTCCGCGCAACCGACATTCTTCAGCCGGTGCTTACTGTTAAACCAGTCAGCCACCTGATTGGGGGTCTTCTCCGTATGACAGTCCAGACAAGCCTCGGCAAGCAGGGGCGGGGAAAGCCCCAACGCCAGCCCGGCGATCGAAAACGCCAACCAGAATCTGTTCATCATGTTGCCTAATCTCCTGAGTATTCCCGTCGACACATCGGCTGTGGTGAAGCACAGCAAGCAGAAATTAGGCAGAAAAGGCAGGGGTCCGCCTTGACCCAGGTCAGAATCGGTGGGTCGAATGGCCAACGGTGGCTCAGGCGGCGGGGATCTCGGCTACCACCAGCAATCCCGGCTGGTTGTCGAGGAGTCGGATGCGGCCCCGGTGCATCTTGACGACCGCCTGCACCAGGCTCAGCCCCAGACCGCTTCCTGGGGTGGTGCGGCTGGATTCGAGGCGAAAGAAGCGGTCGAATACCTTGTCCCGCTCGGCCTCGGGGATGCCGGGTCCGGAATCGGCGACCCTCAGTTCCACCCAGGAGTGTTGTCGCCTGGCCTCCACCCTGATGGCGCCGCCTGGGGGGGAGTATTTGATGGCGTTGTCGAGCAGATTGGCCATGGCCTGGAACAGCAGGTCCCGATCCCCGCGAACCTGGAGTTTTTCTTCGGCTGGCGTCGTCAACACCAGATTCTGTTCCTTGTCCGCCGCCAGGGGTTCGTAGAGTTCCACCAGATCCTGGAGCAATGGCGGCAGATCCAGGGCGTCACCTCCCTCCGGCTGGCCCCGGGACTCGATGCGGGCGATGCGCAGCAGGGCATTGAAGGTCTGAAGCAGGGCGTCGGCGTCGGCGATGGCCTGTTCCACCGCCGTGGAGGCGGGCCCCGGCTCGTTGAGCTGAGCCAGGGCCAATTCGAGTCGGCTGCGTAGCCTGGTCAAGGGGGTGCGCAGATCGTGGGCGATATTGTCCGAAACCTGACGCACGCTCTGCATGAGTTCCATGATGCGTTCCAACATGCGATTGAGGTTGTGCGCCAGTTGGTCGAAGTCGTCCCCGCTGCCGTTGGTGGGGATGCGGCGGCCGAGGTCGCCGGCCATGATCTCCCGACTGGTCTGATTGATGGCCTCGATGCGTTTCAACATCCCCGAGCTCATCATCGTGCCTCCCAGCACCGCCAGTCCGGCGGTGAGGGCCAGGCCCCAGGTGAAGGCTTCCAGGATCAACCCGCGGGTGGCCTCCAGCTCGCGCACATCCCGCCCCACCAAGAGCCTGAGGCCGCCGAAGAGAACGAAGCTGCGCGCCCGGGCCTGGTGCTCGGCGGCGTCGGCGCCCCAGTCCCGCAGGCGGAAACGCAGCCAGCCGGCCTCGACCCTGGCCTCCTCCGGCCAGCGGTTGAGGTTGCCGATGATGGGTGTGAAATCCTCGTGCGTCAGCAGGTAGACACTGGAGCCGACGGGGTCCTTCGCCACCCGGGCCTCCAGCAAACGGGTCAATCCGGCCAGACCCCGTTGGCGGTACTGTTCCGCGAGACCCTGGATCTCGGCATCTATGGTGATGTCGGTCTGACGATCCATGTAGCCGGCGGTCGCCCAGTAGATGAAGCCGAGCAGGATCAGCACCGAGGCACCGGACAGCCCCATGTAGAGCAGGGCCAGCCGGAAGGTGGAGCTGCGGAGGGTACTAGCCCGCATTTCTCACCAGTCGTCTACTGCGGACGCCGATTGGCTCACTGTGACTGGACGCCTTCTCCGCTTCGCCATCCGGCTCCACGGAGAAGCCCAGGGTGGCCGTCCCTGGCCACCCGCTCACCGGGGCGATAGTCCACTGGACCATCGCCAGTTTCCGGTTCGCCCCGGAATCCTCGGCTCGACGTAGTGTCAGCTACGCCTTCGCCGCCGATTCCTCTGTGCGCCCCGCCACAACGGCCCCTCGACGCCCTCGCTACGGCGCCCGGTGAGAAATGCGGGCTAACCGTCGGCACCGAGGAGGTATCCGGCGCCGCGGACGGTGTGTAGCAGGGGCTTGTCGTGACCCCGGTCGAGTTTGGCGCGCAGGCGGCTGATGTGGACGTCGATGACGTTGGTCTGGGGATCGAAGTGATAGTCCCAGACCCCTTCCAGCAGCATGGTCCGGGTCACCACCTGGCCGGCGTGGCGCATCAGGTATTCCAGCAGGCGGAACTCCCTGGGTTGCAGTTCGATGGGCTGCCCGCTCCGGCTGACCTTGCGGCTGAGGCGATCCAGCTCCAGGTCCCCGACCCGCAGCTGGGTGGTCGGGGCCTCGCCCTGGCCGCGCCTGAGCAGCGCCTCCAGGCGGGCCTGGAGTTCGACGAAGGCGAAGGGTTTGACCAGATAGTCGTCGCCTCCGGCCCGCAGCCCGGCGACCCGGTCATCCACCTCGCCCAGGGCGCTGAGGATGAGGACCGGGGTCTGGTTGCCGGAGGCGCGCAGGGTGCGCAAGATACTCAGCCCGTCGAGCCGCGGCAGCATGCGGTCGATGATGAGCGCCTCGTAGGTCTCGCCAGCGGCCATGAAGAGACCCTCCTTGCCGTCGTGGGCGATGTCCACCACGGCACCGGTCTCCTTGAGGGCCTTGGCCAGATAGGCCGCCGTCTCTTGGTCGTCCTCGATCACCAGTATCCGCATGGGGCGATCTCTGAGTTGAGGAGTAGTCTGCCGGCGGGGCTTGGTCCATGGATCTCAGCCGGAAAAACGCAGGGTGACGAACTGCTTCTCACCTTCCCGTTCCACCAGCAGCAACAGCCGCGTCTGCTTCGCCTTGGCGGCCTGACGGATTTTGGCCGCCAGTTCCTCCGGGGAACGGACCTGTTCCTGACCCACCATGGAGATCAGGTTGCCGGCGCGGATACCGGCCTGCTCGGCGGGGCTGCCCGGTTTGACCTTGGTTACCAGTACGCCGCTGGCGTCATCCGCCACTTGATAGCGTTGCCGCGTTTCCGGGGTCAGGGGCGCCAGGGAGAGCCCGAGTTCCTGGGTATCGGTGGCGGAGTCGCTGTTGGATCTGGGGTCCATCTTGGCGAGGGCGTCATCGTCCGGCAACCGATCCACCTTGACCGGGATATGCTGGATCTGGCCGCGCCGCACTATCTCCAGGGTCACCTGGGTGCCGGTTTTGGTGTCGGCGATGCGCCGGGGCAGGTCCTTGAAGTTGTTGATGGGGTCGCCGTCGACCTTGAGGATCAGGTCCCCGGACTGCATGCCCGCCCGAGCGGCCGGGCTGTTCTCCAGTACCGAGGCGACCAGGGTGCCCTGGGTGGTGTCGCGACCCAGGGCGGCGGCCACTTCCTCGGTGACCGGCTGGATCTGTACCCCGAGCCAACCGCGCTGGATGTGGCCCTTCTCCTTCAATTGGCTGACGACCGTCTTCGCCAGGGACGAGGGGATGGCGAAGCCGATGCCCACGCTGCCGCCGCTGGGGGAGAAGATGGCGGTGTTGACGCCGATCACCTTGCCCTCGGCGTCGAACAGGGGGCCACCGGAATTGCCGCGGTTGATGGGGGCGTCCACCTGGAGATAGTCGTCATAGGGTCCGGACTGGATGTTGCGACCGCGGGCGGAGATGATGCCGGCGGACACGCTGCCGCCGAGACCGAAGGGATTGCCCACCGCCAGCACCCAGTCACCCACCCGCGCCCTGTCGGAATCGCCGAACTCCAGATAGGGTAGCGGCTTGTTGGCGTCGATCTTGAGTAGCGCCAGATCGGTCTTGGAGTCCCGGCCCTTGACCACGGCGGTGTATTTGCTGCCCTCGTTGAGGGTCACCCTGACCTCTTCGGCCCCATCGACCACATGGTAGTTGGTGACGATATAACCCGATGGATCGACGATGAATCCCGAGCCCTGACCGACCAAGCGACCGCGGGATTCGGGTAGCATCCGGCCGGGCGAGTCTTCATCGAAGAAGTGTTTGAAGAAATCGGAGAAGGGGGAATCCTCCGGCAGGTCCGGCATCTGTTTGAACCTCATGCCATGGACGGAGCGGCCTTTGCTTTCCACCATGATGCTCACCACCGCCGGGCTGACCCGGGCGATGGTATCGGCAAAGCTGACCGGATGCTGGCTGAGAGTCCAACCTTGGCCGGGCCCGCTGGTATCCGGCGCCGCCTGAAGCGGTCCAAGGGCCAGCGCGAGGCCGAGGGCCAGGGCGCTCAGGGGTAGGGCCGGGTGACGGAGGAGGGAGGGGTTGTTGGCAGCGATCTTCATCATTCTGGTGTCCTCATGGTACTGGGGAAAGCGGATCTCGGCCGGGCCGGAGGCTGTTCACCCTTTTGCCCGCCGCCGAAGGTTGTATCCAATATAGGGTCTCCACACTTACCTGGGGATTGAGCGCACATTACCAATCGGTAAGGTGGCGCTCGCTTCGTTCGCGCGAGATGTGGACGAGGCTGCCGCCCTTTACCCCCGGAGAGTTATTCCCCCAGGCGCCTGGGCCGGTTCCGGGGGTTGGGATCACGGCGACTGGCCAGCGTCTTCCATCCCAACCAGAGATGGGACAGCCGGGACGGCGGCGAGTTGCGCTTTTCTACCCATCCGGATCGGGATGAGTCAGAGGATATCGCCCCTCGGCGGTCGCCCGGTGGGAGCCTGCTACCATTTGCGAGTGGATTCTTTATCTTCGACTGGTCGGAGACCAGCCCCGAATGCGTTGCGGGGAGAAGGCTTCAAGAGGAAGGCCGCCTCATTGAGCTTTCCGGGCCTCGGCGGGAAACGGCTATTTTCGTTCTTTTTTCGAGAACAATATTTCTATGAAAACGTTTATTGTTCTCGAATAGAGAACAATAAACGGCCACACAAGCCCATGCCCGGGAGCTTGTCCTCGGGCGGATTCCGCCCGAGAGGCGGGCCTGTCGCCCCTGAGCGGAATCGCCCTGGTCGGTAGACTCAGTCGATGCCCTGTTCTTCCTCGACGCTACGGACGAGGGTCCGATCGTAGTGGAGAAGTTCCTCGTGCTTGCCTTCGTAAGCGAACTGGCTGAGGAAGTATTGCATGGAGTTGATGCGGGCCAGCTTCTTGTTGTCCGACTTGACGATCATCCAGGGGGCTTCGGGGATGGAGGTGTGGTGGAACATATCCTCCTTGGCCCGGGTGTAGTCTTCCCAACGATCCTGGGACTCCTTGTCCACCGGGCTGAGCTTCCATTGTTTGCGCGGGTCCGTTTCCCTGGAGGTGAAGCGTTTGTCTTGGGCGCGACGACTGACGGAAAACCAGAACTTGACGATCACCAGGCCCGAACGCACCAACATGCGCTCGAAGTCCGGCACCGACTGGTAGAACTCTTCTACCTGCGTCTCGTTGCAGAACCCCATCACCCGCTCGACCACGGCGCGGTTGTACCAACTGCGGTCGAAGAAGACTATCTCTCCGGCGCTCGGCAGATGGGGAACATAGCGCTGGAAATACCATTGGCCCAGTTCTTTCTCCGTCGGCTTGTCGAGGGCCACGACGCGGCAGATGCGCGGGTTGAGGTATTCCATGAAGCGCTTGATGGTGCCTCCCTTGCCGGCGGCATCGCGCCCCTCGAAGATCACCATGATCTTCAATCCATGGCTTTTCACCCACTCTTGCAGCTTCACCAATTCTTCCTGCAAGGGGGTGATGAGGTTCAGATATTCCTGGTAACGGCGCAGCTTGAGGTTCTCTTCCTCATGCCCCTGGACCAGTTGGGCGATCTGGCACAACAGCTTGATGGTTTCGGCTTCATGGCCCTTGAGCAGATCGGCGACGGAGCGCGGCAGTTGGACCGTGGAGGATTCCTCGACGACCTCGTTACAGTCTTCCAAGGGACTCTGGGGTGTGGATTGGCTTTCAGTGTGGAGTGTTTCCATGCTTGCTTGGCCTGTGATGGAAGGGGAAGGAAGTTCAGACGCAGGTGGCCGCGGGGAGCGGATCGACCTGAAGTCCACGCTGTGTTTTTTATTATGCAGGAGGCCGCTTGGCCATCCTGGATTGGGGGATGAGCGAAAAGACGGCGAAACTCTAACATAATTCGTGCCGCGGGGGAGACTGGCGGACAGGCCCAACGCCCGCGAGTCGGGCCCGCGCTCAGTCCTGGAGTTTCACCTCCTTGCCCTGTTCCCGCAGGCGTTCCCGTCTGGCCTGGAGAAAGCGCTGGAAATTGGGTTGCTCCCGATAGGCGAGGGTGGCCACATATTCCAGCGCCGATTGGAAATGGAAGGACCAGAGAAAGGCCTCGACGCGGAAGACCTCTTGCCCCTGATCGTCGAAAAAGACCAGCGAGGGGGTGTACTTGATCCCCAGGCGATCGGCCCAGGCCGCGGCCGTAAGGCGCTCTCCATCCGGGGTGACGAGCGGCGTTTGGCCCCTGGTGTCCAGTTGGATCACATCCAGGCGCTCGAGCAGACGGCGATTGGCCTCGATACGCAAGGCCTTGTCATGCATCTCGTCGCAGGCCGGGCAGTGGCCCTGCTCGTAGATCACCAGCAGATGTTTGTGGTTTCCGGCCAGGAGTTGTTTGAGATCATGGGGTGGCGGCAGGAAGAAGGGTTCGCTACGCAGCGTCCCGGCTGGCGCTGGGCTGGTCTGACGGCGGGCGACGAAGTCACGGAAACTTTCTCCGGCCTCCGCCTGTCCTGAACCATATTCCAGCGCCAGGGCGAAACGCTCCTTGGGGTAATAGCCATTGATACGCAGCGCGATTTCCCCCGACTCCTTCAACAGCAAGAGACTGGGGGTGTACATCACCTTGAGGGATTCGGCGAATTGTTTCTCCGTGGTGGTCTTCCCGGCGAGATCGGTCAGCTCCCGATCGCCCCAGAGATTCAAGGCGATGACCCGGTACAACTCCCGGGTGCGGGCGGCGAGGGCGGGGTCGCCGAAGTTTTCCCGCAACAGGCGGGCGCAGTAGGGGCAGCCGTCCTGATGGAAATAGAGCATGAGTCGGCGGCCGCTGGCCTTGGCTTCCGCCACCTCGTCCGGTAGGTGGAGAAAGGACTCATGAAACCAGGCCGGCAGCTCCGGAAAGGCTTCCTTGGCCGGAGGGGTGGTCGCTTGATCGGCGGCGTTCAGGGTCAGGGAGAGGCACAGCAGCCCCAAACCGCGAGAGAACCATCGAGAGAATCGCCACATAGCTGTTTGGCTCCGAAAATTTGAGGTGAGGACCGGGAGGCGTTCGTGCTTTTTCAATCAATGATAGACAACGCTGAGATCCGAAGTGCCCAAGCCCGCCTTTCTCACCGGGCCCGCTGGGCCGCGGCGGACCTTGGGCGTGGAGAACAAAGAACAAAATTATGAACATCGGCGCAATGATCAGAATCATCCATATGTTATGGCTTTGCCCGCTGCTGGCCTGGGGGGCTCCCGCAACATTGAATTTTTCTGGACCCCTGATACAGGGCGGGCTGGTGCAGGGGAGGACCGCGCCCGGGTCGCAGGTGGAGGTCGAGGGCCGTCGGGTACGTCTCTCCGATGAGGGGATCTTTCTGGTCGGCCTGGGTCGGGACGCCCCAGCCGAGACCCAGGTCCGGGTCCGCCTCCCGGATGGGAGGATCGAGGAGAAACAACTGTCTGTCGCCAAGCGTCAATACGATATCCAGCGCATCGACAACCTGCCGCCGAGCAAGGTGACGCCCAATCCGGAACAGCTCGAACGCATCGAGCGGGAGAACCGCCTGATCCGGGCCGCCCGCCAGATCGATTCGCCGCGCACCGATTTCCTGACCGGCTTCATCTGGCCGGCCCAGGGTCGTATCTCTGGGGTGTACGGCAGCCAGCGTATCCTCAACGGTGAACCGCGCCAGCCCCATTATGGGGTGGACATCGCCGCCCCGGTGGGCGCCCGGGTGGTGGCGCCCGCGGATGGGGTGGTGAGTTTCGTCCACGAGGATATGTTTTATACCGGCGCGACCCTGGTGCTGGATCATGGTCACGGCCTTTCTTCCTCTTTCCTGCATCTGCACCGCATCCTGGTGCGGGAAGGGCAGCGGGTACGTCGAGGCGATCCCATCGCCGAGGTGGGGGCCAGTGGCCGGGTCACCGGCGCCCATCTGGATTGGCGCATCAACCTCTTCGACGAGCGATTGGATCCTCAACTACTCGTTGGGCCCATGCCGAAGACCGGGTCTGGTGGTAGTTGATGATCTCCTCGCGATCCTGGGCCGACCGGGCACCCTGGCGGCCCATGGTATACTGGCGCATTCTTGCCGTAGGTGGTTGTGGAGTGATTTCGATGAAGCGATTGGCTGGAGTACTCTGGCTAGGACTGGCTTGTGTCTGCGCCCCTGTCCAGGCCGAGGACCTCGTCACCATCTATGCATTGGCGCGGCAGAACGAGCCCCTGTTGCGGCAGGCGCGGGCGGTGCTGGATTCGGTCAAGGAGAGCGAACCCATTGCCAGGTCGGCCCTCTTACCCAATATCGCCGCCGGGAGCAGCCTCAATCGGGTCTATTCCGATACCCATAAATCCCCGACCGGCTTCACGGGCACGGATAACTTCAACGACGCCAATCTTTCCCTGAGCCTGGTGCAGCCCCTCTATCGACGGGATCGCTGGATCCGCCTGGAGCAGACCAGGGATCTGATCAGCGGCGCCCAGGCCGATTATGAGGCTGCCCAGCAGGACCTGGTCTTCCGCACCTCCGATGCCTATTTCCGCGTGCTCTATTCCCTGGACAACCTGAGGTTCGCCACCGCCAACCGCGAGGCGACCGCCCGCCAGCTCGATCAGGCCAAGCAGCGCTTCGATGTCGGCCTGGTGGCCAAGACCGATGTGCTGGAGGCCCAGGCCTCCTTCGATGGCGCCCGGGCGACCGAGATCGCGGCGCGCAACGCGGTCGACAATACCTGGGAGGCCCTGTTGCAGATCATCGGCTATCAGAAGCCCATGACCCTGGCGCGGCTCAAGGCCAACATCCCCCTGGACCCGCCGACCCCCGACGACATCAACGCCTGGGCGGAGAACGCCCAGCAGAACAATCTGGGCATCCTTGCGGCCAAGTCCGGGGTGGAGGTGGCGCGGAAGGCGATCGATGTGGAGCAATCCGGCCATTATCCGACCCTGGATTTCGTCACCAGCTACAGCTATGACGATACCAGCGGCAACCGTGGCGTACGTACCGATACCGGGGTCTTCGGCCTGCAACTCAGCGTGCCCCTGTATCAGGGGGGTGGGGTCACGGCCCGCACCAACCAGGCCGGCTACAACCTCCAGGCCGCCCAGGAGGGTCTGGACGCCAAGCGCCGCACCCTCGAACGCAATGTCAAGGATGCCTTTCACAGCGTCGCCTCGGCCATCATCCAGGTGGAGGCGCTGAAGGCGACGGTCGTTTCTTCCCGTAGCGCCCTGGAGGCGACCCAGGCCGGTTATGAGGTGGGCACCCGCACCATCATCGACGTGCTCAATGTGCAACGCACCCTGTTCGAGAACGAAAGCAAGTACGCCCTGGCGCGCTACGACTACATCCTCAGCGGTCTCAAGCTCAAACAGGCGGCCAGCATCCTCGGCGAGGAGGATGTCCGGCGCATCAATGCCTGGTTGGAGCCGGCAGGCAAATAACTCTGGGGGGTGACTGGGGATGTCCGGGAACAGCATCGGTCGGCTTTTTACGGTGACCAGTTTCGGCGAGAGCCACGGGCCGGCCATCGGCGGTATCGTCGATGGTTGCCCGCCTGGGCTCGAACTCCGTGAGGCCGATCTGCAACATGATCTGGACCGGCGCAAGCCGGGGCAGAGTCGTCATACCACCCAGAGGCGCGAACCCGACGCGGTGCAGATCCTTTCCGGCGTCTTCGAGGGTCGCACCACCGGCACCCCCATCGGGCTCCTTATCCACAACCAGGACCAGCGCTCCCGGGACTACTCGGAGATCATGGATCGCTTTCGCCCCGGTCACGCCGACTACAGCTATCAGCAGAAATACGCTGTTCGCGACTATCGCGGCGGCGGTCGTTCCTCCGCCCGGGAGACCGCCATCCGGGTGGCGGCGGGGGCCATCGCCAAGAAGTATCTGCGCGAGCGGGAGGGGATTCACATCCGCGGCTATCTGGCCCAGTTGGGGCCCATCAAGGCGGAGGCCTTGGATTGGGACGAAGTGGAGCGCAACCCCTTTTTCTGTCCGGATGCCGCCAAGGTGGCGGAACTCGAAGCCTTTATGGATGCCCTGCGTAAGGAGGGCAATTCCATCGGCGCCCGCATCAATGTCGTCGCCACCGGGGTGCCGCCCGGGCTCGGCGAGCCGATCTTCGATCGCCTGGATGCGGATATCGCCCACGCCCTCATGGGTATCAATGCCGTCAAGGGGGTGGAGATCGGCGACGGCTTCGCCTGTGTCGGGCAGAAGGGCACCGAGCATCGGGATGAGATGCGGCCCGAGGGCTTCTTGAGCAATCATGCCGGGGGCATCCTCGGCGGGATCTCCAGCGGCCAACACATCCTCGCCAGCCTCGCGCTGAAGCCGACCTCCAGTCTGCGTCTGCCCGGACGCAGCATCGATCTCCAGGGGAATCCGGTGGAGGTGGTGACCACCGGGCGTCACGATCCCTGCGTTGGCATCCGTGCCACCCCCATCGCCGAGGCCATGCTGGCCATCGTGCTCATGGATCATCTGTTGCGACACCGTGCCCAGAACCTGGATGTGCGTTCGCCGACACCGGTTCTCCCCGCCCTGATTCCAAGCTGAGCCCCCCGCACTTCACGCCCGGGCGATGAACAGGGACGGCGCGACGGCCGGCAGCTCCGGGTGTATACCTTACTGGCGCCTGTCCGGCTTCTATTTCTTCTATTTCGCCGCCATCGGCGCCCTGGTGCCTTACTGGGGGCTCTATCTCCAGTTTCGCGGCTTCGATCCCCTGGAGATCGGCCAGCTCATGGCCATGCTCATGGTCACCAAGATCATCGCCCCCAATCTCTGGGGCTGGATCGCGGATCGCACCGGACGCCGCATGGTCATCGTGCGCTCGGCCTCCCTGCTTGCCATGCTCAGCTTTCTGGAATTGTTTCTGGTGCAGGGTTTCTGGGGCTTGGCGCTGGTCATGGTGTTGTTCAGTTTTTTCTGGAATGCCTCCCTGCCCCAGTTCGAGGCGGTGACCATCAATCACCTCGGGCTCCAGTTCCGGCACTACAGTCGTATCCGCCTCTGGGGTTCGGTCGGTTTCGTCGCCGCCGCCAGCCTGCTCGGCGGCCTGCTGGATGTTTTTGGTCTGGAGCTGGTGCCGATCAGCGTCTTGGTCTTCTTTTTCGGCATCTGGCTGTGCGCCCTCTGGGTGCCGGATTCCTGTCCGCCTGATAGCCAAGCCTCCAGTGAGAGCCTGCGCGAGGTACTGAAACAACCGGCGGTCCTCGCCTTCCTCGGCGCCTGTTTTCTCGCCCAGGCCGGACACGGCACCTACTACGCCTTTTATTCCATCTACATGGAGCAGCATGGCTATTCCAGTCTGGTCATCGGCCAGCTCTGGTCCCTGGGGGTGCTGGCCGAGATCCTGGTGTTTCTGATCATGCACCGGGTCCTCGACCGTTACTCCGCCCGGGACATGCTGTTGCTGAGCCTGTTGCTGAGTGTTTTGCGCTGGTTGTTAGTCGGCTTTTTCCCTCAGCACCTCTGGCTGATGCTGTTCGCCCAATTGATGCATGCCGGCACCTTCGGCACCTTTCACGCCGCGGCCATGCAGTTGGTCCATCACCACTTCACCGGGCGGGTCCAGGGTCGTGGCCAGGCCCTCTACAGCAGTCTCAGCTTCGGTGCCGGCGGGGCCTTGGGAAGCCTCTACAGCGGCTACTGGTGGGAGCAACCTGGTCCGACCTTCACCTTTGTCTTTTCCGCCGCCATGGCCTTGGTCGCCTATGTCGTGGCGCAACGCTGGATCGGTCGGGGCTGAGGGGAGGCGCTCGCGGGCGCCCCCTCCGGCTGACGAAAGGCTCGGGGCCAGGGCCGATCGGTTCTTTTATTGTTCTTCTATAGAGAACAATATCTTGAAAAGCATCCTATCTGTTCTCTGTACGAGAACGAAAATCGGGCTTTTCAGCCGATGCCCGGGACCTTGAACGGGCTTCACTCGTTGCCCATGTCGAGCCTGGCAACAATGGCGCGATAGTGGTAGGCGGGCCTGGCTAGCCGTTTCGATAGTATGAAATCATGGATTAAGGTGGGTGGTGCCCGCTCTACCTGGATTGAATTCAAGACCGGGTTCGGCCAATGAGATCCTCATTGCGGTCGATGTTAGGCGATTTCCGGCAATCGCCTTAAGCCGCAAAATTTGGCATGGGGAGAAGTCTTTCGGCTTTCCCCCCGGTTCGTCCATTCATGCCACCCCGGCATAAACACCCGCATTCCGCTCTGGGTAGCTCTCGTAGACATGCTCGAAGAGCGCCGCGCATTTTTGATGGTAGATCTCCGGCGTGTAGGCCCTTGGCAGTCCGCTATCCAGCGTGTCCTCGATCGCCAACTTGAGCGTCGAGCGCGCCGCCGATTTCTGGCGCCAGTTAAGGACCAGCAGTGTCTTTAGTCGTGCGAGCAGTTCCTTTGCGACCTTCTTCACCTCGTCGTGTTCGGCCCTGGTCAACTCCGGTGCGGGCCGTGTCAGGATGTCGAAGATGACCAGCTCCTCTTCAGTGAGGTGCTCGCGCACGTGGCGCTCCTGCTCGTCATCGAGGCTGTTCGACAGCTTGAGCAGTTCCTCGAAGAGCTGCTCGATGTTGCGGCTGCCGTTGTTGTAGCTCTCGATCAGCGCCTCGAACTTCTCTGCGAAGTCGGCCCGTGTGCGATTCAGGCGCACGAGCCTTTCCAGCTTGGCCGCGATGGCCGCCTTCAGTGCCTCAAGGTCGGTGTTCTTGTGCGTCGATTGCTTGAAGCGCTTGGCGAGCGCCTCGAAGTTGATTTTCGAGAGGTCGATGGCCGGCGGCCCACCTTCGCGGATCGTCAAGCCCGTGATGGAGTCGTCGAGCAGCTCCCCGATCTGTTTCAGGATGGTGGCGATATCCGGCGGGTTGGGGCTGAGCTTGGCGCGGATCGCACCGGCCAGGGTGGCGATGCCCGCAACGCGCCCCGAGAACTCGATCGCCGCCGGGTCCGGCTTCACGGCACGGTAGAGCGTGCCTACGAACTTCTCATGGCCGAAGAACTCCCGCCGCAGGGAATCGGGCGCGATCAGCGCGTCGATGGCGTGCTCGAAGGCCGAGAGGCGATCCATCCCGTCCATCGGCAGAGCCTCCATCGCGGCCAGGTCCACCCCGTGGCCGGCACAGAAGGCCGTCGCTGCGGTGACGGCTTCGCGTAGCGCGGCGACCAGCTGGGCCTTGTCCCTGACCGGGTTCTCGCCGCCCCTGCCCGCGCCGTAGATGGCCAGCGCCCGCTCCAGCGAGGCGAAGACGTTGGCGTAGTCCACGATCACGCCGGAGTGCTTGCCGGGGAACACCCGGTTGGCGCGGGCGATGGTCTGCATCAGCGTGTGGTTGCGCATCGGCTTGTCGAGGTACACCGTCGAGCAACTCGGCGCATCGAAGCCGGTCAGCCACATGGCACAGACGAAGACCAACCGCAACGGGTCGTCGGTGTCCTTGAACTTCTCGTCCAGCCCCGGCTGTGACTCGTTGATGCGCTTGCGGTGCGGTTCGATGTCGAGACCGAGTTTTTTCATCTGCTCGATCTCGTTCTGCCCGGGCGAAACGATCACCGCCATGTCGGTGCTGGTCAGCACCTCCAGCCGGGCCTTCAGTTCGGCCCGGCGCCGATCGCGCCGCGCCTGCTCGGGTGTCATGTCGCCACCCGGTCGGTAGTGCAGCTCGCCCAGCTCCTGCTGCACTCGCGCCGTCTCGGCGGCCCAGTGCTTCTTCACCTTGTCGTGCATGCGTAGCGCGGTGGCCTTGTCGATGGACACCACCATCGCCTTGCCGACGAACCCGCGCCCCAGGAAGTGCCGCACGATGTCCTGTGCCACCGTCTCCAACCGATCATCCCGGGTAATCAGGTGGTATTGACGCCCCAGCACTTTTTCTAGCTTCTCCTCCTGCTCGGCATCCAGCGCGGCTTCCTCGATCAGGTCGTAGATGTCGTCGTTGAGGTCGGGGTTGACCAGTTGCAGCTCGGGCGTGCGGTTCTCGTAGTAGAGCGGCACCGTCGCGCCGTCCTCGACCGACTGCTGGAAGTCGTAGATCGACACATAGTCGCCAAAGACCTCCCTGGTGCGCTCCTCGCCCGCGATCAGCGGCGTACCGGTGAAGGCCAGGAACATCGCCTTGGGCAAAGCGGCGCGCATGTTCAATGCCAGCGTGTCGTATTGGCTGCGGTGCGCCTCGTCGGTCAGCACGATCACATCCGCGCGGTCGGTGAGTATCTCCGGCGTCTGGAACTTGTGGACCAGCGTGAAGACGTAACGGTGGTTGCCGCGCAAGAGCTCCCGCAGATGCGCGCCGCTGGCGGCGTGGCACTGGTCGCCCTCGGCCTTGCTCACCGCTCCAGCGTTCTTGAAGGTCTTGGCGATCTGCTCGTCCAGCTCCACCCGGTCGGTGACGATCACGAAGGTCCAGTTGCCCGCCAGCCTGCGCAGCACCTTCTGGGCGAAGAAGAGCATCGAAAAGCTCTTGCCGCTCCCCTGGGTCTGCCAGAACACCCCGCCGCGCCCGTGGCCCAGCCGGCGCGCCTCCAGCATGGAGGCAATGGCGTTGTTGACGCCGAGAAATTGGTGGTTCTGACCGATCACCTTCACCAGCCCCGCCTTGTGCTCCGAGAAGAGGGTGAAGTTCTCCAGCAGATCGAGCAGGCGGGCACGGTCGCAGAGGCCGCGCAGCATCACCTCCAGCGACACCCGGCGCGGCTCGTCCTCGCGCTCGATGCGCTTCCACTCGAAAAAGCGCTCCCAGTCGGCGGTGAGCGAGCCGACGCGGCTGTCGGTGCCGTTGCTGGCAATCAGCAGGGCGTTGAACCAGAAGAGCTGGGGGATCTCCTTCTTGTAATGCGTCAGGTTCTCGTCGAAGGCCGCCCGCGCCGGCACGCCGGGTTTCTTCAGTTCGATCACCACCCAGGGCAGGCCATTGACGAAGCCCACCAGATCGGGGCGGCAGGTGTAGAGACTGCCCACCACGCTGAACTGGCTGACCAGCAGAAAGTCGTTGCGCTCGGGCTGCGCCCAATCCACCACGCGCACCCGCTCGGTGGTTTGCCCGCCTTGCCTTCTAGCGGTGGGGCCGGGGGTGAGGGCCTCCCGATCAGCCACCGAAACCGCAATCCCCTCCTTGAGCAGCCGATACACCTCGCGGTTGGCCGCCTCCAGGCTCATCGCCGAGCGGTCGCGGGTCAGCTCGTCGATGGCCGTCTGGAGCGCCTCGGGCGGCAGGCCGGGATTGAGTTTGACGAGCGCCGCCCGCAGCCGCCCCACCAGCACCACCTCGCCCTTGGTCTCGCGGCCCAGCGTGCCGCCGGGGCCGAACGTCTCCTCCATCGCCGACACCGTCTGCCAGCCCAACCCAGCAAACAGCCCGATCGCGGGCTGCTCGACGAGTTGGTCTTCGGAATACGCATGGGCGCTCATGGCGTCTCCATGGCGGCCAATGCCGCGATGCGCTGGCGTACGCGCTCCAGCCGCTGCGCATACAGTTCATCGAACGCCACCAGGCCCGGCAGTACGTTGGCGAAATCCGCAGCGGCCACCACGGCCGCGAACTGCCCACTGAGGTAGGCGCGCAGCGTCGTCCCGCCTGCGCCGACTTCTTCCACGATGGACTGGCGCCCTTCGACCACATTGACGATGTCCTCGAAGTCGTGGCTTTGCAGCAGATCGGCCTGGCCCCGCAGGCGAAATGCCTCGAACTTGGTGGCCAGAAAGGCCGGCGCGGAGATCAGGTTGATTGATGCCCCGTTGGCCAAGGCCAGCCGTGTCGCGGTGGCCGCCGCCTCGGCATACCACCGGTTGGTAAACCCGAGCACCTTTTCGTCGGTCGGCATCAAGTCCACCTCGATGGCGCCGATGCGCCAGCGGCAGATCGGCGCACCCGCCGAAAAATCGCGCTTGAAACCGCGCTCCGCGAACCGCTCCTCCAGCGCATGGTAGTCGCGCAGCGCCGCCACCACCGCGATCAGGTCTACGTCGTAGGTCACGCGCGGCGGCGGCGCGGTCGGCGCATCGATCAGCAGACTGGCGGCACAACCGCCCACGAGCACCACCTCATCACACAGGTCGCCCAGCGCGGCCGCGACTAACTCGACGCTTCGCACGTTAGGATCGCCGGCGATCACAGTCGTTCCTCGAACAGATCCCGCGCCAGCGTGCGCTCGCGTGCGCTGCCCATGCGCAAGGCATCGAACAGGGCCAGACTCTCATACAGCAACGGGCTGCGCACGGCGGCGGCGGGCGCCGAGGCATAGAGCGGAGTCAAGGCCACGCCGCGCACCGTGCCATCCAGAAAAGGCCACACCGGCGCCGGGTCCGCCGACGGAGCGATATGGGCATTGAGCGGCGCGGCGGCATAGGCGGTGGGCAGCCCCACCACCAGAGCGCCCCGTAGCGGCGGAAAGGCATACCGCGCACCGTGGTAGAGAAACTCCTTGAAAGCCGGCAGCAGGATACGCGGCCGCTTCGCCTCGAAAAACAGCAGGCGAGCCACCTCGGCCCGCTTCAGCGCGCCATGCACCTCGGACATCGACAAGCCGGAAAACGCCGCCAGTTCCGGATAGGTCGTGCCCTGGTCGCGGCACGCCGCCAGCGCCAGCAACAGGTAAAAGTCCTGGGGCTTGAGCACGGGCTGACGGTTGGACAGTCTGGGCATGGTGATCGGGCGACCGGTCGTTTCGTGTTTCGCGAAATGCGAAAGTAGCGATTCAACGGAGGCAAGTCAACCGTTTACGAAGGCTTGCCCGCCCCGATTCGCTGTTCGCGGGACGAGCCGGTTTTCGGTGCAGGCGTGGGCGCTCATGGCAACTCCTCCCCCGCTTGATCGGCCAGCGCCTGCTCGATCTGTTCGATGCTGGGCAGGCTGGATTGCAGTTCCGCGGGCAGGAAATCGACCAGCTTGTATTCGGCAATACCCATAGGCTGGCTCTTATCGCTTAGCGCGTATTCGGCCACGATCTTGTTCTTGCTCTTGCAGAGCAGCAGGCCGATGGTGGGATTGTCATGCTCGCTCTTGACCTGGCGATCCACGGCGGTCAGATAAAACCCAAGCTGGCCCAAATGTTCGGGCTGGAACTTGCCGCCCTTGAGTTCGATCACCACGTAGCAGCGCAGCTTGAGGTGATAGAAGAGCAGATCGATGAAAAATTCGTCGCCGCCTACGTCCAGCAGCACCTGCCGCCCAACAAAGGCAAAGCCCGCGCCCAGCTCCAGCAGGAACTCGGTCACATGCTTGACCAGCGCGTGCTCGATCTCGCGTTCCTGGGCCTCCTCGCTCAGGCCGAGGAAATCGAAACGGTAGGGGTCTTTCAGCGAATCGCGGGCGAGGTCGGACTGCGGCTTGGGCAGAGAAGCCGAAAAGTTGGTGACTGCCTGACCGCTGCGCTCCAACAGATGGGTTTCGATCTGCATCACCAGGATGTTGCGCGACCAGTTGTGCTCGATGGCCTTGGAGGCGTACCAGCGGCGCGTCTCGGGGCCAGGCAATTTGTCCAGCAAGGCCAACTGATGGTACCAGGGCAATTGTGCAAGCACCCCTTGCACAAAGGATTGGTCCGGCCATGCCTCGGCAAAAGCGCGCATGTATTTGAGGTTGCGCGGCGAAAAGCCCTTCATGTCGGGGAAGGCGCTGCGCAAGTCCTGCGCCAGCCGTTCGATCACCTTCGCCCCCCAGCCTTCGCGGTCCTGCCTTTCGAGGATATCGCGGCCAATCTGCCAGTAGAGCAGCACCAGCTCGCGATTGACCGCCAGGGTCGCCCGCTGCTGGGCGCTGTGGATGCGGGTTTTCAGTTCCGTCAGCCAGGCGGCGTAATCGGCGGGGAGCGGAACGATCTCAGGCATGGTCGAGCGCCTCCACGTCGATCTGGCCGGACAGCAGGCGGGGGAGGAGCAGGTCGCGGGTGCGGCGGAGGGTTTGGATTTGCAGGTGCAACTCGTAGACGAGACGGAAGGTCGGCGCGACGATGCAGGAGAAGCGTTCGAGCAACGTCCTCGGTGGCTGAGCAATCTGTAGATCAGCGAAGCACTGCTCTTGCACGCGCTGACGACCTGTCGCACCGGACATGCTCTTGATCGCGACACCGCGAAACTCGTCACTGCGCGCGAGGCAGTAGACGAACTCCGCCGTAAGTGTGCGCGAACGGAGAACGATGAACTCTGTCGAGCCGAAGGCGACGGCGTTTGCACCGGACAAGAACTGAACGAAGCCAGTCTTGCCGTTCTCCAAGCAAGGTGTAATGCGGGCCAAAAGCGTGTCGCCGTTCTGAAACTTCGCGCCGCTGTTGCCTGCGCGTGCTTCGATGTTTGAAATCAGCATCGAGTCGTTAGACAGGCAGCCCATCGGCACGAATGGCTTTTCACCTTCCCGCGGGACGATGACTCGCGGGTTGATGTGGACGCACTCCGGAATCTTCCTCACCTCCCACCCCTTTGGAATCTCCCCCAGCGGCGAGGGGACAAGGGGCACGGATTGACTCGCGCCATCCTTGGCGCTCGCCCCTTCGGGGCGGCCTTCGTCCGTCCAATCCGGCTGTCCTGCCGGATTGTCATGGCCGGGGAAGCGGAAGTGGACGAACCACTCGCGGTAGAGGGCGCGGGCCATCGACTCCAGAATCTTGATGCGCCGCTGGCTGTTCTCGATCAGCTCGTCGTAGGCCGACAGTATGCCCGCGATGCGGCGTTGGATCGGGAGGGGGGGGAGTGGGACTGGCGAGTTCAGAATCGCATCAGTCGAAAGGTTGACTTGAACTCCGCTGTTGGCGTGTGCCCGCAGCCAATCAACATAGTCAGGACTATTCGAGTGGTAGTAAAGGAAGCGTCGGTCCAAAAGATCGGGCTTACTCACAGTAATGCGCCCGACTCGTTGATTGACAAGATAACGACCGCTGACTGGCATCCATGCTGTATGCCCAAGCAAGGCCATGCTGGACTTCATGTCCGTCATGCACATCAGAATGTCACCTTCATTGAGTAAAAAGCGCCCAAGTTTCTTGGCTTGCTCCTCGGAAACAAAAGCCTTCTTGCCGTCGGGATTGAAGCCTCCGCCTCGCAAAATGTTTCCCATTCGGAAGATCTCAAACGCACCGTTGCCGTCTTCAACGTAGTCGCTGTTTTTGAACGCGAAACCATTCTGAAAATTGCAGACCTCGGCGAGGCGCACTTGTCTCCACAGCCGGGTCATCCTCACGCCTCCAAAATCCCAGCCACATTGGCGGCGATGGTTTGTCTTGTTCTTCGAATCATCATGCGGCCTTCATTGGGCTTCGCCCTTTCAGGGCTAATCAACCTCTGTGCGACGGCGTTCCCAGGGCGATGCCCTGGGCTACAGGGTTTTGCGCCGTTGGCGCTATGGCCCTTTGAACCGTCGATGCCATTGAGGCAAGATCGTGTCCCCGGACGTGGTGTAAGAAGCGATCAGAAGGTCATCGACTCTGGCAAGGAAGGGAAGGTCATCAGTTTGCGACCGCAGGCAAGCTGATGTTGGGATTCTCGCCGAGATCGGTGA
>JBPOHE010000009.1:0-6137 GCA_052035915.1 Pseudomonadota bacterium
TCTCTACGGTTGTCGTCACTCTCTCCGGTAGCCTCCTTTCAGGCTACAAGTCTTGGCCCATGCCGGGCACACTAGGGCGCAATACGGCTTACGCCTATTGCGCCCTACTTGGCTGCCGTGGCTCCCGGGCATGCGTACTTTTACCCGGTTTCTCGTTCTCTCAGGGAGAACAATAAACGATAGTAATAAGCTGTTGTTCTCTAAATAAGAACAAAGAATGCCCATTTCCGGTCGATGCCCGGGCCTTGGGGAAGACAGGGTTGGTCGGGCAACAAGGCCGTAGGGTGCAATAGCGAAGCGTATTACACCGCATGATCATATTCTCCCATTTGGCGCAATACGGCTTGCGCCTATTGCGCCCTACCTGCCTGCCTGAACAAGCACTCGCCATTCACCGCATCAATGGTCGAGCTGATCGAGGATGTTCCGCGCCACCATGCGTTGATCGGCGTCGCCCAGTTCGAGCACCGACATGAGGATCTGACGGGCGCCGGCAACGTCACCCTGTTCGCGCCGCTGTTGCACCTGGCGCAACAAGGCCTCGACCCGTTGCTGCCTGGCTTGTTTCTCGGCCTCTTCCCCGGCCTCGATGGCGTCGAGTTCGGCGTCCATCTCCTCGGGGGTCAGGGGCACGAAGCGCCCGGGTTCATGGATGTCGCCCGGTTCGAGTTCGGCCCCCACCAGGACCTTACCGGACGAACCGCCCGGAGATGGCGGAGACGGCGGCATCGGCGTGGTGGCCGGAGAGGCCGGTGGGGAGGTCCGGGACAGCGAGGTGCCCCCGGGCGGGGGATGATCATTGGGCGGCGAGGCTGGCTCATTCTGCTCACGGTACTTGAGCAGGAGCCTGGAGCAATAGACCCCGACCTCGAACAGCAGCCACATGGGGATCGCCAGCATGGTCTGGGACAAAACATCCGGCGGCGTCAGCACGGCGCCGACCAGAAAGGCGCCGACGATCACATAGGGGCGCTTGGCGATGAGGTCATCCGGGGTCACGACGCCGGTCCAGACCAGCAACACCGTGGCCACGGGCACCTCGAAGGCGACACCAAAGGCGAAAAACAGCGTCAGCACAAAGTCGAGGTACTTGCTGATGTCGGTCATCACCGCCACGCCATCCGGGGTGGTGGCGACAAAAAAGCCGAACACCACCGGAAAGACGGCGAAATAGGCAAAGGCCATGCCCAGGTAATAAAGCCCGGCGCTGGACACCACCAAGGGGAGGACCAGCTTGCGCTCGTGCTTATAGAGACCCGGGGCGATGAAGGCCCAGATCTGGGAGAGCAGGAAGGGAACCGCCAGGAAGACCGCGACGATCAGGGTGGTCTTGAAGGGGGTCAGGAAGGGGGCCGCCACCTCGGTGGCGATCATGCTGCTGCCGGCGGGCAGAAGCCGCATCAGGGGGGTCGCCAGGGCGGTGTAAATGGGATTGGCCCAGGGCAACAGGAGGATACAAAGCCCCAAGATCGCCAATACCATCCGCAGCAGGCGCGAGCGCAGCTCGATGAGGTGGGAGAGGAAGGGTTGTTCCCGATCTTGTTCGGGTCCGGCGGCAAGACTCATCCGGCCAGGTCGCCTTTGCCCCGGGGTTCCGTGTCCGTGGACGGCCCCGGTCCAGGAGGTTCCGCGGGATGGACCATGGAGGTCGGCTGGGTATCGGCGAGGGGATCGATGAAACCCCGCCGCAGACTTGAGCCCGTCTCCTCGATCATCTGTTGCAACTCCGGCAACTTGGCCTGCTCATCCAGGATACGCTTGAGTTCCTCCGCCTTGATCTCCCGCTCGATCTCGGTCTTGACCGCGCCGACGAAATGGCGCGCCTTGCCGATCCAACGTCCGGCGGTGCGCGCCAGCTCGGGCAACCGCTCGGGCCCCACCACGATCAGCGCCACCAGGGCCACCAGCAACAACTCGGAAAAACCGACATCGAACATGGCTTAGCCCGTCATTCTGTGGGAGGCCGACCCGGGTTGACGGCGCGAAAAGGGCGGATGCCCGCGCCCATCCTCAGACCTTGGGACCTTCCCGTGAGGTCACCTGACCTTCGATCACCCGGCCGCCTTCCCCCTGATTCGGGTTGTTGGCGACCTTGGAGGGATCGGCGGCCCGGGCGGCCTCGTCACGCGCCGCTTCTTCCTCGCCTTCCTTCATGGACGAGCGAAAGCTTTTGATGGCGCTGCCAAGATCGGTGCCGATGTCGCGCAGCTTTTTGGTGCCGAACAACAACACAACGATCAGCAGAACCACCAACCAATGCCAAATGGAGCCGATGCCAGAACCCATGGTGTCACTCCGAACGCAAAACCAAGTTATTGAGATGGTTGCCCCTCGAAAGGGGATCAGGGAGAGCCGGAACAGCTAACCTCCGCCACGCGAGGCCTTTTCCGTCAACCCGGACAGGCCGAAACGGCGATCCAACTCGGCCAGCACGGCCTCTGGGCCCAACCCCTGGTGGGCCAACAACACCAAGCTATGAAACCACAAGTCGGTGGTTTCATAAACCAGCTTGCCGGGATCGCCACCCTTGGCGGCGAGGATGGTTTCGATCGCCTCCTCGCCAAGCTTTTTCAGGATTTCGTCCAGACCCTTGCGATACAGCCGCGCCACATAGGAGACCTCGGGGTCGGCCTGCTTGCGTTGTTCGAGGACCTCGGCCAACTGCTCCAGGATCAGAGACCCTTCCCGTCCGGTCAAGGACGACTCCCCGCCCTCAGCCATAGATCTCACGGGGATCCTTGAGCACCGGCTCCACCTCGACCCAAACGCCATCCCGCAATTCGCGGAAGAAACAATGGTGTCGACCGGTATGACAGGCGATACCGCCCTTCTGTTCCACCTCCAGCAGCACCACGTCACCGTCGCAATCGAGGCGGATGGCGTGCACCACCTGTTCATGCCCCGAGGACTCGCCCTTGTGCCAGAGCTTGCCCCGGGAACGGGACCAATAAACCGCATGGCCGGTTTCCTGGGTCAACTTGAGGGACTCGCGATTCATCCAGGCCAGCATGAGGATGGTGCCGCTGCCATGTTCCTGGGCGATGGCGGCGACCAGGCCCCGCTCATCCCACTTGATGCCGTCCAGCCAATCATCGCTCATAACCTGACCTCCACGCCTCGCTCGGCCATGTAGTGCTTGGCCGCGCCGATGCTGTATTCGGCGAAGTGAAAGATGCTCGCGGCCAGGACCGCGTCCGCGCCACCCAGTTGCACCCCATCGACCAGGTGCTGGAGATTGCCCACGCCGCCGGAGGCGATGACCGGGATGGAAACCGCCTCGCTGACCGCCCGGGTCAGGGACAGATCGAAGCCCTCCTTGGTACCGTCGCGATCCATGCTGGTGAGCAGGATCTCCCCGGCACCGTAGTCCGCCATGCGTCGCGCCCAATCCAGGGCATCCAGGCCGGTGGGCTTGCGCCCGCCATGGGTGAAGATCTCCCAGCGCAGGGGGGCTTCGGGCGGGCTGACGCGCTTGGCGTCGATGGCCACCACGATGCACTGGGAACCGAAGCGGTCGGTGGCCTCGCGCACGAACTCGGGGCGGAAGACGGCGGCGGTGTTGATCGCCACCTTGTCCGCCCCGGCGTTCAGCATGCGCCGCACGTCCTCGGCGGTACGGATACCGCCGCCGACGGTGAGGGGGATGAAGACCTGACTGGCCACCGCCTCGACCACGTGCACCATGGTCTCCCGATCGTCGGAGCTGGCGGTGATGTCGAGGAAGGTGATCTCGTCGGCCCCTTCGAGGTCGTAGCGCCGTGCCACTTCGACCGGATCGCCGGCGTCGCGGATGTCGACGAATTTGACCCCCTTGACCACCCGACCCCGATCCACGTCCAGGCAGGGGATGATGCGTTTGGCTAACATTGATCGGCCAACCTTTGTCCAGCGGCGAAATCCAGGGTGCCGGCATAGATCGCCCGCCCGGTGATGGCGCCCATCACCCCACTGGCCTGGAGAGCGCACAAGGCCCGGATATCCTCGATATCGGTAATCCCCCCGGAGGCAATGACCGGGATCGAGATCGCCTCCGCCAGGGCCTTGGTCGCCTCCAGATTGGGGCCGCTCAACATGCCGTCCCGTCCGATGTCGGTATAGACCAGGGCGCTGGCCCCGGACTGTTCGAAGCGTCGCGCCAGCTCCTCCACCCGGTGTTCGGTGAGAGTGGCCCAACCGTCGATCGCCACCCAGCCGTCCTTGGCGTCCAAGCCGACGATGATGTGACCGGGAAAGCGCCGGCAGGCCAGCTCGACAAAACCGGGGTCGTGGACGGCCCGGGTGCCGATGATGGCAAAGCCGACTCCGGCCTCCAGATAGGCCGCGATACCGGCCTCGTCGCGGAGGCCACCGCCGACCTGGATGGGAATCCCGGGATGGGCCTTGGCGATGGCGCGGATAACCCCGGCATTGACGGGAGCGCCGGCGAAGGCGCCGTTCAGATCCACCAAGTGGAGACGACGCGCGCCCAGGCCCACCCAGCGGTCGGCCATGGCGACCGGATCATCGGAAAAGACCGTCTCGTCTTCCATGCGACCCTGGCGGAGTCGCACGCACCGACCATCCTTGAGGTCGATCGCCGGGATCAACAACATGCTTTACCTCTCTTTTGCCGGAACCAAGGCCGGCCCTTGAGATGGATTCGCCCCATGACCACCGCGCCTCAGATCTCTTGCCGTGGTCGCCAGCTCAGGAAGTTACGCAACAGGGTCAGGCCCCAGTGAGCGCTCTTCTCCGGATGGAACTGGGTGGCAAAGAGATTGCCGCTGGCGATGGCGCTGACGAAACCCACCCCATGCTCGGTGACCGCGGCTAGGATCTCCCCTTGCTCCGGGACGACAAAATAGCTGTGGACGAAATAAAAGCGGCTGTCTTGAGGAATACCGGACCAGAGCGGATGTGACTGCCGCTGCCGCACCTGATTCCAGCCCATATGCGGGATCTTAAGCACTTGGCCGGTGGCATCGAGACAGGGCTGGGGGAAACGTTCCACCCGCCCGGGCAGGATTTCCAGCAACCTGGTGCCGCCGTTCTCCTCACTGAAGTCCATCAGCACCTGCAAGCCCATGCAGATGCCGAGGAAGGGCTTGCTCGCCGCCGCCTCGCGCACCGCCAGATTGAGGTGATGCTCGGAGATGGCCGCCATGCAGTCCCGCGCCGCCCCCTGCCCGGGGAACACCACCCGGTCGGCGTCGAGGATCAGCGCGGGGTCCGAGGTAACCACAACCCGATCACCTGGTTCCGCCACATGCTCGACCGCCTTGGAGACGGAACGGAGGTTGCCCATCCCATAGTCGATCACCGCGATCACTTGACCCATCCGGTTATTCCTTACCGCCGTGGGGGCTCAAAGACAGCCCTTGGTGGACGGCAGCTGTCCCGACATGCGGGGATCCGCCTCCAACGCCATCCGCAGGGCGCGGCCAAAGGCCTTGAAAATGGTCTCGGCGACATGATGGGCATTGTTTCCCCGCAGACGGTCGATATGGAGGGTGATGGCCGCGTGGTTGACCAAACCCTGAAAGAATTCATGAAAGAGATCGACATCGAAGTCGCCGATGCGGGCGCGGGCAAACTTGACGCGGTATTCCAAGCCCGGACGCCCGGAAAAATCCACCACCACCCGCGCCAGGGCCTCGTCCAGGGGCACATAGGCGTGACCGTAGCGCCGAATCCCCTGCTTGTCGCCCACCGCCTTGGCGATCGCCTGTCCCAGGGTGATACCTATGTCCTCGACGCTGTGGTGGGCGTCGATGTGGAGATCCCCTTCCGCTCTGAGACGGAGATCGATCAGGCCGTGGCGGGCCACCTGATCCAGCATGTGGTCGAGAAAGGGGATACCCGACTGCAACTCGGCCTGACCGCTGCCATCCAGGTCGATGGCCACCAGGATCCTGGTTTCGAGGGTATTACGTTCGACGGTGGCGGTGCGTGACATGAGAATGGAGCCTGGCCGGATCGGAAAATTCATTCTACTGGCATGGGCTGGGAAAAACACCTCTCGCCTTACCAGCCTCACCACCTATCAGTTTTAGGTAAACTTTGACGCTGATGCGACTTTACGCTGAAAAGAACCATGGGAACCGTAAGAACACTAGCTGACGAAGTGGAAAGGGGGCTTGGCGAGGCGCATCCGCGAC
>JBPOHE010000165.1:0-3160 GCA_052035915.1 Pseudomonadota bacterium
GGGACACCCTGGGGGACTACTATCGGATGAAATCCGGCCCTGCGGCGACGAGTTTCCGGCGGCAGCCGTGGACCTGATCCTTGCGCCGGAGGGCATCGGGCGGTTCGCAAGTCCGCCCCCTACAGCCTTCAGCCCATGGGATTGACCCGATAGCCCCGCGCCCGCATGCATTGTTCATAGTCGCTGTCATCGACATGGCGGCAGATTGGCGCGCCAATGCCGCAGAACAGCAAGTGGACCCCGGCATTGATTCGGCTCTCCTCACTGCATTGCAAGGAGTCGACGCTTTGCGCGCTCTCGGTCTTGGCGCCGGGCGCCTGGGTGATCCGGTATGCGGTGGCTGAACAGCCAGCCAAGCCGATCAGGATCATGGTCAGGCCGGTTACCAGTATGGGTTTTCCAAGGTTCATACTATTCCTGCTCCCTGACGGTGTAACCCATGGCATTCATGCAGGCCCGGTAGCCGTTTTTTGCCTGGTTGTACAGCGCCGCACTGCCCAATCCAAGTAACCAGGGTCCGTAAACACGATTCTTCCTGGTGCACTGTGTTGCGTCGAGCTGCTGCTGATCTGTGGTCCTGCCGGAGGGCGCCTGGACTATATCGAAGCGTGCCGGTGTACAGGCCGCGAGCAGCATGCCTATTGCCAACAGGGTGGGTAGCCGCATGAAGCTGTCCTGGTTGAGTGTCCAGAAGGGATTCTATTCGCGTGGAGCAAGGAAGCAAGTCCGATCCATGCGGGCGGCCTCGCTACCCCGGGCATCAGCCACCCGCGAAGTGGCTGCGGACGTTCAGCCCGTGCAGACCGGCCCTTCCCCCTCCGCCCAGGGCCGCATTCACGTCTGGAGGTTCTGACACGGCAAGCGAGCGGCCTCGTGGCGCTGGGCTCCTGCAAGCATCGCTGGGTGGGTTCCCCTCGCCGGCCCAAGCGTCCGGACCGGACCAAGGGCGGCTGCATGGTCCGGTCTAATCCGCGCAACCGCCCCTCATGGACAGTACGATGGCCCTGCCCGCCATCCCGCGGGTTCGCGATTTTCGAGCATAATTCGCCACTCAACACACCTGAAGAACTGGTTGCTGGCGTATGAAACGGTCTTCCATTGTTTTCGACAGGCTGCATGCAGCAGCCAACAGGCTCCTGATACTTGGCGTGGGAATGTGGCTGGCCAGCTGCGCAACCGTGGTCATGCACACGCCCTCGGGTCAGGAAATTGAAATGTCGCACGATGAATTCACGAAATACCTTGAACAGGTGAACAGCCTGAATAGCCAGGTGTCGGACGCCCTGGTCCGCTCCATGGGTGAGTGCTCGGATGAGGAAATCGAGGACCCAGCACAGCTCATGGTTGCCGGGAGAAAAATGGTTCGTGCCTGCGAGCCATTCAAACAAATTATTTCGGCTTCCCTCTTGTACCCGCTAACGGGCAAGGAGCCCAATCTGGATAACGTCAACAGTGTTCCGGCCTGCCAGGAAGCTTCGGAGGAAGTCCAGGAACTGATGCGGTACTAAGTCCTTCCTCCCAACCACCCGGGTGGTCATGGACCGCCGTCCATGAAGTCTTCCGACTAGTAGCTCGTTTTAGCAAAGACTTTACAAAATATATTCGCGTGGTCATGCTTCCGTGCGGTATTTAATCGGAAGGTGGTCATGGGGCGAAAGAGCGGACGTGCGGCATTGGTTCTGACTGAGGAGCAAAGGGCTTTGTTGACCGAGTTGGCGGGTTCCCGGACGGCACCGATACGGGAAGTGGAGCGCGCCAGGGTTTTGCTCAGCTACGCGCAAGGCCTCTCGATCAGCGACATACAGCGGACCTTGGGTGTAAGTCGCCCGACGATCTACAAATGCATCGACAAAGCGCTGGCGGGCGGCATTCGGATGGGCTTGAAAGATTATTTTCACCGCCCTCGCGCGCCGGAGATTACGGCGGAGGCCAAAGCCTGGGTGGTAGGCGTCGCCTGTGTGCAGCCCAAGGCGATGGGGCTGGCGGCGGAATTGTGGACTCTTTCGGCCTTGGCGAGGCAGGTATCGGCACACGCCGAAGAAGCCGGGTTTCCCCGCCTGGCGGGTTGCGGAAAGAGCACGATTTGGCGCATTCTCCAGGAGAACCAACTCAAGCCGCATAAGATCACGTACTACCTGGAACAACGCGATCCGGAATTCGATCGAAAGATGCAGGAGGTGTTGATGGTGTACCGGGAGGTTTCCCTGTCGGCCGAGGGGACGGTCCTCGGGGGACGGGAAAAGCCGGTTTACACGGTCAGTGTGGATGAGAAGCCGGGGGTTCAGGCGATCGGTCTGACCGCGCCTGATTTGCCGCCAGTGGCGGGCAAAGCCCCGACGGTCAGCCGGGATTATGAATATGTCCGCTACGGTACCGTATCGATCCTGGCCGGCATTGATCTGCATTCGGGTCATGTGTTTGCGCGCGTCGAAGACCGCCACCGCAGTGCGGAATTTATTGCCCTGCTGCGCTCCATCGATGCCTACTATCCGCCGGAGGCCACCATTCGAGTGATCCTCGACAACCATTCTGCCCATATCTCGAAGGCAACGATGGCCTACTTGGCCACCCGCCCCGGACGTTTTGAGTATGTGCATACGCCCAAGCATGGATCCTGGCTGAACTTGATTGAGTGTACCTTTTCCAAGATGGCGCGCACTTTCCTCCGTCACATTCGGGTCGCCTCCATAAGCGAGTTGAAGGAACGTATCCTCAAGGGCATCGAAGAAATGAACGCTAATCCGGTCATCTATCGTTGGAAGAAGTTCGATTTGGGCCTGACCTGAAACGAAAACCTTTTAGTGAAACGAACTACTAGCGAGCGGGGCGGGTGAGGTCTCTGGCGCAAGGCGCCGTCCGCCCAGCCGGTTCTGGCTGACCGGCCGCGAACATCGACCCCGTGCATTGCTGCTCAGAGCGCCGGGCGTGGGGGCGACCGCGGAATGGTCCGCAGCCCTGGGGCCACGGTCAAGACCTGAGGCGCCTGTCCTATCTTCGCAGCCTCATGCCTTTTCCGAGAACCGATAGCCGAAGCCCCTGACGGTCTGGATCAGGCTGTCGCGGTCATGGTCCGCCAGGGTTTTCCGGAGCCGCCTGATATGGACATCCACGGTGCGCTCCTCGATGAACACGCTACGCCCCCAGACGTTGTCCAGAAGCT
>JBPOHE010000058.1:0-17239 GCA_052035915.1 Pseudomonadota bacterium
GTCGCGGATGCGCCTCGCCAAGCCCCCTTTCCACTTCGTCAGCTAGTGTTCTTACGGTTCCCATGGTTCTTTTCAGCGTAAAGTCGCATCAGCGTCAAAGTTTACCTAAAACTGATAGGTGGTGAGGATCGGCGCCACGTCCCGTCCGGTTCGCGGTCGTCGCGCCATTTTTCCTCCCCAGCCGCGCTGATAGAATGCCGGGCTTTGGCCCCCAGGAGCTGGCGATGTCTACCGAACCCACCCCTCCATCCCGGGCTCCCCTCAGTTACCGCGCCGCCGGGGTCGATATCGACGCCGGCAACGCCCTGGTGGAGCGTATCAAGCCCTTTGCCCGGCGCACCTTTCGGCCCGAGGTCCTGACCGGCTTGGGCGGCTTCGGCGCCCTTTTCGCCCTGCCCTTGAACAGGTATCGAGAGCCGGTACTGGTCTCCGGGACCGACGGCGTGGGCACCAAGCTCAAGCTGGCACTCCAACTCCAGCGTCATGACGGCATCGGCATCGACCTGGTCGCCATGTGCGTCAACGACGTGCTGGTGGCCGGCGCCGAGCCGCTGTTTTTCCTCGATTATTACGCCACCGGGCGGTTGGATGTGGAGGTCGCCGCGCAGGTGATCGAAGGCATCGCCAGGGGCTGCGAACTGGCGGGCGCCGCCCTGGTGGGTGGCGAGACGGCGGAGATGCCGGGGATGTACGCCGCCGGCGACTATGATCTGGCCGGCTTTTGCGTCGGCATCGCCGAGAAGGCCGATCTCATCCTGCCGGAACGGGTCGAGCCCGGCGACGTGCTGCTCGCCCTGGCCTCTTCCGGCCCCCACTCCAACGGCTATTCCCTGATCCGTAAGGTCATCGAGGTGAGCGGCGCGGATCTCGCCGCCCCAATGGGGGGGATCGCTCTCGGCGAGGCCCTACTGGCCCCGACCCGCATCTATGTCAAATCCATCCTGGCCCTGATGCGGCGGCTGAAGGTGCATGCCCTGACCCACATCACCGGCGGTGGACTCACCGAGAATCCACCCCGAGTGCTGCCGTCCGGCACCAAGGCGGTGATCGAACGCTCGAGCTGGTCTCTGCCGGAGATCTTTCGTTGGGTGCAGGCCCAGGGCCAGGTGTCCGACGCGGAAATGCTGCGGACCTTCAACTGCGGGGTTGGCCTGCTGGTCTGTGTCGCCGCGGCGGATAAGGAGGCGGCGATCGAACTCCTGCGCGCCCAGGGCGAGACCGTCTGGGAAATCGGGCGCATCGAGGGGACGGAAGCGCCCCAGCCTTATGTCGAGTTTCGCTGACATGGCCTCCATGACCCCGATCTCCCCGCTTCCCCTGGTCGTGCTCATCTCCGGTAGCGGGAGCAATCTGCAGGCCATCATCGACCGCTCGCGGCAGGATCTGCCGGTGGAGATCCGCGCCGTCATCAGCAACGAACCGGCAGCCTATGGCCTGGAACGGGCCAGGCAGGCCGGGATCGAGACGCGGGTGCTCTCTCATAAGGGCTATCCCAGTCGTTCCGCCTATGACGCGGCCCTCATGGACCTGATCGACGCCTTCTCCCCCGGCCTCATCGTGTTGGCGGGTTTCATGCGTATCCTGACCCCGGAGTTGGTGCAGCATTATGCTGGCCGTATCTTCAATATCCATCCCGCCTTGTTGCCGAAATACAAGGGCCTGCACACCCACCAGCGGGTCTTGTCGGCGGGAGAGAAGGAACACGGTGCCAGCGTCCATTGCGTCACCGAGGAGCTGGATGGCGGCCCGGTCATCCTGCAGGCCAAGGTGCCCGTGTTCGCCGGGGATACCCCGGATGAGCTGGCCGCCCGGGTGTTGCGGCAGGAGCATCGGATCTATCCGCTGGCGATACGTCTGTTCGCCGAAGGACGATTGGGCCTACGCGCCGGGCGGTTGGTGTTGGATGGTTCGCCCCTGGCCCACCCACTCCTCATGGATGGGCATGAGGTTTGAGGCTCGGAGAGCCGGATGAGTCTGGCGCCCTAGGTGGCCCTTTGTCGTCCGGGTCCTCTCATGTGGGCGCCATGGGATGGCCGTCATGCCAATCGAGCTGCATTTCCAGGCGATTCCACCCATCCTGGGTATGGTAGGCGACCTCATCCATGAAGGTCTTGATCAAGATCAGCCCTCGGCCACGGGCCTTCAGGGTCGCCGGGTTCGAGGGGTCGATCTCGATCATGGTGGGATGGATCAGCTCCAACCGCCCGGAGTCCATACTCAGCCCTTTGTCGCAAACCGCCAGTTGGAGATGGCCGTCATGCTCGATCCATTCGATCATGATGGGTTGTCCGGATTGGTTGCGATAGGCGTGTTCGATCGAATTGCTCACCGCCTCGACCACGCAGAGTTCGATGCGATGCCGCGCCCGATCCGTCACCTGGAGCTCCTGGCTCAATCCCCGCAAGGCGGAGCGAACGAGGGCCAGATGTTTTCGATCGCTCTCGATAACGAGGGTGATGCGATTGTTCGAGAGGTCCCCAGACACGCAGAACAGGCTCCGGTTGTGGCTTTTTGTGTTGGATCGATGCGGATCGTGCTGAATCCAGGTCTGACGGCAACCGACAAGGGGGCTCCCCTCCGTTGACTGATCGCCTTCGTGGCCGGATTCAGCGTGGCAACGGAGGGAGATGAATCAGTGACGACCTGGCTGATTGAGCGGCCATTGCTCTGGGGTCAGACCCATCGCCCCTTCCACCGAGCCGACGATGAGCATGGCCCGACCGATACGGGCCACGGTGAAGACATTCTCGACCGAGGGTTGGGGGGCCGCCAGCACCAGCTTTCTATTGCTCCCGGTTTGACGGTAGGCGGCCAACAAAGCCCCCAGGCAGGTACTGTCCAAAAACCGCACCTTGGAGAAATCCACGATCACAATAGCATCGGGAGCCCCTTCAATCGCCTCGACGAGAAAGTTTCGAAATGCCGTCGCGATACTGGAATCCATGTCTTTGACCGATATCTCAACGACTGTTTTTCCTTTCACCTTTCGCGTGGTGAACATGCTGATCTCCCCCTTTGCCGGTGATCACTTCATCAACATACCCGCTCAACCCCGTTGTCGAAACACCTTCAACACAACGGGTCTTTGAGCCCCTACCTCATCATTACTACACAAATTCGTCTGCCGCCGGGCCACCTGTTTTTTCTTCTCTGATCCAGCCCCGCGGAGAAACCAGATATCGCCGCCGATAGCAAAATATTCCGAGGGAAGTTTCCCGGGGGGGGGCTGAGCGGTGGTCTCGGGAGGGAATTCCAGCTTTCCATGAGTCATTTCAGGATGACCTCGAAGCTGTGGGTTTCTTCCCCGAGAAACAAACGCTCGCGCTCAACGCCGACCTGTACCCGATCACCAGGAGCATAAGGCAAGAGTGCGAGACGAACATCAGCATACCCTGTTATCGGCTTACCGTCGACGCGCAGGAGTCGGTCCCCTTCACGTAAACCGGCCTCCTTGGCGGCGCTGGGATCGGTGAAACCAGTCACCCTGGCGCCCTTGGTTTCCTGGGCCAGTTGCACCCCCAGCAAGCCGGCCTTGGGAAGCACTTGCTCGGGGGTCAGCAGGACGAAGTCCGCCAGTCCGGGGCGAAGATCCAGATGCGGGCCATTCAAGACGATGGCCGAGGTGGTGCGAAGCCGACGCTGTACCCGGTTCGGGATCCCCGTGCCGCCTTCGAGATGCCCATTGCCCGCCAGCACGACCATATATCTTTGCGGCTGCTCTCGCAGCACATCCGCCACCCGTTGGGCCATGCCTTCGTCCCAGAGCAATTGAGCCTCGAGGAAGGTCTCAAACTCCCGTTTGGCCATCGCCGGATGCAGCTCGAACACGGCCCGCAGACGCTCGCCATAACCGGCCTGGAGGCGATCCACCCCCTCGCGGATATAGGCCCGTTCCTCCTCGCTCAGACTCTCCAGCCCCTGCCGTCCGACTTTTGAGCTGAGTTCGGCGGGCACGTTGAGGGCGATGAGGGGCAGGCGATGTTGTCGGGCATAGCGCAGAATCGGCTGATAGAGACGATAGTCGAAGCGCCAGCGATCGAAATACTGGGTATTGCGCAACATTTCCGCCTCGTCGATGGCGCCGGCGACGAACTGGTCCAGGTACGACTGATAGGGTTGCTGGAAAAACTCCAGGCCGATGGTCAACTGTGGACGTCGTTGATGCAGGCTGCGGATGATGGCGAGTTGGTTGAGATGATGATCGTAACGATCATGTACCTCGCCGATATAGATCAGACGACGGTCGGCGAACTTCGAGACCATGGCGTCGATACTGGTGAGTGTCCCCAGATCCAGCACGGCGACGTCATCCCGGTTTTCCGCCGCCCCGACGGCGGCGACCGGGGGAGACTGATGAGTGGATTCCGCCTCTTTCTCGTTGGCGGACGTCATCCCCACCAGACCAGAGATCAAGGCGAGGGGGAGGACCAAGCGCACGGCCCGCAGCCGGTGGCTCCAGACCCAGCCCCGACCACTTTTGGGTAAATTCACCTCAGCCCCCGTGTTCCGATCTTTTTGTGATCCGTTTTGCAAGTTGCTCGAAATACCAACTCCTGACCTGGATGCCAACATGGAGAATGAGCGGTTCATCACAAAACTATCCATCTTCCCTCGCGGCCCGCTCGCCGGGCCCGGGAAGCGGGGGATTCAACGATAACTCCGCAGGTAATAGCTTTCGAAGGCGCGTTTGACCCAGTGCAGATAGGAGCCCCCAAGCAGCAGGGAACGCTTGATGTCGCGGAACACCAGCACCCCCGCATCCAGGGTATCCACGATGCAGATCAGCTCGGGTCGGAATCCCTGCTCGGCGGTTTTGCCGGCTTTCTCCGCCAGCAGGTTCTTGACCGCTGCCCTGGCCTGGAGATCGGCGGCATGGGCCTGTTTCGGCATCCACTCGGGACCGGGGAAGCTCCCGGCGTCACCGGCGATATAGACCACCCCCTCGAACCCCGGCACCCGGCAGCGGGCATCGGCCTGGATGAACCCGCCGGGAGACAGGGGCAGACCGCTCCGGGGAGCCCAGGCCGGCCCGGTCAGGCCAGGCATGAAGAGGGTGAGATCGGATTTCAACTCGCCCCCGGCGGTGATCACCCGATCCGGCGCGAAGGACTCGATCTTGTGGCCGAGATGGCTGCGGATCCCCCGTTTGGTCATCTCGGCCATCAAAGTAGCAAACGCCTTCTCGCCCAGACGCTGGCCGGGCTTGGGGGCCGGGCTGAAGAAACAGAGCTCGAATCGCTCCCGGCGACCTTGCCGGCGCAGCAGGGTGTCGATACCGAACAGAAACTCGAACATGGGACCGCCCCGCATGCCGGTCGGCTCGTTGGGATTGGCGGCGAAGCCGAAGCTCAGCGCCCCGCCCGTCATCTGTTCCAGACGATCGCTATAGGCCTTGGTGGGTTCCCAACCGACACAGGGGATGAAGACGTGCTCGAGGCCAGGAAGCTTGCGGATATACTGGCCGCCGCTGGCGATCAGGAGCCGCTCGAAGGGAATCTCGCCGGACCCTTCGGTGAAGACCAGGCGCGCCCCGGGATCGAGCCCCGTCACCCGATCCGCCACATACTCGACCTGATGCCGGGAGAAAAAACCGTCGAGTTTGATACGCAGATCGGCCTCGCTCCGCAGACCGGCCGGCACCCAGATCAGACTCGGGTAATACAACAACTCGGGCTTGGGAGACACCAGCCGGATTTGTCCCTTGTAGCCCCGGCGTCTCAGGGTTTTGACCGCGGTCAGTCCGGCAAAACCCGAACCCAGAATCACTATCTCCGCCATAGATACCCCCTGAGCGGGCCGGGCCTTGATGGCGAGCCCGCTCGAGGCTGAACACCAGCCTCATTTCTCGCGATAAGGAAATTTCACCTGACTGAGTTGAATCACCAGCACCCCGAGGGCGAGGATCAGAATCGCCCCGGAAGTGGCGAGCAGTCCCTCCCAGCCCAGGGTCTTGGCATTAAGGATGAGATAGCGCGCCAGGGCCACGATGGCGATAAACAAGGGGATGCGCACCGGGAGCTGGTGGCATTCGAAATAGATGCTCACCATGGCGATCACCTCCAGGTAGATGAACAAGAGGAGGAGATCGGCCAGATCCACTCGGGCCTTGAGCACCATCTCCCAGACTTCCTGACCCAGGGCCACGATCGTGGCCAGGACAATCAGGCCCAGACCCAGATCCTCGATACGGATCAAAACCGATTTGATCTGTTCAGACGACAACATTCCGCGGCCTCCAGGAGAAGTTTCCGCTCGCGCGAACCCAGATTATTCCGCCCCCGCCCGGGCGACCTCATCCAGCAGGCTCATGACCGCCCGGGTTTCCTCGGTCGCCGCTCCAGCCAGCTGGAGTTTACGGTAGGCGACATAGACCCGGTCCGGTTGATCGGCCAGGACATAGGCGGCGACCGTGAAGGGGCAGACCACCAGATTGCGCGGATCGACCGCGATCATGCGGTGAGAGAGGGCGGCACTGCAGAATTCCACCGACTCCGCCTTGGCGTAGACGGCCTTGGGGAAGCCCAGATCCGGCCCGGTACGGTTGAGCATCTCGCTCACATGGAGAGTCCCGCTCACCAGGAGACCACGCTCGGTCACCGCCAGCTTGATGTTTTCGATGACCTCCTCGAAGCCGGACTTGGTGCTGTAGACCACAACCGGATCTTGGCCTTCCCCGCCCCAAACCGCTGAACCGAGGCAGGCAAGCAGTCCGAACGTCAAGAAACCAGCCCGTGTCTTCATTACATACTCCTTACCAAGTTGCTGAGGGGATGGATGGCGGCGGTTCCACCCCCGAAAAGGCTTCATACTGTCATCCCCAAAGCAGGACCGCAATGTCAATCGACAAGCCTTCGCTTCGCCAATCAGCCTCGGGGAACCGGGCCTCGGCTGAAAATAGCTATTTTTCGTTCTCGCCAAGAGAACAATAACTCATGGAGAGCGGCATTGTTCTCCAGAATAGAACAATAAACCGGCTCACAGCGCCCCGGCCCGGGAGCGGTCTATCGACACCCCGAGCCGCGGCTATCGGGATGGTCAACAGCGGAAAGAGCCTCGGATCGAACCGGGGACATGGCCCAGGGAAGCTGAAGGCGATGATCGGGCGGTTGATTCCGCTAGGTACTGGAGCCGTCGACCCGTCAAGCTATCCGGCTCCTCGCTGCGCGCGCCGCCAGGCCGCCGGGGGCTGGCCGGTCAATCGCTTGAAGGCCCGCGAGAAGGCCGCCTCCGAGTCATAGCCGGTTTCTTGAGCGATCGCGGCCACGGTGGCTTGGCCTTCACGCAACAAGTTGGCGCCCAACTGCATCCGCCAGTTGGCGAGATACTGCATCGGCGGCAGGCCGATGCGTTCGACAAAGCGTTCATGCAGGGCGGAGCGCGACAGGCCGACCTGCCGTCCGAGTTCATCCACCGTCCAGAGTTCTGTCGGACGCTCGTGCATCAGTCCGATGGCACGACCGACATATCTGTCGCGTAGCGCCGCCAGCCAGCCCTGACCGCCTTCTTCCGGCAATGATTCGAGGTGGCGACGGGCGGCATCGACGAACACCATCTCGCTCACTCGCTCCAGCACGGCGGCACTGCCGGCGCGCCGGTGACGCGATTCCGCCACCGCCTGTTCGAGCATCGGCGCGACCCAGGCCCCGACACCGGTGGCGGGGAGATGCAGCAAGGGAGGCAGTGCGCTGATCAGCGGATTGAAGGGCCGCAGATCGCAGCTAATGAAGCCACAGACCAGTACCACGCTGGCCTGATTGGCCGGCACCTCGACATCGAGTTCGCATACCCCGTCGTGAAAGGCCACCAGGATGGGTTTGGGGTTGTCCCGGGTGGTGGCGCGCCAAGAGTGATCTCCCCCGGCAGCGCGCATTCCCGGCGCGCTCGACAGCACATGGGCATTCCCGCGCGGAAACATGAGGATGTCGCCCCCCCGCAACCGCAGCGGCGCCAAGCCATCCATCGCCGCCCAACCACCACCCCTGAGGATCATGTGATAGGCGATCACGTGCTCGGCACCTGGGCTCAGGGCGTCCGCCAACTCAGGTGAGGGGGGCGTTTCCGCGACCCAGTCATGGTCGCAGCTCACGTAATAGAAGATCGCGCCGCGCAAGCGCACGCTGGTCAGCACATCGGATAACGGATCACCCTTCATGGACACTCCCGGGCGGAGCCCTGATCAATCTCGGTGGAGCCTGTATCGAGCTTCCACACAATTCCGGAGCCGCGAGCAAGTTTCGGCGACAAAGGGGGAAGCGCCGGTGGACGCGAATTTGAAGAATAGCACCAACGCCGAGAAACCTGGCCTCATCGAGAAACCGAGCGGCCGATCCCGCGGCGTCCACCAACCTCAAGAGGAGATCACTATGTCATACGTACTCGAACACCGCGTCGAAACACCGGATTTCAAGGCCATCAAGCAACGTCAGCAGGCCGTGTGGGCCAGCGGCGATTTTTCGGTCATCGGCACCACGCTCCAGATTGTCGGCGAGACGCTGGGCGAGGCCGCGGATGTGCGTGCTGGCGAGCGCGTGCTCGATATCGCCGCCGGTAATGGCAACGCCACGCTCGCCGCGGCGCGCCGCTTTGCTCTGGTCACCTCCACCGACTATGTCCCGGCCCTGCTCGATAAAGGCCGACAGCGCGCCCAGGCCAACGGCCTCGAGGTGTGTTTCGAGACCGCGGACGCGGAAAACCTACCCTTCGATGCTGAAAGCTTCGACGTGGTGCTGTCCACCTTTGGGGTCATGTTCACCCCAGACCAAGAGCGCGCCGCCCGCGAAATGCTGCGTGTGGTCCGGGCAGGGGGGCGGATCGGCCTGGCAAATTGGACGCCGAATGGGTTCATCGGCCGCCTGTTCAAGGTCATAGGCGCGCATGTACCGCCTCCCGCCGGAATCAAGTCGCCGGCGCTCTGGGGCACCGAGTCGAGGATCGTCGAGTTGTTCGGCTCGCGGGCGGATGGAATCCAGTGCGAACGGCGCTACTTCAATTTCCGTTACCGCTCCCCAGCCCACTGGTTGCAGGTCTTTCGCGACTACTACGGGCCAACCCACAAGGCCTTCGCCGCCTTGGACCCCGCCGCCCGCCCGGCGCTGGAGCGCGACATCACCGCCCTGCTCGAAGAGCTGAACATCGCTGGACCCGAGTCACTGGTGGTGCCCGGGGAATACCTGGAAGTTGTCATCACCAAGGCGAGAAATCTCCAATAGAGAATTTGATTAGCGAGTTATACCATTTCCTATTAGTTTATCCGCCTGAAAGTCATGGGGTAGCTACTCAGAAGCTGGGTTTCAGCGCTTCGCGCCTCAACACCAGCCTACGAATATCGATAATACCTATCGAGAAATGGTATTACCTCAGCCAACTCGTCATACCGGCAAGCCTGTCCCCGCGAAAGCGGGGAGAAGCCGGTATCCAGAGGCCAGGATGACCATCGCAGGTATCGTCCATGGCGCTGGGTTCCGGCTTCCCGTCCGGAATGACGGCTCATCTCTTTCTTGCTGAAATAACTTGCTAATCAGAATAGAGACATCCGAGCCGTTTCGTGTGGTTTAGGAGTTCGGCGCCGCATCCACCCCAAACAATTCGAAAGATGTGGCGCTAGGTGTCAAGGGAGTTATCGCCTCGACCGTTCAGCCGGCTGACGGCAATGAGGTAGTGTGGGCGGTTGGCGGTCGGTGCCGAGTCGGCGGGTTCAGCGCGTGACGCTGGGGTGCGCAGTATACCGGGGTGTGCCGAAGGGTCCTGAAGGGAAGTGCCGGTTTGCGGTGTTGGCGTCTAAGCGCTTGTTTTGCTTTGTGCCCGGGGAGGGATTTGAACCCACACACCCTAGCGGGTAGCGGATTTTAAGTCCGCTGCGTCTACCGATTCCGCCACCCGGGCGAGAGGAACACAGACAGATTGAGGCTGAGCCCGGAATCGAACCGAGGTAGGCGGCTTTGCAGGCCGCTGCATGACCATTCTGCCACTCAGCCATGAGTTGGGGGCTTGGCAGCCCAACTTCCGACAAAAAACCCCGAGTTATGGGCTCGGGGTTTTGAAATTTTGGAGCGGGAAACGAGACTCGAACTCGCGACCCCAACCTTGGCAAGGTTGTGCTCTACCAACTGAGCTATTCCCGCATTATGGGCTGGGGCGTATTGTAAAGACCGCTTCCGGTCTGTCAAGCAATAGCCTCTCCTTTCGGTAATCCCCGCCCTGTCGGCTAGGAAATCCTGGACCAGTACGGGGGCAAACCAAGGGGGCACGGCTTGGAAGCGATATCGAATAACTGGCTGGCGGTCTCTTCAACCCTCGCTTCGAGCCCGATTGGTCAGGGCGTGATCTCCTGACCTGTCGCGTGGCAGTCGCCAGCAGCGGCGGCGGTGACCGCGGTCTGGAACACTCAGCTAGGGCATGCACAGCGCACCGATTGAGGACAGTGTGCGGTGCGCGCCCGACGAAACTCGGCCTTCATCGACCTTGGGGCGGGTCGCCGAAGAGGCCGGTGTAGAGCGAACTGACGCCGTGGTACAACATGACGCCGATGGTGCCCAGACCGCAGCCGAACACCGTATTGCCGACGATGACCGCTGTGGTCGGTAGCGTCCCGGCACCGGAGGCCAATGAAGCGATAGCAAAAGCGGAGGAGGTACCGGCGACCCCACCGCCGATGACGCAGCCATAGACGGAATCGTGCCAGATATCCTCAGCCTGAAGGGTTATCGAGGCGAGGAGTAAGGGGAAGGCGGCGGCGAGGTGGGTAGGTTTCATGGTGCGCGTCCGTATCATTCAGAAGATGAGGTCATAGATCCAGGTGGCGAGGGTGGCCGCCGTGGCGCCTGCCGCCCCGACACCACAGCCGATGATGGCGTTGGCGGCTATGGCCTCGCCAGCGGGCACGGCGAGCACCCCGGTGGACAGGGCGGGTGTCAAGCCGGTGTAGGTGGTGGTCGCCAGCACACCGGCGCCGAAGGCGCAGGATTGAACAATATTGCGCATGAGGGAGGCTTCGGCGAATCCTGGCGGTGTCAACATCAGCCAGAATAGGGCAGCGCGACAGAGAGTCGTTTTCATGCTGTTACTCGTCCGGGTGGTGGGTCCAGCCTGAGGGTACGCCGTCCCGCGCAAAGATCAAGCCAATGCCAAAGGGCTCATCGACCCTTGTTCCTGGCTCAAGGCTCGATCTCGATCAGCACCTCGTTCGGATTGACCGCGTCCCCCTTGCGCACGAAGACCCCGGTTACCTTGCCGCCGATGGGGGCGAGGATCTCGGTCTCCATCTTCATCGCCTCGGTGACCAGAACCGGCTGTCCCGCCTCAACCTTGGCTCCCTCCTTGACCAGGACCTTGACGATGTTACCCGGCATGCTGGTGGTGACATGGCCGGCTGCGGTGGGTTTCGGACGTTTGCCGGCGATGGCTTGTTTGACCGCGCCCTGGGCGCCGCCGGTGAGGACGATCTCATCCAGGGTCTCGACCAGCACCTCCTCGGGTTCGCCGTCGACGCTGAGGTAAAAGTGGCGTTGGGAGCGTTCCTTGCGCCCGGCCCCGGTCACCTTGATGTGGTAGGTCTCGCCGTGGAGCGAGATATTGAACTCGGTCGGGGCGGTCCGATCCAGGGTGTTTTTCTTGTCCTCGGGCGGCTCCAGGGGTTCGGGCACCAGGCTTCCGGCGGCGCGTTGCTCCAGGAACTGACGCCCGATCTCGGGGAACATGGCATAGGTGAGGACATCCTCCTCGCTCTTGGCCAATTCGAGGACATCTCCCCGCAGGCGTTCCATCTCGGGTTTGAGCAGATCCGCCGGGCGGCATTCGATCAGCTCCTCGTTGCCGATCGCCTGTTGTTGCAGGGTTGGATTGATCGCCGCCGGGGCCATGCCGTAGCCGCCCTGGAGATAGCGCTTTACCTCGTTGGTGATGGTCTGATAGCGCTTACCCGTGAGTACATTGAGCACCGCCTGGGTGCCGACGATCTGGGAGGTGGGGGTAACCAAGGGCGGATAACCAAGGTCCCGGCGCACGGCGGGGATCTCGGTCAGCACCTCCGGCATGCGATCCAGCGCGTTTTGTTCCTTCAACTGGTTGGCCAGATTGGAGATCATGCCACCGGGGACCTGGTTCACCTGGACCCTGGTGTCCACCCCGGTGTATTCGCTTTCGAACTGATGGTATTTCCGCCGCACGGCATAGAAATACATCCCCACTTCCTGGACCTGTTCCAGATTCAGGCCGGTGTCGTAGGCTGTCCCCCGCAGGGCCGCGATCATACTCTCGGTGGGTGAATGGCTGGTGCCGCCGGCCCAGGAGGAGATGGCGGTGTCGATGTGTTCGCAGCCGCATTCGATGGCCTTGAGGTGACACATCTCCGCCAGCCCGGAAGTGGCATGGGAGTGCAGATGCAGCGGCCGATCCACGGCGTCTTTCAAGGCCTTGACCAGATCGGCGGTGGCGTAGGGGGTCAACAGCCCGGCCATGTCCTTGATGGCGATGGAGTCGCAACCCATGGCGGCGAGTTCCCGCCCCATGGTGACGAAACTGGGGATGTCATGCACCGGGCTGGTGGTGTAACAGATGGCCCCCTGGGCATGCTTGCCGGCCTCCTTGGTGGCCTCGATGGCGGTGCGAAGGTTGCGCAGATCGTTGAGGGCATCGAAGATGCGGAACACATCCATGCCGTTCTCGGCGGCCTTGTGCACGAAGGTCCGTACCACATCGTCCGAGTAGTGGCGATAGCCGAGCAGGTTCTGGCCGCGCAACAGCATCTGCAAACGTGTCTTTGGCAGCGCGGCCCGCAATTGGCGCAGGCGTTCCCAGGGGTCCTCCTTGAGGAAGCGCACGCAGGCATCGAAGGTGGCCCCACCCCAGCACTCCAGGGACCAGTAGCCGACCGCATCCAACTTGGAACAGATCGGCAGCATGTCTTCCAGCCGCAGGCGGGTGGCGATGAGGGATTGATGGGCGTCACGCAGTATGACTTCGGTGATCTGGACCTTGGACATGGCGATACTCCGCTATTCGGGCGGTTTTGAGATGGTTCCCGGGAACGCCGGATGCCGGCCGATCCGGTGCCGCGCGTCTTTCCGGTAACCCATGGGATGGGCGACTAGAGTCCCGCGTGGGCGGCGATGACCGCCGCCAGGGCCGCGGCGACTTCTTCCTTGCGTCGCTTGCATGAGTAATCCAGCAATTCGGGGTGGGCGTCGAGAAAACCGGTGTTGAAGGTCCCGCTGCGAAAGTCTGGCGAGCGCAGGATCTCCAAATAGAAAGGAATCGTGGTCTTGATGCCGGCCAATCCGGTGTCCCGCAAGGCGCGCTCGCCCCGGGCCAGCAGGTCTTCCCAGGTCAGCGCCCAGACGATCACCTTGGCCAGCATGGAATCGTAATAGGGCGGGATGCTGTAGCCGGTATAGATGCCACCATCGGTGCGGACCCCGGGTCCGCCGGGGGCATAGTACCTGGAGATGCGCCCGAAACTGGGGAGGAAGTTGTTCTTGGGGTCCTCCGCGTTGATGCGGAATTGCATGGCGTAGCCGCGGCGACCCACCTGCTCCTGGCTGTAACGCAAGGGCAAGCCGGCGGCGACCCGGATCTGCTCTTCCACCAGGTCGATGCCGGTGATGGCTTCGGTGATGGTGTGTTCCACCTGGATGCGGGTGTTCATCTCCATGAAATAGAAGCGTCCGTCCCGGTCGAGGAGAAATTCCACCGTCCCGGCGTTGGTATAACCCACCGCCCGGGCCGCCGTCACCGCCAGGCCACCGATGTACTGGCGTTGGGCCTCGGAGATCTGTGGCGAGGGGGCGATCTCGATCAGCTTTTGATTCCGTCGCTGGATCGAGCAATCCCGCTCGAAGAGATGAATGCAGTTGCCGTGATGGTCGCCGATCACCTGCACCTCGATGTGCTTGGGATTGACCACGCACTTTTCCAGGAACACATCGGCCCGACCGAAGGCCTTGGTTGCCTCGGAGATGACGCGCTCATAGTTGCGCTGGAGATCTTCGGGGCTGTCGCACCGCCGGATACCCCGGCCACCGCCGCCGGAGGTGGCCTTGAGCATGACCGGGTAACCCAGTTCCGCCGCCCGCGCCAGGGCATCCTCCTCGCTGGTCAGATTGCCATCGGTGCCTGGTGTCACCGGCACTCCGGCGCGCTGCATGGCGAACCTGGCCTCGGTCTTGTCCCCCATGCGCTGGATGGTGCGGGCGTCGGGGCCGATGAAAAGGATCCCGTGCTGCTGACAGGCTTGGGCCAGTTCGGGATTTTCCGAGAGGAAGCCATAACCGGGATGGATGGCGTCACAGCCGGTGGAGACCGCCAAGTTCACGATGCGGTGGACATTGAGATAACCGGCCAGGGGGTCTTCCCCCAAACCATAGGATTCGTCGGCCTTCTTGACATGGAGGGCATAACGGTCGGCATCCGAGAAGATGGCTACGGAGCGGATGCCCATCTCCGCGCAGGCGCGAATGATACGAACCGCGATCTCGCCGCGGTTCGCGATCAGAATCTTACGAAACATGGTGATGGATCCGAGCTGGCCTTGGGTTCGAGGTTGATGTCGCCCCAGGCGGCTGGCCTCGGGACAGCGGGGAATCTACCCTCTCGCCCCGATGTGTGCAACCGCCCCACCCATGAGTGCTTACCACCTATCAGTCGGCTTCCCCCCTGACAAAGGGGGGTGAAGTGGGGGGTACGGCTTCGAAAGCCTTGATCAAGCCGTCCTTTCGGCGGGGCTTCTTTCGGCGGGGCTCAAGATCAAGAACATCTCACTTTCCGTTCTTTTCCAAAGGAGGGATGAGGCTCCAGAAATCCTCTCTCCCCAAGAGTGATAGGTGGTGAGCCCATAAGTGAGCTTCCCTTCTTTCATTACAGAGGGATGAAGTGGGATTCTATCGCTTTGAAATCTTTATCCAGGCCGTCCCGAATGTATGAATCCGGCCACTCAGGGGTTCAGGGTTGGCCCCTCTTTTTCCGGCGCTCCCGGGCCGGGACTGTTTAGACCGACCAGAGGTTCTCTATTGGAGAACAATTAACGGAAAAATTTGCTCATTGTTCCCTAAAAAAGAACAGAAAATGGCCGTTTTCGGTCGATGCCCGGAGCCGCCAAGGGCTCATGGCCATTGCTTTCAGACGCTTTTCTCTTGGGTAGATTCCGAACCGATACTCACACATCATGGCCGGAAGGGGCATCGGCCTCGTCCCTGATTATAAAGACCCGTATGATTATCCGCCGGTTTTATATAAAGGAGAGGATTAAACATTGGTGCGATTAGGCTAGGCTAAGCGCGCCTACGGCCCTTGAGTTCTAAAGGTCGCTTTCTAAAATGCCCGCTACCTTTATAAAGTGCTTGAGTAGCCCGATTTTCAAGTCTTCATTGCCATGGATGGGCAACGAAATTCTGGCTGGACTTCCAGTTTTCATGTACACATGGTGACTGCCGCTGACTCGAATGAGTTTCCATCCTTGGCTTTCAAGTAGCCGAGCAAAGGCTTTTCCTGAAATGGACCTCAAACCGCAAGTTCCAACACTTTGTCGTTTTCAGATATTTCAACATTTTCCAGATCTATGGAAAGACAGGCTTCCACCGCCTCATGCAGATTTGCCAAAAGCTCCTCTATCGTCTCGCCTTGGGTGGCACAGCCTTGGATTGCCGGTACTTCCGCCCAGAAACCACCTTCTTCTGCCGGATGGATTATGACCTTTACTTTCATGACGAAATGCCTTGCAAGTCTGTGCAGTTGATGTGGTTGAGTAGGTCGGGCAAAAACACAGTGTTGCCCGACGGTTTATAGCAGATGTCGGGCACAGGTGCTCGACCTGTCCGGCTTAGCTTGAATTGGTGGTTGTAAAAACATGCGTGCGATTACGCTACGCTAATCGCACCTACGGCCCTAAGTTTAGCCGAACGTTAGGCGCATTTTTGTTAATTGATGTTGAATGCCATTGGCTAAAATAAATATTTGTTAAAGTGGCGGAGGCATACAGTTTGGGTACAGAGCTGCTAATTTTAAAATGTCTTTTTGTTTGGGCTGCATACCGGCAAGAACTACCGCCTGCATAGCTGAAACTATTGCAAGACCATTTGCATTACGTGTCACACCCTCGATTAGTTTCACAGGATACCCTTCTGCATGCCTTCTTATCGGATGGATACTTGCATGTGCATACGAATTTAGTGCTTTCCATGAGTTCTCCTTAAATCTATTCAAAGCCTCATATGCCTGAGGTGGTGCGCTTTTTTCGATCCCGATCATCATTTCGGCCACCAACGGCATATTTTTTGCCAATTGCTCGGTTTCAATAGTGAGAGCCGCGGATAATTTACCTATGTTGCTTTCTGTGGCTGCGTATAGGAGCCATACGGACCGAACCAGTGCTTCAAATTGGGCCCTATGAATTACAACTCCTGATGGAAGAAGTCCCAGAGAAAGCGTTTGACGGGTGGCATCCCAGTGTTCAAGTGCCATTGAGCAGGCAATATCGCTAGTAACAATTCGATCTGAATCATCGTATAGCGATAAATCTATTAACTCATACAGCTTTAAAGCGAACTCTTCTGATTGTTCAAAAATTAGGTCGAACACTATATCTTCTCTCTAACATGTAATAGCCGACGAGACCGGTGACGCGGCTTTGCGCCAAACATGAGCGACAGGGTTACAAACCCCGTCGCACTCATTTACTTTCCAAGCTTCTGTGCCTGTATTGTCTTGATGTTTTTTAGAGCCTTCAAAATGTTATTGAAATCATCAACAGCTAGCTTTACCTCTGCCTCACTTACTTCCCTGAATTCGGTGCGGTATTGCTCTGGGTTGTTGTGGTATTGCTCATATACGTTCGGATTTGGTTCAGTGCCAGCAGCTATATCTCGTAACTTCGAATATCTTTCTTCTAATTCCTTAACGAATTTATCAAGCTCTTTTCTTTTTACGATTGGCATCTTTTATTCCTGGTGAATAGCAATGGACAAACAAGCCTCGTAGGTTGGGTTGCGTATTTCGCAACCCAACACTCTTCGCCGGTGCTGTTTGGAATCTTGGGTTGGGGTTATCAACCCAGGCTACGCGGCTCGGGACAGCGGGGAATCTACCCTCTCGCTCCGATGTGTGCAACCGACCTACCTGGCTAATTCTACTTTGTCAGATTCAAAGCTATACGATTTAGGGTTGGATATGGTATTATAACTTATTGTTTTATAGAGGATTATCACGATGATTTCGTGAAATTCCCTCGCCTTGCCTGCGTTCCGCCCTT
>JBPOHE010000056.1:0-19281 GCA_052035915.1 Pseudomonadota bacterium
GACCACCGGGTGACAGCGCTTGGCGGATGCGTTGCAGGACCTCCAGTTGCTGGTCGTAGTCGATGTAATGCAGGGCGTCGAGGATGGTGATCACATCGACAGGGCCGAACTCCAGCTCGCGCATGTCGCCCAGGCGGATATCCACCAGCGGATGCCCGGGACCGAAGCGGCGGGCGGCGCGCTCGATATCCCTGGGCATCAGATCATAGCCGCGCAGGCTCAGGGGTCTTGGGGCGGGGGCCCAGTCGCTCGGCCAGCGCCCCTGTTCGTAGAGCTGGCGGGCGGCAATCAGCCAGGAAAAGAGACTGCCCTGGCCGCAACCGAGATCGAGAAAGTGTCCTTCGGCGGGGAAGACCCCGAGCCTCAGTAGTTCGCGGAAGATCGAATCGCCGCCAAGCTTGCCGCGGGCGTAGTGGTAGGCGAAATGACCACCGGCGCGGAAGGGTCGGCTGGCTTCATCGACGAGGACGGGGAGGAACGGGTTAGTCATGGGCGGCCACCAGGGTGACGGGTCGGAGATGCTGTTCGGCGAGCCGCGCCAGCAGGGGCGGCAGCACGGCGAGGATGGCCGCCTCGCCGGTCGCGGTGCGGGCGGCGTGACCGTCATGCAGCAGCAGGATATCGCCGGGTCCGAGATGCCGGGTCAGCCGTTGCAGGATACGTTGGGGATTGCCTTCCCGGGTGTCGAAGGGGCGGCGGGTCCAGGAGGCGAGTTGCAGATCGAGTCGGGCCAGCACCGGGTCGAGCAATGGACTGCGCAGCCCGGCGGTGGGGCGGAAAAAGCGCGGCGCCTGACCGCAGATCTCGCTCAAACTGGCCTGGGCGGCGGCGATGTCGGCCTGCATGCGCGCTATGCCGAAGGTGGCGAACCGCTTGGAATGAGAATCGCCGTGGTTCTCGACCCGGTGGCCGCGGGCGACGATCTCGCGGCAGAGCCCGGGCGATTGTCTGGCCCGGCGACCGATACAGAAGAAGCTCGCCTTGACCCCGGCAGCGTCGAGTAGATCGAGTACCCGCGGGGTGACTTCCGGGTCCGGGCCATCGTCGATGGTGAGGGCGATCTCGCGGCGCTCGCTGGCGGCCGTCGGCAAACGTCTGAGATTGCCACCGAGCCAGGTGCTACGCGGCAGCAGTCCGGCGGTGGTGAGCACCAGATGGTTCAGGCCCAGGGCGCCGAGGGCACAGGGCCATTGCGCCGGGGCGGCCAGGAGCCCGAGGGCCGCCAGCCCATGGACGGCGAAGGAGACTTGGATGGTTGGCGCGGGTTTCCAGGGTCGGGGCATGGGGTTCAGGTCCAATGATCGAGAAAATGTTCCCACAACCGCCGCCACACCGGCCACTCGTGGCCGCCTGGCAGACAGAGACTTGCCGATGGCGGGAAGCAGGCGGCGATGGCCTGCATCCCGGCGGCGAAACGGTCGTCGCGACCATAGCCGATGAAGACCGGCAAAGCTGATGGTGGCTGCCGCAGCCAATCCCAAACACGAAACTCGGGGTCGGCCAGTTGTTCCGGTGTCGGTTGCCAGCGGGCGAGCCCCCCGGCGGCGGCGATGGCCTTGGTCGTCAGACGGCTGCCGGGATAGGGGGCGAGCAGACAGAGCCCGTCGACTCGGCCCGGCCAATCGACGGCGTGACAGAGCGCCAGCAGTCCGCCGAGGGAGATGCCCCCCAGCCAGAGCTTTTGGCAACCCCGTTCCCGGGCCGGGGTGAGGATCTCGGCCTGCAATCTGGGCAAGACTTCGGCGCTGGAGATGGTCGCCAGGTCCAGATCGAGCGTCAGCAGGTCGAGGGGTCGACCCCGTTGGGCGAGGGCGGTGAAAAAACCGGCGCTGGCGAAATCCACGGCGCTCATGTAGGCCCCCGGCAACAACACCAGCAGGGTGGACGCGCCGGTGACTGTGCCCAGGCTGGACAAAGGGGTACTCATGGCCGCTGGAGCCGGGTGGAGAAAGCGGCCGCCAGCAGCAACGCCAAGATGGCGCCCGGTCCCACGGTGACGCCCAGGGCCTGGAGAACGGGAACCTTGGCGAGGGCCAGGGTGCCGAAGCCGATGGCCGTGGTCAGACAGGCGACCAGCAGCGAGGCGAGGGTCTGGGACTCATCCGGCGCTCCCTCGCCCAGGCGGTCGAAAAAGAGGGCGTAGTTCGAGCCGACGGCGACGATCAGCAGCAGCCCGATCAGATGCAGCAATTGTAAACTGACCCCGGCCAGCCGCAGCCCGGTGATGACGAAAAGCACCGCGAGCAACAAGGGCGCCATGACCCGCCACAGCCGGGACCCTGAGCGCAGTTTCAGGACCAGCAGAGCCAGGATGGCGAGGAAGCCGAGCAAGGATAGCCTCCAGGCCTGCTCCAGATACTGGGTGTAGAGGCCGTCGAATTCGGTTTTCATGTCGATGAAGAGCGCATCCGAGCCGAGCAGGGCGGTGCTCAGGGCCTGGGCGTCGATGACTTGACCCGCTGGCGGGCGCACCGGGAGCAGCGCGCTCCAGCCCTGGTCTCGTTTCAGGAGCAGGGCGTCCACGACCAGGGCCAGGCTGGTGTTTTGCAGGCTGTCGCGACTGATGAGGGGGGCGGTGCGGGCGGTTTCGACGTCGCGCAGGAAGGGTTCGAGTTTCCCCGGGGACAAGGGCCGTCCGGCGAGGGCCAGGGACAACCGCTCGCGCAGCTCGGTGGCGCTCGGCAGGCTGGCGCGTCTCGCGGCTTGGGTCGCGGTGCTGGGCAGGAAGCGGGCCGGGGTGTCATAACCGCCGATAAGACCGGCGGCTACCAGCGAATCGAGGCGGGCGCCGACCCGCTCGGCGGCCTGCAGGGCGGCCTCCGGATCGCTGCCGCTGACCAGGATCAGCAGCCGGGCATCCGGGGCGCCAAGATCGGCCCGCAGTTGGGTGTCAATGGCTACATCCTCGGGATCGGCGGTGCTCAAGGCCGAGAGTTCCCGGGTCCACATCCGCTCGGTATTGACGAACAGGGAGGCCGCGGCTGGGAGGGCGATCAGCAGCAGCCACCAACGAAGCTTCTGTAGGTGGCCGCTCAGTCGTCGGATCGAATCGCCAAGCCGGCTCAAGTCCCGTGGCCCAACCTCCGGCGACACCAGATGGGGCAGGACGAAGCGGGTGACTACAGCGGCAGCGAGCAGGCCGCTTAGGGCATAGAGCCCGAGCTGCGCCAGTCCGGGAAAGCCGGAGAAGAGGAGGACGCCGAAACCGCAGACCGAGGTCAGTACGCCGAGGCGGATGGTCGGCCAGAAACCGGTGCGCCAGGCCGTGGCGCCCTGACGTCCGGACTGCACCAGGTAGTAGATCGAGTAATCGACCGCCTCGCCGATCAAGGCCGAACCAAAGCCCAGGGTGATACCGAAGACGCTGTCGAAGGCCAAGCTGACGGCGACGATCCCAGCCAGGGCGCCGGAGACTACCGGCAGCAGCCCCAGGGTCAGCAATCGAAAGGAGCGGTAGACGAAGAACAGCAAACCCAGGATGGCGAGGCCGCCGAGGCTGGTCAGGCGTGTCACTTCGCCCTTGATGGTCGCCCGGGCCTGGACGGCGAAGACCCCGGGACCGGCGATCTGCAATCGGGCGTCGGTCGGGCCGACCACCTCGACGGCGGCGGCGAAGGCCTCGCGGATGGCCTGGATGGCGGCGGCCTGGCCATCGGTATCCGAGCCGAGGGCGTTGGTCTGCGCCACCAGGATGGCGCGTTCGCCGTCCCGGGAGGCCCAGACCCCTTCTCGTTGGTTCGGTTGGGTGCCGGCATCCAATCCGGTCAGCAGGCCGAGGAATTCGCTGGTCGGGTCCTGGGGTAGCAGGGGTTTGATCAATAATCCGGCGGAGCCGGCGAGCCGATCGAGGCTGGCCGAGATGGCGTCGCGCAGTCCCTCGATGCCGAACCTTTCCGGGGTGACGCTCGGACTCAGGAGATAGCGATGCCGAAAGAGAAAGCTCCGGTCGGCGTCGAGACCCCGGCTGTCACCGTTGCGCACCGCGGCCAACTCGGGCCGGTCGGCGAGTCGGGCCTGGAGGTCGCGGGACAGGGCCGCTCGTTGCCTGGCTTCGCCGCCGCCGAGGGCGATCATCAACAGGCGCGTCACCGCCCCTTCCTTGAGCTGATCCACCAAGACCTGCTGCTCGGCGCTCGGATGGGCGGGCAGAAAAAAAGACATGTCCGCCGTAAAACGGCTGTTCCAGACGATGACCAAGCCCAGGAGCATGGCCAGCGACCAGGAGGCGAGGGCATGTCGGGCGGTGGAGGTCACGGCTCGGGCAGGGGCTCGATGCTCATCAGAGCGCGGTCGCCGTCGGCTTGGAGGTACTCGATGCTGTAGATGCGGTTCCCTCGACCGCTGATGCTGATCTTACGCAGGATGGCGGCGATCCGTTCCTCGCTGGGTACCAGGATAAGGGTCCAGTGGTCAGGGTGGCCACTGAGATGGAGATCATAGTGTCTTTCCAGCGCTTGGCGGTCGCCGGTAAGGGTGCCGCGGATGCTGTCGACGAAGGCCAGTGCCTCGGGCTGACTGGTCAGACTGAGGCTCAGTCTTTGCGCGTCGCGCTCGATGCTGAGGTCGTCTCCATCCAGCAACAGGGTCTCCGGTCGCGGTGTGAGGGTCTTTTTTTCCAATCGGTCGGGGGCGGTGAAACTCAATTCACCGCTGGAAACGATGGGTTCATCGAGCAGGGAGATGTATTTGGTCTCGACAAAACGCGCCCGACCCGCTCGGATGTGGCCGAGTTCTTCGAGGAGTTGGGCCACATCCCAGGCCGCCGACGCCTCGAGGCTGAAGAGAATCATGGAGAGCCCGACCAGGAGGTGTTTCATCCTGCTTTCTGCCAGATGTCGTAGAAGTTGAACCAGTTGTAGGGGGCCAGGCGGCAGTAAGCCTCCAGACGGGCGACATAGGCCACCTGGGCGGCTCGCATGGCGGCGTCCCTGGTCGCCGGCGTCACCTGGCTGAAATCGGCCAGGGGCTCGAAGTGGATCTGGTAGCGGTTGCCGCCCAGGTAGATGCCGACCATGAAGAACACCGGCCGGCGCAGCATGGCGGCGAGGCGGAAGGGGCCGAGCGGAAAGGGGGCCGGGCTGCCGAGGAACTCGTATTCCAGGGTGGTATCGTCGTCCAGGCCGCGGTCGGCCAGCAGGCCCACCAGATAGCCTTGGTCGAGCTTGTCCCGCGCCTCCAGCATCGATTCCAGGCGGCCCAGGGAGATGATGTCCGTCGTGGCTTCAGGATTGATGGCCTCCAGGGTGGTATTGATCTTTCTGGCGTTTTCCTCGTACATCAGCATCGCCACCTTGAGCCCCTCACGCCCCCGTCCGACCGCGCGCAGGACCTCGAAGCTGCCGAAGTGGGCACCGATCAGTAAAGCGCCGGGCTGTCTCGCCAGGGCCGCATGCAGGGCCTCCGCCCCTTGGATCTGGATGTCGAACAGATCGAAGCGGTTGTTGAGCAGATAGACGCGATCGTGGATGGTGCTGGCGAAGGACAGTACGTGACGGAAACCGTCCGACCATTCCGCCCAACGTCCCAGCGCCCGTTGCAGATAGTCCCGGCTGGCCCGGCGGGCGAAGGGGGCGAAGAGCACGTAATAGAAGGAGATGCCATAGAGCACCAGGCGTCCCACCCGCCGACCCAGGTTCAGGGAGATCCAGACCATGAGTTTGAGAATCAGCAGGTTGCTGCGTTCCTGCCGGCGTAGCCAGTCCGGGGTGAGACGCTGGGGGAGGTTCATGGGCTGGGTTGCAACAGACCGGCGGCGATCTCCCGCTCACCCGCCCGCACCGAGAAGGCGATCCGTCCCCCGGTTTGTTCCTGGAACAGGTAGCGGAGGATCGCGCCGGGGGCTACGGGGACGAAAAACTTGGTTTGGCCGATCTGCCAGCTAGTCGTCGGTCGCCCCAGAAAATCCTCGGCCAAGAGAATCGCCCGGTCGAGCAGGACCACGCCGGGCAGGATGGGGCGGCCGGGGAAATGCCCGGCAAAGGCCGGGTGGTCGGCCGGCACCAGCCATGGGTACTCAGCCTGTCGCATCTCTCGCCTGGCGGCAGGATTGGTAGAGGGCCTGCAATTCCGCGCGCGGCAGCTTCCCGGTCGCGTTGCGCGGTAATGCCTCGACTAGAAACAGGGGCCTGGGCAGAAAGACGGCATCGATCCGCGGACGTAGCCCGGCCAGGAGTTGCTGTTCGTTCAATCCGGGGGCGACGACGAAGGCGCAGAGGCGGGTCAGGACATCGGGCGAGACCTCGTCCGGCTGGAAGAAGGCGCCATCAAGCACGCCGGGGAGGGCGGTGAGCTGATGGTTGAGATAGGCCAGGGAACTGCGCTTGCCGGCAATGCAGATGAGGTCGGCATGACGCCCCAAGAGAACAAAGCGGCCGTCTGGCAGCAACTCGATGGCGTCGGAAAGGGTGACCCGGCCTTCGATGTGGCCACCCGAGGCGATGATGGCCTCGCCCTCCGCTTGCAGACAGACACCGGCGAGCGGCTGCCAGGCCGGGTCGGTCAGGAGGCGCCGACTGGCCAGTTGGCCGGTCTCGGTACAGCCGTAGATCTCGTGCAGAGGGGCGGCCAGACGGGCTTCCGCCGTCGCGGCGAGCTGGTGGGAGAGGGGAGCGGTGGCCGACAGCAACCGATCGACGACGGGCAGTTCGATCTCGGCGGCCAGCAGGTTGCCCAGATGGAAGGGGGTGGTGACCAGCAGGCGCGGTGGCGGCACGGCGGCGAGGGCGGCGGCGATATCCTGGGGATAAAAGGGCTTGCCCGACCAGAACGGGGCGTTGCCGTGCATGGCGAGCAATATCGTCGATTCGAAGCCGTACATGTGCTGCGCCGGGACGGTACCGACGAGGCTATACCGCGGCCCGCTCAACAGACCCAGGCGCTCCGCCTCGGCGCGGGCGTTGCGCACCAGGGAGCCCCAGGACTTGGCGTGGGGCATCGGTCGACCCGTCGAGCCCGAGGTAAAGGCCAGGATGGCGGGCTGTTCGGCTGGGATGTCCGGGATGGTTTCGACATGCGGGCCGTCGGTCGAGGGGAGCTGCGGAAAGTCGAGGCGCGGCAGGTCGAGGCTATCGAAGGCGCTGTCGCAGAGGCAGAAGACGTCCGGATACTCGCCCTGGATCTGCCACAGGGTTTCCGCCGCTTGGGACGCGGGTTGCAGACTGAGGCGCCCATCGAGCAGGCCCGCGGCCAGGCCGAGGCTGAAGTGATAGCGATCCTGACAGAGATTGAGCACATGGCGTCCCGGCGGAAACCACTCTCCCAGCGCCTGGGCCTGGGCGAGAAAGGCCTGCACCCTGACCGGACCGCTCGGACGATAGGCGAAGATGTCATCGAGGCGGCCGTGCCGGAGGAGCGGCACCCGGCTCATTCTTGGTTGGCCAGGGGGCGTTTGTGGCTGAGGGAGGTCCGGTAGGCGCGGAGGCTGTCGGTGATCCCGGTGCGATCCGCCGGCGGCAATACCAGATGACGTACCAGCCATTCCCCAAGGAACATCAGGCACAGCAGCGGCATGGTGAGCAGATTGGCGAACACCGACCAGAGAATCGGCGGGGCCAGTAGGAAGAGGCCGGTCGAGACCATGGCCATGAGGCCGAAAAAGAGGGTCCAGGCCAGAGTCACCTGCCGAGTGTAGCGAGACTGGGCGTCGGAGAGGACACCCTGGTGGGCTAGACGGGCGAACTGGGTGACCAGGGCCTCTCCGGGGCCGAAGAGGCTGCGCCCGAACAGCACCGCCAAGGCCAGATTGGTACCGAGGTGCTGTAGGAAATACAGCAAGGCCACGTTGCGGCGCAGTTCCGGCCAATACCAGATGAACCCACCGAGGGCGGCCAGGGTGCCGACGAATATCCACCAGCGGCGGCCACTCCGTCCTAGCAAGAGCACGACCACGGCCAGGATGGGGGCGCTGGCCAGGGCGACCGCCAAGTCGGGATTGCCTTCACCAGCGCTGCTGTAATGGGCCAGCCAGGCCCAGGCGATCAAGAGGCCGGCCAGGGCCACGCCACGTAGCAGGCTACCCGGGAGAAGGCCGGTCATCTGGTCCTGTGAGCGGCGATGTGGGTGCAGAGCGCCCGCAAGGAGGAAAAGATGCGCAGGTTGTCTTCGTTGTCGGAACGCAACTGGAAGCCGTAGCGCTTGGAAATGACCAGGGCGATCTCCAGGATGTCGATGGAATCGAGGCCCAGTCCTTCGCCGAAGAGAGGGGCCTCCGGGTCGATGTGGCGCGGATCCAGGTCGAGATTGAGCGCCGTGACGATGAGTTCGGCTACTTCCGGCAGCAGGGCGGCGAGAGTCGGGGAAGGATTTTCTGTAGACATGGCGGCTAGGTTCCCAAAGTTATCCGGCGGCGGCGCGGAAGACGAGCACGGCGTTGCTGCCGCCAAAGGCAAAGGAATTGGACAGGGCCGTGCGCAGGGGCGCTTGGCGTCTGGCCGAGGTCAGATGATCGACACCGACGCAGTCCGGATCGATGTCGACCAGGTGGGCGGTCGGCGGTAGCGCCTGTTCGCGCAGGGCCAAGACGCTGACTATGGCCTCAATGGCACCAGCGGCGCCGAGCGGATGGCCATGCATGGACTTGGTGCCGCTGACGGCCAGCCCTTGGGCCCGGTCGCCGAAGACCTGCCGTAGCGCCTCGATCTCCACCGGATCCCCTTCTAGCGTCGCCGTACCATGGGCATTGATGTAATCGATGTCCTCCGGCTCCAGTCTGGCGTCGGCGAGGGCGGCGCGCAGGGCGTGCACCTGACCAGAGACCTCGGGGCGGACCAGGTGGAAGTGGTCGCTACTGGTACCATAGCCGATCACTTCCCCCTGGATGCGGGCGCCGCGGGCGAGGGCATGCTCCCAATCTTCCAACACCAGGGCGGCTCCGCCCTCGCCGAGCACCAGCCCGTCGCGGTCGCGGCTGAAGGGGCGGCAGGCGGTAGCGGCCCGCGTCTCGTCGCCGTCGGCCAGGACGCGCAGGGCCTCCCAGGCGCGCAGCACGCCGTAGGCCTGGGGGGCCTCCGAACCGCCGGTCAGCATCAGCGGTGTCTCCCCGCGGCGTATCCGACGGAAGGCCTCGCCGATGGCGATGGCCGAGGAGGCACAGGCTACCGTGGCCGTGGTGCTGATCCCGCCGAGACCGAGTTGGATCGAGAGATGGGCATTGGTGGCGTTATTCATGCCGATGATGACCGAGAGCGGCGAGATCCGGTCGCGAGCCCTCAACCAGAAGTCCTGATACGCCCTTTCGTAGACGATGGTGCCGCCGAGGGCGGTACCCCAACTGACACCCCAGTCATCTCTGTTTTCACGGTCTGATTGCCGGCTGAGACCGGCCTCCTCCCAGGCGGCGAAGGCGGCGGCCAGACCGAGTTGGGCGAAGCGATCCGTGATTCCCGCCAAAGGCTTGCCGAGGGTCGCTTCGGCAGTGAAACCGGGGCAGCTGACAAAGGGGAGGGCGAGGGGACGCGGGGGATCCTCGAGGCGGAGCCGGCGGACGGCTGATTCGCCTTGCAACAGGCGTTGGAAAAAATCAGCGAGATTCCCGCCAAAGGGGCTGACGAGACCCATCCCGGTGATGGCAACCCGGCGTCGCTCCATGCCTCACCTGAGCTGTTCGCGGCGCAACCGGTCCATCAGGCTGACCATCTGGCCGATGGTCTGGGGAGTTTTGAGATTCTTCGACAGCTTGATCCCAAAGTGGTCCTCGAAGGCAAACATCATTTCAAGGACCAGAAGCGAATCGACACCGAGGGCGGCCAGGGGAGTTTCGGGGACGATCTTATCCTCTCCGATCCCGAGCCGGTCTTGAAGAAATTCCCGTATCAGATCAATAGAATCCATGGCGGCGGCGATTTTACCCTAATTGACGGCTTCTCGGCACATTCATCCTGGAGACCGCGGTTTCATCGGCAGCGATCTCTTGACGCCCAAACCGGCGTCTTTCGATAAGATTCAAGCTGGAATCGGCCTTGTCTCTCCATAATAGGGCCAGCCGGTCGATGCTCGAGACCAAAGCGGGCTAGGCCATCCACACCAACGACCAACATTGGAGCCATCCCATGCACATCTGGGTCGATGCCGATGCCTGTCCCAACCCGATCAAGGAGATCCTGTTCCGGGTGGCGGAACGCCGTGGGGTCGGTCTGACCCTGGTCGCCAACCAGGCCGTACGCAAGCCAGGGTTACGCCAAATCCGCTCGGTCCAGGTGGCGCAGGGCTTCGATCTGGCCGACCATCACATCGCCCAGTCTCTGCAACCCGGGGATCTGGTGATCACCGCCGATATCCCTTTGGCGGCCGCGGCGATCGAAAAACAAGGCCATGCCCTCAACCCGCGGGGGGAGTTATACACCAAGGACAACATCAAACAACGGCTGGTGATGCGAGACTTCATGGAAGAGCTGCGCGGCGCCGGGATGTTCAGCGGTGGTCCGGCCCCCATGAGTCAGGCGGACCGCAAGGCCTTTGCCGATGCCCTGGACCGCTTTCTCACCGCCCGACTGGGGGCCAGGCCGCGCTCGGACTGAAGCGCCATTTGGAGGAGCAAGCCCTGCTCCTCCAGGTATCGAACCCCGAGCACCAGGGGCCTGGGGCAGAAGGCGATCGTCCGCGCGGTGTGTGGATGTGCGAACCAATGGAATCGCACGCCCCAGTTGTGGACCCCGGCTTGAGCGCCGGTATTCCCGAGAACCTCGCGCACTTGGCCGATAGCGAGCACTGCTTTCGATCGCGGGCGGTCAGTCGAGCTTCCGGGATCGTCTCAAAGCAGACCGTTGTGATGCCAGAACCGAGACCCTCACGAACGGTCCGGAACGACGTGGAGCTTGATGAATCGACGCAAGCAGGGTCTGGCGGGGTCGCTCTGGGACGAACATGCCGCATCGGAAAGATCACCGCTGCGGCAGTGACCCGTCGCAGCGGGCAGGCCGGTCAACCGCCGAAGACAAGCGCCTCGATGAACTCGTAGCGCTCGTGGCCGGCTTCGATCCGGTACATGTCGTTTTTCCGGGTCGCATGGAAGTGCTGGCTGCCGTCGGCTTGGCTGAGGTCGGCGCCGATGGCCTTGCCCTTCTCGAAGAAGATGAATCGCTTGCGTCCATCGGGGCGGGTCACCACCACGGTGGCGGTGCCGCCGCCCTCGCGCGCCACGGCGGCGTTGCATTGCACCATGGCTTGTTTGCCCTGCGCGCACTGGACCGGGCCGTGCGCGTCGAAGTCGCCGCGGCCGGCTCGCTCGGTGCTGTCGCCCCTCGACGGGGCGGAGCTGGCGTGGCCGCCGCCCGGCGCCTTGAACGAAAGCACCTCGCATGCGCCGGTGCTCTTGTCCCTGGCGGTGTAGGTGATCCGCGGCGCGCTCCCGCCCTGGGGCGTGATGTCGACCCAGACTCCGGCGGAGTTGGCGGAGATCTGCCCGTCGGGCCGTTTGATCACCTTGGCGGACTTGCCGTTGATGTAGACCTGGCCTTTCGCGTTCGAATCGGTGGTGATACCGGCCCCGCACTGGGCGGCGAACAGCGGCACCTCGGCACTGGCCGTGCCGGTAACCAGGGCTGCGACCGCGGCAAGCATGATTCTCTTGGTCATTGTGTTCCCATTCTCCTGTTGGTTCGGTTGCAAGAAAGAAGCGGTTTTTGCGATTGCGTTACGTAGCGCACGCGGGTTGCCAGCGGGCTACCCCCATGTGCTCCGGAGGTTTTGGGCGCGCATGCCCTCAAGGGCCGTCCGTCGCTGGACAAGGGATTCGCCTGCATGCCCTGGCGCTGTGACTCGTGCGTCCGCCGGAGACGACCAGCAGGGCGCTGGCGAGCAGGGCGGCTGATATGGAGAGCTTGGTTGGGATTCGCAGGTACATGATCGCTTCCGAATCGGGGTTGCGCTGGCAGACCGGAGGCTACCGGACAGCCATCCTCGCGGGGCCGGGTCGCAGGTGGCGGCCGCGGGTTAACCCCACTCCAGCAAAGAACCCCGGCCTGCGCCGGGGTTTCGATCCCTACCCGCCGGGCGGGTTACTTGCGTCGGCGGAAGCCGAGCAGCCCCGCCGCGCCGAGCAGCGCCGCGAGCACGCCGGCCCCCATCAAACCCATTACCGGGACCGGTTGGACGGGCGTCGGGGTCGGGGGCGGTGTCGGCCTCGGAGGCGGCACCACGAAGCTCATGAGGACCACGCCGTCCTCCCCGTTGCCGCCGGTGGTCGGTGTTGCGCAGACTTGGCAGTAAGCGGAACAAATGTCTTGAACTAGAACTTCGCTGCAACGGCCAGCAAAATCCCCAGCACAACTCCCAAGGTAGATATCGCCGCAAACCAGACCTGCGCCGCCGCCACCGCCGCCAGGCGCGTTCCCGGACGCGCCGCTCGTATCAACCAAGCTTCCAGGGGCGCCCCAAGCGTCACCACCTTTCCCACCCGTGCCGCCTGCCGGAGCGCCCGCCCCCCCGGCGCCCCCTGCGGCTCCGGTGGTACCTGGTTCGGCTGCGTCGACCCCGTTACTCCCAGCGCCTGCGGAACCGGCGCCACCGCCGCCGCCACCCCCGGTGTCAACGATTGCTTCGGGGTTCGGGCTCGCTCCGCCGTTGCCACCAGCGAACGCGCTGGCCCCCGCCAGGGTGCAAGCGTCGGTGGTACCGCCGGTGCCCCCAACGCTGGGACCACCGCCGCCGCCGCCGTTCGCCCGCAGGCCCGAGATGCCGGTTCCAGTGACCTCCGAGTACCCCCCGCCCGCGCCCGGTGAGTTCACCGTTGTTGCGCCCGCGCCGCCGGACCCGACGACGACCGTCAGGGTGGCGCCGGGTATCACCGTGACCGGGCCGCCGCAATGGGACCCGCCGCCGCCAGCCGCTCCGCCATAGGCGGCCGCCAGATCCATACCGCCGCCACCGCCGCCGCCGATGGCGTGGATGGTCATGCTCGTGACCCCTAACGGGACCGTGCAGGTTCCCGGTGCGTTGGGGCCGTTGACGCAGTTCGCGGCCTGGGCCGCCATCGGCAGCGCGAAAATGGCCGTCATTAGGAATGTGTGTTGAAATTTCACGGTTGACTTTCCTCCCCTTACACAACTCATTGAAAATTGATACTCGAGCCCATCGGGCGGCCCGTCCGACAGCTCAGAAGCTGTTTGGGATTCTCGCCGTAACCTCCAAGCCTCGGGGCCAAGGTCTGTTTCTCTGGTTATTGTTCTCTTTTAGAGAACGATATAGAATTTTTTTCTTTATTTGTTCTTTTTATAAGAACAAAAATCCGGCCTTTCAGGTCGATGCCCGGAGCCTTCAAGCTTGCGGCTCGGGAGCCGAGGGTTTCCAAACAGCTTCTTAATTTTTCGAACACTAGCATCCCGCAGCGACGCCGGGGATCGGGTCTTTTCTGTAAGGATTTTCCTGACATTCTCTGGATCGGCTGTTTCGGCGCAGACTCGTGCGCGTTGGCCCGATCTACCCGGGGAGCCGCGCGGGGGAGGGGCCGCGCCACATGGCCCTCTGTTCGTGCTATGGTGTAAAGATTCTCCTTTGCTGCGCGTCAGGATTTTGCAGAAGTGATGGACGTTCCCCTGTCCCCTTCCGGCACCCCCTTGCGCCGAGTACCGGCGTCTCTCCTCCTCGGCTGCCTGGGCGTCGCGTTAGCGACCGCAGCGACCGCCGGTGGCAACCTGCTCGACCTCCCATTCGATGACCTGCTTCAGGTGGAGATCCGCTCCGCCGGCAAGCGCGACGAGCAGATCCGGGACATCCCGGCCAGCGTGACCATCCTGACCCGCGAGGAGATCCAGCGCTACGGGTGGGTCACCTTCGAGGAGGTACTGCGCAACGTGCCGGGGTTCTTCATCCTGGACACCATCGACGAGCGCCTCATCGGCAGCCGCGGCACCGTGGGTGGGGGCGTGCAGCTCCTGGTCAACGGGGTCCCGCAGCATCAGACGCGGCAGAAGGCGCTGACCATCCCCGAAATCGCCCAGATGAACATCCCGGTGGAGTCCATCGACCGCATCGAGGTGATTCGCGGGCCCATGTCGGTGATCTACGGCAACAACGCCTTTCTCGGCGTGATCAACGTGGTGACCAACGAGATCGGCCGGAACGGTCCCCGGGTCTCGGCAAGCTACGGCAGCCGCGACAGCGGCCGCCTGTTTGCGCGCCTCGGGACGCAGACCAACGACGGGTTCATCGTGCTCAATGCCGGCGGCTACCGCACCGACGGTCTCGACGGCGCGTACGCGGACATGATGGGCCCCGCCCAGCTCGCGCGGTTGGTCCCGGGCATGCATTCGAGTCTGGACGGGGACGTACCCCAGCGGGATGTGAGTCTGGATCTGTCCGCGGGCTGGGGCGAATGGACGGCGGATCTGCGCTACACGGAAAAGGACTACGGGGTCTATCTGTTCACCCCGAGCTTCGAGAACGGGAACCAACCCCGCCTGACCACCTGGCATGCGGCGCTCGGCTGGGAGCACGCCATTGCGGAGAACCTGGGAGTGCGCGCCAGCGCGGTCGCCAGCGAAGAGCGCGTCAAGCTCACCGCCTTCGATTTCATCTCGCCCGCGATCGACGGCGCTCAGCAGATGCACTACCGGCGCTGGGACCTGGAGCTGGACCTCGTCTGGGACCCGCGATCGAACCTCAATCTCCTTGCCGGGTACCGGTTACGGCGGGTGGAGGACATCAAGAACATGGCCGCCGTGCCGCCCCTGGTCGACCAGACCAATCGGGTCGGCACCTTCGCGACCCACGACCTGTTCACCGAGGTCGCCTGGACGCCCGTCGAACGGCTGCGATTCGTCGGCGGGGTGCGCCTGTCGCGCCTTCCGAGCTCTTACTCCTATAGCAGCGACAATTTTCTGACCGGCTTGCGCACTGACGAGGATGTCGCCGTCGACGACCGCAACCTGCTCACCGGCCGCGTCGCCGCCCTCTGGAGTCTGGATAGCCACCAGGTGGTCAAGCTGATCTGGGGCACCGCGGCCCAGGACACCGATCAGGTCCAGTTCCCCCAGGCCGAGCGCATCGCGACCACCGAGCTCGTGTATGTACAGACGCAGCCCGCCTGGACGCTGAGCGCGAGCCTGTTTCGCAATCAGACTTCCAATATCGTGCGCACGATCCAGCGGGTCGATCCCGCCACGGGGGACTACCAGGCCGTCGACGACAACTCGGGGGAGTGGACGACCAACGGCCTCGAGCTGATCGGGGAGCTGCGTCCGCTGCCGACGCTGAACCTCGGCGCGAGCGCCACCTGGCAGCACACCGAGGACCGCAAGACCGGCATCGACCCCGGCTACTCCCCGGCACTGCTGGTCAAGCTCAAGGCGGACTACAGGCGCGGGCCAGTGACCTACGCCGCGTTTGCCCACTACGTGAGCGGCATGGAGGCGGACTGGAACTTCGTGGGCGGACCGACACCGGGTGTCACCCTGCGCGTCGGCGAGCGCGTCGACCCCTATTGGAACCTGGGCGCGAATCTGCGTTACCGCCATCCCGGCAATGGGTTCTACGCGGACCTCAACGTCTCGAATCTGCTCGACACCGAGAGCCGCTACCCCGCCAAGGAGCTGGCCGATTTCGAGCGGGGACTCATCGGGCCGGGGCGGGTGATCACCGCGACCGTCGGCTGGGAATTTTGAGCCCCTGTGACCCCGAAAAGCCGGTAGATTGGGGTGAGCTTGCGAACCCCCAACATCGCCGGCCTTGGGATCGAGAAATGTTGGGGCTCGTTCCTCACCCCAACCAACACCCGTCGCACGACGCGGGCGACGGTTGCCGTCACGGCATTCCGCGCGTTGCGGCGCTCCTGATCTTCCTGCTGTGCTGCGCCCTGACACCCGCGGCACAGACCTCGGAAGGCGAAGACCCGCTCGCCGAGCTCGAGGTCGCCTACATCTACAACTTCACCCGCTTCATCCAGTGGCCAGAGGCGCCCGCCGTCCGGCCGTTCGTGATCGGGGTGATCGGCAACCCTGTCATGGAGGTGGCCCTTCGCGTCCTGGAGCGTGACGGCAAGCGGGTCGTCGGGCGGCGCATCGAGGTCCGTGGCTTTGCAAGCGCGGATGTACTTGATGTTTGCGAGATCCTGTTCGTGGGTGCCGACGCGGAAGATCAGCTTGACGCCATCGTCCGGCGCACGGCGGGCCAACCGATGCTTCTGGTCGGGGACACGCCGGGTTACGCCGGCCGCGGCGTCGCCATCGAGCTGTTCCGCAAGCCGGACGTCTTTCGCAAGGTCGAGCGGCTGCGCTTCCGCATTAACCGCTCGGCACTCATGGCGCGCGGGCTCATGGTTTCCGCCGAGCTCTATGACGTGGCGGAGGTGCTCAAATGAAGCCGCCGCGTCTCCCTTCGATCCGCCAGCGCCTGCTGCTCATCTCCGCGGCCATCAGCCTGTCGACCATAATCGCCGCCAGCACCCTGTTCGTCGTAAACGACGTGCGCTTGTTGCGCAGCCAGATGGTGCGGGACATGGAGGTGCTTGCCGTGGTGGTGGGCAACAACTGCCTGTCCGCCTTGGTATTCGATGTACCCGAAACGGCGGAGAAGATCCTCGGCGGCCTGCGCCAGGAGCCGCAGATCCGCTTCGCGACCTTGTACGACGCCCAAGGCCGGATATTCGCCCGGTACCTCAGGGACCCGGGGCTGCCGGCGGGCACCTCGATGCGAATGGAGGATGGCGTCCATCGGGATGTCTCGCTGCTCGGGATCGGCACCGTCGAGGTGTTGCGGCAGCTGACACTCGACGGGAAAGCCATAGGCAGGATCTTCATCCATGCGCGCACGGACCAACTGGCCGATCAGCTACAGCATTATGCGGCGTTGGCGGGGGTTGTATTCCTGGTCGCCTTGGCGATCTCGCAGCTGGTTGCGCTGCGCCTCCACCGGCGGATCTCTGAACCGATCCTGGACCTGGCATCGAAGACCAAGGGGATCTCGGAGCGGGGGGACTACCGAAAGCGGGTCTATCAACCGGCTTCGTTTGCTGAGATCGACACCCTCGTGAAGGGCTTGAATCAGCTACTGGCGGCGATCCAAGAACGCGAATCCGCACTGAAGGCACACACCGACGCCTTGGACGCCGCTAATACCCGTCTCCGGACGTTGGCCACGGAGATCTCCGTGGTGGAGGAACGCGAGCGCAAGCGGCTTGCCGCAGAGCTGCACGACGGTGCGATGCAGAAGTTGGCGATTGCCAGTCTTCAGATCGAAGCCGTCGTCAAGCATCCGGAGACGGAAGAGCACGCCGCAGGCGACGAGCGACTGGATGTGGGACTCGTGCTCGTCCGGGAGGCCCTTGGCGAGCTGCGGAGCTTGCAGTTCGAGCTGAGCCCGCCGTCTCTCTACCTCGGCGGACTGCCCCGAGCGCTTCAGTCTCTTGCTGCTCATATCTCGTCGCGTAGCGGGGTTGCGATTTCCTACGTTCAGACAACCGAGATCCCGGAGCTGCCAATAGAAATGGCAGTGGTCCTCTACCAATGCGCACGGGAGCTCGTGTACAACATCGTGAAACATGCGAGAGCTAGCAAGGCTGCTATCCTTGTATCCTCTGGTGGCGACGGCATAGATGTCGAGGCCAGCGACAACGGACAGGGCTTTCGAACCGATGACGAGACGGGAGCGAGCGGTGCAAGCGGAGGTTACGGCCTCTACAGTATTCGGGAGCGTCTAGCCGTGCTCGGGGGTCTTCTCAGCGTGGAGTCCGGCGCTCAAGGCTCACACGTCACCATTCATGTGCCGATGGGCGCGGCTTTCTCCATGCCTTCCCGAGCAGATTCTGAAGTGACCGAGACCCCAGAGCTCCGACCGCTCGATCCATGAACCTCACCTTCTTGCTCTGCGACGACCATACCCTGATGCTCGAGGGCCTGACGGCCCTGATGGAGCGCGAGCCCGGGTGGCGCGTGGTTGCCCGGACCTCCGACGGCGCCGAGGCTGTCAGGCTTGCCGGGGAGTTGACGCCGGACGTAGCCCTGGTCGATGTGGCGATGCCGGGCATGAACGGCATCGAAACGGCGGCCGGGATCAGCGCGGCATCGCCTGCGACCCGCATCATCGCTTTGTCCATGTACGCGGAGGGCCACTGCATGCATCGCATGTTGGAGGCGGGCGCCAGCGGCTATGTGGTGAAGGGCGAGGCGAGTGCCGACCTGTTCGGTGCGATTCGCGCCGTGCTCCAAGGCGAGATCTTCGTCAGCGCGGCGGTCACCGAGGGTGGTAATGGTGCGGCGCAACACGTGGCCGAGGTAGCTCAGAGAAACCTGACAGACCGCGAGCTTGCAGTGCTGCGCCTGATTGCCCAGGGGATGCGCAACAAGGATGTCGCGACACACCTCGGCATCAGTGTTAAAACCGTGGAGACCTACCGCAGCCGGCTCATGATGAAGTTGGGCATCGACAATCTGGCAGATCTGGTCCGATTCGCCATCCGCAAGGGGATAGTCTCAGTAGAGTAACCCACGGCCCCCTCTGGTTTCGGTTTCGGCACTGACAACTTGATGCCTCGCGGCTCTTGGGCTACTGATGCTGTGACACGATCTGGCTTCTCAATTGTTGTGCCGCCGAGCGATTGGTGGCGCATTTTTTACACAACTTAGGAGGATGGTGCAAATGAGACGAGGAATTCAGCGCTTGGTACTGACTTGTGTGTTGGCGCTGGCCGGCTTCGGGGTCATCGCCGCCGATTCCATCGAGACTCGGCCGCTGCAATTCGCGAAAGGGGCTTCGTCAGCTTCGGTGAAGGGCTCACTCAAGGGCTACAACACGATCGACTATAAGCTGCGCGCCAAGGCCGGGCAGACTATGAGCGTCTCGCTGAAGACCTCGAACACCGCCAACTACTTCAACGTGCTCCCACCTGGCTCCGTGGATGTGGCCATCTTTGTGGGTTCCACCAGCGGCAACGAGTGGACGGGCTCCCTCCCGTCCGACGGTGAATACAGCATCCGCGTCTATTTGATGCGTAGTGCGGCCCGCCGCAACGAGACAGCCAATTTTACCCTCACCGTCGGCATCAGCGGCGCCGCTTCATCCGATTTGGGGGCGGCTCCGGCGAGCGACGCCAAGGTCAAGGGCACGCCTTACCACGCTACCGGCCAGGTGCCCTGTTCAATGGAAGGGGCACCCCAGGGTTCGACCCAGTGCGATTTCGGCGTGATCCGGGGTAATCCGGGCAATGCCAAGGTGCATGTGACGCCCCCGGGTGGCCTCAAACGGGTGTTGATCTTCAGTGGAACCAGGGTGTCCTCGGACTCTGGCTCCAAGGTGAAGACCCGGAAAAGCGGCGATCTCTGGGTGATCGATGTCAACGACTATGAGCACTAC